>DAOPYA010000017.1:28250-56635 GCA_035352635.1 Candidatus Rifleibacterium sp.
CCACGGATGAACACTGATCAACGCAGATTCGGAGATGAAAGAACAGAGTTTGCAGGCCAGAGAAGAAGAAGAATTTGCCACGGATGAACACTGATCAACACAGATTGGGAGATGAATGAACAGAGCTAGCAGACCAGAGAAGAAGAGTTTGCCACGGATGAACACTGATCAACGCAGATTCGGAGATGAAAGAACAGAGTTTGCAGGCCAGAGAAGAAGAAGAATTTGCCACGGATGAACACTGATCAACACAGATTGGGAGATGAATGAACAGAGCTAGCAGACCAGAGAAGAAGAGTTTGCCACGGATTAACACTGATGAACACAATCATGAAGACCGAAAACATGGTTAATCTGAGTGCTTCAACTTAATTCTTTAATAAGCTTGTCATAATCAGAGTGGCTGCCTAACCAGAACCAGAGCAACCCATCTTCAACCTCTACGGCCAGAGCCCGGTATTTTATTCCGGTTCTCACTGACCAGAGTCGCCCGATCTGCTTAAAGTTTAATGAGGCATGTTTCGGGTCTTTTTTAAGAAGCAGATAGCTTTTATCAGCTGTTTTTCTTACTCTGGAAGGCATTGAATCATAAGCAGCCCAGAAAGAAGAACTGGCGAAATGCTTCATAATTGTTTTGTTTTGCCTGCTTTATGTTCTTCAACAGCCTTGCTGATAATAGAATTCAGCTTTCCTGATTCAGAATCTTTTAAAATTTCTTCATCCCATTTTTTTGCATCAAAGCGTTCAAACCATTCTCGAAAGCTCTGCAGCTGGTCTTCAGAAAGTTGCTTAACTGCGTTTTCCAAATCTTTTACGGAAATTGCCATAATTACACCCCATCTGAATTAAATTCTGAAACTGCCGTGCTAAAAACTGACATGATGACCCACAGGCGGTGGTTTACTCGACTATTATTTGTCTGATGCCGCTGTAGTCGTTGCGGTAAAAGCCTTCGGGGGCCGGCGGCAAAATCGTGCTTACCTTGACGATCAGCTCTGGAAAAAGCACTGATGAAACATCATCTTCATCGTTGTATATTTCTGGTTTCTGAAACTGCCCGTTGAGCAGTTGGTAAACCCAGACAATGCGCTCTTCGTTTGAAACCAGCCAGTATTCTTTGACCCCCGACCGCTCATAAAGAGCCCGCTTTTTAATATGATCTTTAGATGATGTGGAAGGCGACAAAACCTCGATAACCAGATCGGGTGCGCCCAGGCAACCCATGTCGTCGAGTTTTTCGGGATCGCAGAT
The DNA here is from genome assembly GCA_035352635.1 of Candidatus Rifleibacterium sp. Taxonomy (GTDB): domain Bacteria; phylum Muiribacteriota; class Ozemobacteria; order Ozemobacterales; family Ozemobacteraceae; genus Rifleibacterium. Next base: position 29,502 of record DAOPYA010000017.1, read on the forward strand.
TACCGAAAGATCAGGCTGAACCACATCGAAAATTTTCTTTGGATCTTTTGATTTTGTTGGCAGCCTGATGTCAAAGGGCGCAGCATAAACTTCACAGGTCTTATTCAGAAAGAAATTGGCGAACTGCCTGGTGAGTTCGATACAAATTTTCTGATGAACCCGCATGGGCGCGTTCATGTCGTGAATGACCCCGTTGATCAGCTCAAAACGCTCTTCAGTTGGCCATTTAAGATAATCGGCGTATGAATAGCGCCGCGTGCTTTTTGCATTATTGGTAACAGTGATTTCGTCCTCTATTATCCTTTTACGACTTCCTGCCATGCTCATCCCCCTTGCGGCGCTACGCGCCAGTCAAATAATCAACGCTTGATTCACTATAACCCATTGCGAGCCCTTACATCAATGCCCCGTGGCTTGCCATTACCGTCAATTTTTGGTAATTCAGGCTTTGTCTGCAATTTCGGCATCAGACAGGTAGCAGGCCGGGTCGGGCATCCAGGGGTCATCGTAGACCCTGAAGGCTCTGACACGCATCGCGCCGCCACACATTTTCAGAAAACGGCAGGTTGCGCATTTTCCCTTGAGAAGGGGCAGGCGGTTCTTCAGGCCAGCCATCAGCTCGTCAGAAGTATCGAGCCAGATATCAGAAAACTTGCGGGTGCGAACGTTGCCGAAGGTTTTGTCCTGCCAGAACTGGTCGGGGTGAACATCGCCCACCCAGTCAACGTCGCCGATACCAACGCCGGTTGAATAGGTGCCGCCTCCGTTCCATTCGAGAAGTTTGCGCATTTCTGCTGCTTTTGCAGGGTTTTCTTCAAGAAGTTTAAGATAGATATATGGGCCGTCTACATGGTTGTCGACCGTAAGAATGTCGAGGTCGATGCCTGACTCAATCGCGGTTCTGGTGCGCCTGCAGATAATGTCGAGCGCCTGCCGCGTTTCTTCGTGACTGAGATCGTCTTCGCTCTTGCCGCGCCCTGAGTAAACAAGGTGGTAGAAGCAGGCCCGGGGGATCTTTTCTTCGAGCAGAAAATCAAAAATCTGGTCGAGGTCGCGCACATTCTGCCTGGTCAGGGTCAGGCGCAGGCCGACCCGCTGATTAACCGCGATGCAGTTGCGGAAACCATCCATGGCCTTGCCAAATGCCCCGACCATGCCCCGGAAATGATCATTGGTGCTGCCAATGCCGTCGAGCGAGATGCCGGCGTAGATGAAGCCGGTGTCTTTGATCGTTTGCGCTACCTGAGGAGTTATAAGCGTGCCGTTGGTAGAAAGAACCGGGCGAAGGCCCTGCTTGACGGCATAGCCGGCGAGTTCGAAGACGTCGGGCCTCATCAGCGGTTCGCCGCCGCTGAAGAGCAGTGCCGGGATTTTGAAGGCGGCAAGATCTTCGACTAACTGCTTTCCCTCGGCAGTAGTCAGTTCGTCAGGGGCCAGATTACAGTCTGAATTTGTGTAGCAGTGCAGGCACTTAAGATTGCAGCGCTTTGAGATGTTCCAGACGACGACCGGCCGGCGCTCAGCTGCTGACCTGGCTGTGGCATGCCCCTTGAAGTGATGGGAATGCTCAACGTTGCCCTGGTGCTGATGCCCGTATCGCAGAGGGTCACCGGTTGTCGAGTGGTCGGCGTATATTTTGCTGATATTGATCATTGGCGGTTTTCCTTGCTTTGGTCGTCAGCGGTTACTTGCTGAAATAGGTCTGCATGGCTGTGATCAGACCCGGAATCGTAAATTCAGCGGCTTCGATTTTGATATTAAAGCCGAGCTTGCGGCATGTTTCGGCGGTAATGGGGCCGATGACGGCTGCCGGAATAGTGGCCGGTGCGATGCCGCTGCCTTCGAGTAGGCTTGCTAGGCCTTCGGCCGTCGATGAGCTGGTAAAAGTTACCATATCGAGGCGGTTTTCTTTGAGGGCGGCAACGATGTCGGTATTGTCGGGTTTGTCGTATTCGGTGTGATAGAGGGGTACGACTTCGACCCGGTGCCCAAGGCGCTGCAGGGTGTCAGGCAGAACTTCGCGGGCTTTTTCGGCACGCAGAATGGCGACCCCGGTTTTGGGCAGCTTTTCAAAATAGGGCAACAGCGACTCGGCAACGTAGGTTTCGGGCACAAAGTCTGCAATGATGCCGCGCTCGGCAAAGGCACCGGCGGTGGCCGGGCCGATGCATACTATTTTTTTGCCCCCGAGAAAGCGCAGGTCGAGATGCTGTTCGTGCAATGACTCGATGAACCCGGTGACCCCGTTCACCGAGGTAAATACCAGGTGATCGAAACCGGCATTATGCATGATGAAATTTTTAAAGTCGTCACTGCTGTGATGCTGCACAATTTTGATGGTCGGGCATTCAAGAACCTGGGCGCCGAGTTCCTGAAGTTCGGCCACCAGACTGCTCGCCTGGGTGCGCGATCTGGTAACCGCGATGCGGCGGCCGAATAATGGCCGTTTCTCAAACCAGGCCAGCTGCTGGCGCAACCCTACCACTTCGCCGACCACGGTTACGGCCGGGGGCTGAATGCCGGCGGCTACGGCGATCTCGGCGATGGTTTCGAGGGTGCCTGAAACCGTTCTCTGGGTTGGCAGGGTGCCGTTTTGAACCATCGCAACCGGGGTTTGCGGGTTGCGCCCGGCGGCGATCAGATTTTTGCAGATCTCAGGCAGATTTTTAACGCCCATAAGAAAAACCACGGTGCCGATGCCGGCCAGGGCTTTCCAGTTGATGTCGCTGCCTTCTTTTTCGGCTTCGTGACCCGTGACTATTGCCAGCGAGGCGGTGAAACCACGCTGGGTGATCGGAATGCCCGCGTAGCATGGCGCGGAAATAGCCGACGAAACGCCTGGAACGATCTCGACGCGGTGACCGCGTTCAACGAGATACTGCATTTCTTCGCCGCCGCGCCCGAATACGAAGGGGTCGCCGCCTTTAAGGCGAACGACAAGTTTGTTTTCGGACGCTTTTTCGTCGAGCAGGGCGTTGATGTTGTCTTGAGTCACTTTATGCAGCCCGGCAAACTTGCCGACATCATAAAGTTCGCAACCCGGCCGGGCCTGCGACAGAAAGGCGGCGGTGCCAAGCTGGTCATGCACGATTACATCGGCACGCCTGACCAGGTCGAGACCTCTAACAGTTATCAGACCAGGGTCGCCTGGCCCGGCACCTACCAGAAATACTTTGGGTTTTTGCACTGGGGTCTCCTGTTTATTTGTTGATGAATTCACGCCCGCCCGCCACAATAAGTTCACCGGCTGCCTTGTGACCCAGCTCAGCCGCGTGGCTGCAAGGCCCGGTGTGCAGGCGGCGCAGGCTCTGCCGGCCGTCGGGCGTGCCGATATAACTGTGCAGTCTGATGAAACCGCCGCTGACTTCGGCATGCACCGCCATCGGCGTCTGGCAACCACCCTGAAGATGGCTCAAAAAAGCCCGTTCAGCGTTGGCCCTGATTGTGGCGGTTTCATCGCTGAAAACTTTAAAAAGTGGTGTGAATCTTTCGATGTCTTCACAGCGGCATTGCACCGTGAGCAAACCCTGGCCGGCCGGCGGCGTCAGTTCTTCGAGCGAAAAATAATGGTTGATACGGTCAGCCCAGCCAAAGCGTTTGAGACCTGCGGCTGCAAGTATTATGGCATCGACTTCGCCGTCTTCAAGCTTCTTCAGCCGAGAGTCGAGGTTGCCCCTGAAATCTGAGAACCTGAGATCCTGACGCAGCAGCGACAACTGCGAACGCCGCCGCAAACTCGAAGTGCCCACCACGGCTTCGGCAGGCAGAGCGGCAAAATCGGCATACCGCGTCGAAATGAAGCAGTCACGCGCGTCTTCGCGACCGCCGACCGCCAGCAGACACAGCCCCTCAGCGATGGCGTGCGGCACGTCTTTAAGGCTGTGAACCGCTATGTCTATGCGCCGGTCAAGCAATGCCTGCTCGATCTCTTTGATGAAAAGGCCCTGACCGCCGACTTTAAAGAGAGGCAGGCCGGTGACCTGGTCGCCAAGGGTTTTTATGATCACTTCGGCAAATTCGAGTTCAGGGTTAGTCGAACTGACAAGACTGATGACCTGACGGGTCTGATGCAGGGCCAGTTTGCTGCCCCGGGTGCCGTAACTTATTTTCATGCTGATTCCTGCTTTCTCGATGGTTCAGGCAGCGCGTGCAAGGGTGATTCAGGCAGACTGTCGGCCGGCAGGCCGAGAATCTCGGCTATCAGGCGTAATTGTTCGAGGTCAGCCGAACCCTGGTTTTTGAGCGCGACGATCTGATTGTGCAGCCATTTAGCCATCAACGACCGGCTGCACTGGTCGAAGGCAGTGCGAAGCTCATCGCTCAGCCCTGGGTGCTGCGCTGCGAATCTTTCGACTTCTGCGAGGCGCAGGGCTTCGCTCTGTTCGCGAAGCCTTCTGATGAGCGGCACGACGGTGAACACCTGACAGGCGATCTGAAACTGCGAAGCTTCGTGCCTGACGATCGCCCAGGCTTTTTCGGCTTCGACTTTGCGTTGTGAAAGATTCTCGTTGACCACATTCTGCAGGTCATCGACATCGTAAAGAAAAACGTTGGCCAGGGTCTGGCACTCAGGCTCAAAGTCGCGCGGCACGGCAATGTCGATGACGAACAACGGCCGGTCACTGCGCTGGGCCATGACCCGTTCGACCTGTTCGCGGGCGATAATCGTCGTGGGGGCCGCTGTTGACGAAATGACGATATCGCAGGTCAGAAGCAGTTCATCAACTCGTTCGAACGGCAACGCCTGGCCGTCGAAACGCTCGGCAAGTTCTTTCGCGCTGCTTTCGGTGCGGTTAATAAAGAACATCTTCTTGACACCGCTGTCGCGCAGATGCACCGCCACCAGATTGGCCATTTCGCCGGCCCCGATGATCAGTGCTTTGCAGTTTTGCAGCGGCCCGAAAATACTGCGGGCGAGGTCAACGGCCGCCGAAGCCATTGAAACCCGGTTTTCTGAAATCGCCGTTTCGCTGCGCACCCGCTTGCCCACTTCGAGGGCCTTCTGAAAAAGCCTGTGCAGCTGCTTGCCGACATAACCTTCACTGGTAGAATGCTTGTAAGATTCTTTGACCTGGTGCAGAATCTGATTCTCGCCAATGATCATTGAATCAAGACCGGCGGTGACCGAAAGCAGATGTTTGACGGCTTCCTGGTCGCTATGCTCGTAAAAATGGCTGGCGAGATTCTCGAAGTTGACCTGGTTGGCAGCCAGCAGACTGGTAAAACTGCGGCGCGCTTCGGCCGGGTTGCCCGAATAATAAACCTCGACCCGGTTGCAGGTGTAGACCGGCACAGCTTCAAGATTGCAGGCATCGACATCTGGCACCCGTACCTCGCAAATGTGTGCCAGCTTTTCGCGCACCGCTACCGGCGCAGATTTGTGGTTCAGCCCGAAGACCATTAAAGCCATGCGAGAATCTCCTGGCGGATATTTTCGATGGGTTCGTCGCGCAGACGCGCCAGAGTGGCATCGTTGACCAGGTCAGCAAGTGCTTTTTGCCGTGGTTTGCCCGATTTTTGCGACTTTATGATGGCCGGGCGCAGTTCGACGAGTAAGGCCGAAAGTTTGAGCAGTTCAGGGGTCAGCAGACCGCCTATTTTTTTCTGAAGGTATTGCGATACGGCCGGTACACCCCCTGCAACCGTGGCATTGATGATATCGCCTTCGCTTACCAGACTGCCGTGAATAAAATTGCCATCTTCGAACCGGTCGCTGCGGTTAAAAAGCAGGTCTGCCTGCCGGCAGGCAGCAGCGATGCTGTCATTGGTGGCCGGGTCACTGCTGGCAATCAAAACCATAAAATAACGTCGTTCGACGTCGGCCGGGCCGGCCGGGCGAACCTGCACCGTTGTGCGTGGCAGTGCCGCCAGTTCGGGCAGAATCTCGGGCGCCACCACAGTCAGCCTGGCCCCGGCTTCGACGTATTGCCGGCCCCGACGCAGCGCGACATGCCCGCCGCCGATCACCAGTATTTCGCGGTCATGCAGGTCGATAAACAGGGGCATGTATTTCATCGGGCGGCCTCCTGCGTTGTTTTGTGCAGGGGTTGCCAGTGCTCGCTGTTGTCGGGCAGTGTGACAAGCCCGAATGACAGAATAAAACCGATAATTGCCATGGTTGCCAGTCGTGTGCCGCTCAGTTTTAGCCCTTTGCGGCCCAATAGAACAATCAGGTAGAAAGCGAGCAGCAGCACCGCGTAAATGTGTTTGCTGCCCGGTGAAAAACTGATGAAATATGAGTAATTGCCATAAAACCCTGCGGCCAGCCCGCCGGAAAAGACCAGGGTTCCGGCGCCGATCAGCTTGAAGGTCAGGTCGTCGAGGCGTGCCATCGGCGGAAATATCGCCAGAGCACGCAACCGGTTCTTCTTTTTGAGGCGGCGCACCACATAAAAATAAACCGCTGACGAGATCGCCGCGATAAAGAAGAAACATTCGCCAAGTATTGAAAGAAGCAGGTGCACCGCGAACCAGCGCTGCGAAAACTGGCCGCCGGTAAGTATGCCGTCGGCAAAGGTCGAGCAGAATAACATTACAACGCTGGCCGGCAGGCTGAAGATACTGAAAAAAGTTTCTTTGAGGCCGTGTTCGATGATCGCTGTGCAGATGCCCAGCCCCAGGGCGCCGGCCAGAAAAACCGCCTGATAATGAAAACCGCCGTCAGAAAGGGTGAAAGCCCTGAAGGTAAGAATCGCGTTGCAGGTCAGCCCGAGGGCCAGCGAAAAGGTTGAGTGATGACGAAATGAACGGCCGGCCACCTTTTCCCTGAGACGAAAAAAGGTTGCAAGAACATAGCCGATCAGCGTTGCCAGCATTAAAACCTGCATATTGCAGAGATACTAACACAGCCCGCCGCAAAGTACAACAACCTTACTCGAACATGAAACGGTGGTCGTGAACCGATAGGCGGCCGTTGAGATGCCGGGTGGGCTGGTGGCAGACAATGCAGTTGTTGCCGGGCGATTCGGGCGGGTGATCGAGCCGGTCGGTGTGGCAGGTCAGGCAGTATTGATCTTGAGTCAGGTAGAGAGAGTTGTTCGTGGTTTTGATATCGCGAAAATTCTGGCAGTAGTCGCAGGTCAGCCCACTGGCAAGATAGTAGCGGGTTTTTAGAAATTCCCACTGGCGGCGGCGGTCTTCGTAACTCTCGTCACCGGTGAAGTTCTCGGGTGTTTGCCCCGGCTTAGGGGTCAGCCCTGAAAAGAAGTCGTGCAGGTTGTCGCCGGGCCGGTAACCGACCGGAAAATTATACTGACCGCTGTTGTCGATGCCCGAAGTGTGGCAGGAAGTGCAGATCATTTCATAGCGCTCGGCGGTCATGCTCTTCAATGAAGTGATGTATTCGGGCGATCTGGTGCGGATATGATTCAGCCCGGGGCCATGGCAGGCTTCGCAGCCGACGCCCGCCTCGGCGAAACTGTCGTTCTCGGCAGAAAAGCCGGTAGTATGGCAGCCGGCGCATTGTTTGAGCCAGTAACGTGACCGCCAGCCGTAGTCGGTAACCGGCAGCCAGGCTTTTTTATTCAGGTCCCAGATTTTGGGCAATACCACCAGGGTGCCGCTCGCCTCGGCAACAAAGCGGTGCACGTAATGCGAGCCGAGAACCCAGGCGATGCGTTCGCGCGGTACCCCGAGGTCTTCGACCGGTATTTCCTGCTGGTTGTCAAGATTGCGGAACTTGCGGGTCATGCGGGCGTGCGGGCTGAGTTTCCATTGGTCGTAGATGTCGAGATGGCAGGCGCGGCAAGACTCAGAACCTGCGTAATTGCGGTTGTCGAAAGCTTTCGGGCTGTGCATGCTGCCCTGAAAGACATCGGTGCCGGCCGGGTGGCATTTGCTGCAAAGTTGGCCTTCGTTGTTGGGGTGCGTCAGCAGAAACGTGCTGTAGTTATCGTTGAAAGCCGGGTTGATCGCCAGGGGCGCCCATGGCTCAGAGGCCACCGGGGCGGCGTGCGGCGAATGGCAGGTCAGGCAGCTCATGTATTCGCCGTCTTCAAGAGGCAATTCACGGGTGGCAGTGACCTTGACGCCAGTCGGGTGCTGCTTCATGGTTTCCATGGCATGGCAGCTGACGCACCATTTCCCGGCACCCTTTTTGAGACGCGGGTCAACTTTTGACTCGGCGGTTGACCGGGTTGAACCAGGTTCACGGCTGCTTTCGGGTGGCAGATAATGGCAGGTGAAGCAGCCGGCTTCCTGGGCCAGCCGCTGATGATCGACGGCCTGACCCCAGACGGGCCCAAAGAAGGTCATCAGCAGGGCGGCGCTGCTCAGCAGTGCTTTAAAGAGGTTCGGGGTTTTCATGCACGGGTTTCGTCGAGTTCGATTTCGTTGAGAATCTCATCGACTGTCTTTTTAAGCTGCTCTGCATCAGGTTTGCCCGCGTCGAGACTCGAACGCAACTGGCGTAATTTGATAAAGCGCTGCCGGTATTTATCTTGAAGCTCGTTAACAGCTTCGCATAGCACCTGGCCTTCATCGCCATCGCGCAGTCTTAGAGCCGATTCCTGCAATTTGCCGGCCGAGATTTTTTTGAGCTGGCCAGCCACTTTGAACATCGGCCCGATCAGCCGGTGCGAAATAAAAACCGTCAGAATAAAAAGCATGATCGACATCAGCATAAAACTGAGGCCGTTGGTGACGATGATCGCCGGTTTCAATATTTCCCAGGTTGAACGCAGGCGGTTGTGGGCCGACAAGAAGCCTTCCTGAATGTTTTTGCTGGTGATGCGATACAAAAAGAAGCCATGCAGAATCGAACCCAGAAAAATTACCAGCGACATGAAAGCCACAAGTCTGATCTGATACGAAGGCAGGATCAGGTAATGTTTTCGCGATTGTTTGCTCATGATAAAAGGTCTCCTTAGGGGTTCTGGCCAGAACCGGCTGGTTCGGCACCTGGCGAAACCTGGCATTTAACCTGGATGACAGGGTTTATCCAGTAGTCGATACGTGAACGCAGATCGATCATGGCACGCGCCATGCGTCGTTTGTTGGATTCTCTGAGCAGCTGTTCGCGGGTGGCCCGCTCTGCCGCTTTCGGGTCTTCGCCCGGTCTGGCGATGATTTCGAAGATGTGGGTGCCGTTTTCGTCGCTGAAAGCGTTGCTGATCGAGCCAACCGGTACGGCGAGCAGCCGGTCGAAAACCCCGGCAGGAAAGTCGTCGGCGCTTTTCCAGCCGAGGTCGCCCCCCAGTGATTTGTAAAGCGAAACGCTGTAACTGGCATTCAGTTCAGCAAAACTCAGCCCGCCGGCATGTTGGTTCATGATTTCAGCAACTGCCGATGCGTCTGATGCCAGAATGGTTCGCAAATGCAGCCTGACCCTTGGTGGTGGCGGCGCGATATGCGGCTTGCCGGCATTGGCAGCTTCGCCTGGGTCGTCGGCCTGGGTTAGAATCTTCTGACGAAAAGCTTCGGCGAGTTCTTCGATGAGAAAAGCAGCTCGGGCTACGGTTTCGTCATCGGTGCTGTTTTTAAGGGCTGCGTCAAAATCGGCAATCTTTTTAAGAAAAGCCGGCTGGCGGTCGAGCGCGGCCTGACGGCCACCTTCGGCCAGCAGCAGGGTCATAAAAAAATCGCTGGCAAAGGCTGCTTCTGAGAGCTGGCGGGCCTGAATGCCCGATAGCTGCTGGATCTTCTTCAGGTCGGCAAGGCTGATGCTGGTCTGCCCAACTTTCATGGCCAGGCTGCGCCGCCCGAGAATGTAGTCAAAATCGGCCCAGAGAAAAAAGGTCATCAGCAGAGTAGTCATCAGCAGAAGAACACCAATAAACATAAAAACCGCCCGTTTTGAAACGAGCAGCATTGCGTGGTTCTCGACGACCCTGATTTTTTCGAACATTCTACCTCGCGGGTTGGAGCGTCGCGCTTGCCGAGGCCTGCAGCGCCGCGAATCCGGCAAAAAACTGGTCAAGATCCGTTGGTCCTTCATGAGAATACGCGACTTTGCCGTCTGGCGCAACAATAAAAACCGCCGGGGTCGAAACGACTCCCCAGCGATCAGCGGTAACCCAGGTATCAGAAGCCACTTCTTCCATCAGAACCGGCAGTTTAAGGTCGCGGCGTTTGCAAAAATTCTGCAGAGCTTTTTGCATTTTGGCAGTGTCGAGCGCCACAAAAAAGGCTTTGACGTCGCTCATGCTGCTAAGTCGGTGCTGCGCCTCGGGGATTTCTTCGAGGCATGAGTGGCAGAACAACGACCAGTAAAAAATCACGTTCCATTGCCCGGCCACCGGAAACGTGCAGACCACATCGTCGGTGTTCTTCAGCTGAAAGACCGGCGCTGCGGTTCCTGAGGCGAGCAACTTTGATGGAAGCGGGTTGGCGCTGACGGCTACCGGCATGGAAGCCTGGGCAGCCGGCCAGGCCAGAAGCAGCACGCCTGCGAGCAGCAGTTTCCAGATGTATGACCTGAGTGAAAAAGAATTATAGCTGAGCATTGATGGCACTTTCGATCTCCTGTTCGTTCTCGGGTGAGTAGCCGAGGTGGTCGTAAAGAACCCGGCCCTGGCGGTTGAGCAGCAGGGTGCGCGGCAGAACGCTGACGTTGTAGTTGCGGATAAGTGAACTCTGGTCGTCGATGGCGATCAGATAGGGGATCGGTTGGGGGAACTTTTTTACGAACTTCTGAATCTTTTTTATGGGAAACCCGGGCGGGTGAATGCCGATGATTGTCAGTTTGCCCTGCAGGGACTCATTCAGGCGTATGATAAAGGGGATTTCTTCGATGCAGGTGCCGCATGTGACCGACCAGAAGACGATGAGCATCGGTTTTTCGGTGAATTGCCCGGCAAGCCTGAACTGCTGGCCGTTGAGGTTCGAAAGGGTTACGCCTTCGAGTGACGAAATGCTGTCGGGGGTTGAATCGGGGATAAAAACCAGAATCAGCAGAAAGCTGAGCAGAGCTATGATTAGAAGTACGGCGTGGTTCCGGTTCATCTATCAGTCATATTTAACCAGGGTACCGGCGTATCTGTCGCCCCAGCGGCGGTTCTGTTCGCCGGTATGAATCTGATAAAGCTCGTAAAAGTTGGCGAACATCGAAATCAAAAAGAGCGGCAGCACGATGACAATGCTGGCAATTTCTGAAATAACCGGAATCGGCAAAACATAGATGCCGGCCGAGATGGCCGAAACGATGAGCGGCAGAGCCGGTATGAGGTTGCGTTTAATCGACATGACCATGGTAATCGGGCGGCCGACCAGGCTGGTAACTCTGATATCCATGGCTTTTTTGCCCGGGGTCTGCCCATCGAGGGGCCCGAAGGTGAAGGGCGTATCTTTAATCAGAATCAGAGCCGCTGCCACCAGATAAATAATGACATTAAAGAGTGCGGCAAGGTTGACCGGTTTCTGGGGCAACAGAAAAAACGCGGGCAGACTTATAATGACCGCCGGCACGCAGACGAAGACCATATCGATGAACGAACCGATAAAGCGCTTGAAAATCAGCTTCTGCAGAAACGAATCAACTTCGGCGAGTTTCTTTTTAACTTCGGCCTGTGAGGGCATTTTGATTTCAGTTTTACCGGCAGGTTTTTTGAGGTCCGCCATCTTCTTGCTTCCTTTGGTTACAGGTTAATTCATATCCGCGAACTATAAAAAATAGACCAACCTTATAATTTAGTCAACGACGATTCTCACCGAACCGCAAATCTTGTTTTGCATGTTGGGGGGTATGATTGTAGAATGCCCTGATTGCAGACAACCCGGCAGACTCAGGAAACACTTTATGAAGATTGGCATAATTTCAGATACGCACATGCAGGACCACCGCCGCCTTGAAATACCCGGCTGGGTCAGAGATGCTTTTGCCGGAGTTGACCTGATTGTGCATGCCGGCGATGTCGGGCTTTCTGACGTTATCGGCGAGTTATCGACCATTGCGCCGGTTTATGTGGTGCGGGGAAACTGCGATCACGACGCTTACGATACCCCGGCTGCGCGGTCGATCAACATTGGTTGCGGGTATCTGACAGTTGCTCATGATGCCGGGGCCGCCCGCCGCGCCCTCGATGGTCGCAGCCGGGTGATGGTTTACGGGCACACCCACATCGCTCTGATCGCCCAGGAAGAAAATCTTCTGGTAATAAATCCCGGCAGCCCGACCCTGCCACGCGGTGGTCTGCCGCCATCGGTGGCCCTGTTGCATATTGATGGTCAAGAAATTCGCGCCGAGTTAAAGCAAAGACCCTGACCTGCCGATTAGTTGAAGAGAGAAAAAAATCTATTCAGCAGGTGGCAACATGAAACGTATTCTCTTTTCGACGGCATTTATCTGTTTAATGGCTCTGGTAGCCAGTTTATTACAGAGTGCCCCGGCCGAAACCAACCCGGTGAGTTTTAGAGGTACCTTTTCCAGCTATCTTTCAAGCGAACCGGCGAACCTTGACCCGGCACGCGGTGTCGATGTCAACGAAGCGACCGTGCAGGCCAAAGTCTTTGACGGCCTGGTGCGCTATGACGAAAACATGCGCCTGGTCGGCAATCTCGCCGAATCATGGAGCGTTACTGCCGATGGCCGCGAATACGTTTTTAAGCTGAAAACCGGCACAGTTTTTCATAATGGCCAGAAGTTGACCGCTGCCGATGTCATATTTTCGCTCGACCGACTGCTCGACCCCGATGTCGGTTCGCCCCGCAGCTGGGTTCTCGAAAAGGTCGAAGGAGCAGCCGAACGCATGAAGGGCCAGACCCAGGTGGTTTCTGGTATAACAGCTGTTGACGAATACAGCGTTTCGATCAAGCTGCTCGCTCCATTTGCCCCCTTTATGAGTCTTTTAACCATGCCTGCCTGCTACATTCTGCCATGCGAAAGCCGAACAGCCATCAAAGAACACAGTTTCTTCGAACGACCCGCCGGCACCGGGCCGTTTAAGATCACCGAACGGGTGCGCGACAGCTATATCAAACTCGTGGTCAACGAAGCCTATCATGACGTTAAGCCCCGGCTGGCCCGCATCGAAATGCGCATTATTCCAGAAAATATGAAGGCTGAAATGGAATTCGAAAGCGGCAATCTTGATTTGCTTCAGCTCTACCCCGCCAACTACGAACGCTTTAAATCTGACCCCGACTTCTCGGCAGGCATTCACGATGTGCCGGCCCTCAACGTTTTTTATGTCGGGTTCAACAATCAGGTCGCCCCGTTCACTGATATCAGGGTTCGCAAGGCTCTGAATATGCTTGTTGACCGCGAAAAGATCATTGCCGCCGTCTATCAGGGCCGCGCTGTGCCCGCCAACGGCAGCATCCCCCCCGGAATTTCAGGTTACAGCAAAACCCCGACCGGTCTTACTTATAACCCTGAAGAAGCCCGTCGACTACTCAAGGAAGCCGGTTATTCAAAGGCGAAACCCCTGGTGTTCGATCTCTTTCAGCGTTCTTCGCAGTCGGCGTTTGAGATTACACGCCTGTTGCAGGGCGAACTGAAAAAACACGGGGTGCAGGTCAATCTGAAACCCATGGAATGGAGCGCCCTCAAAGATGCAATCAGCAAAGGTGAAGCCCCAGCCTTCTATATGAGCTGGTTTGGCGATTACCCCGATGGCGAAAACTTTCTCTACCCGCTGTTTCATTCAAAAAACTGGGGCTCAGGCGGTAATCGGGCCCGTTTTAAAAACGACGAAGTCGACAGCATGCTCGATGAATCGGTTAAAATTCAGGACAGCGAACGCCGCTCTGAAGCTTACGACCGCATCAACCGCAAAGTCGCCGAACAGGCCCCCTGGATTTATCTCTGGCATTGCAGCGAAAGCTACCTGACCGGTGCCAACGTCAGCCATATCGACTTTTCGCCGATGTTCTTCTGCGATAAGGGTCTCACCCTGAGCGTAAAAGATTGATTACTCACCGGTGGCATGGTGACAAATTGCCGCGACTGATGTAAGGTATTGCCCTGAACTTCTAAACACAAAGGTTAGTCGATGCTCGAATTCACGCTCAGAAGGATTGTTGCGACCATCCCGGTTCTTCTGGGCATTCTTATTGTTGCTTTCACGGTGCTCTACCTGATTCCGGGCGATCCGGCCCAGACTCTGGCCGGGCCGCGTGCCGACCCCGAAACCCTCGCACGCATTCGTTCAGAAATGGGTCTCGATCAGCCGCTCTTCACCCGGTTTGCCTCTTATTTGCGGCGCGTCGCGCAGGGCGACCTGGGTGATTCAGTAGTTACCGGGCGGCCGGTGCTAGAATCGCTGGCCGAAAAACTGCCGTTTACCCTCAAACTGGCTCTGCTGGCCATGATGTTTTCTGTGGTCATCGGGGTTTTAATGGGTATTATCAGTGCCATTACCCAGGGGAAATGGCTTGACCGGCTCTGCACAGTTTTTTCGGTCGCTGGCATCAGTATTCCGGTTTTTCTGTCGGGCCTGGTATTTCTCTATGTTTTTGCCGTGCGCCTGAAATGGTTTCCATCTTCGGGTTTTCTCGCCGGCAACAGCCTGCTGCCCTTTGTGCTGCCGGCTTTCACTCTTGGTATCAGGTCGGCAGCTTTTCTGGCCCGCATCGTCAGAAGCAGCATGATCGAAGTGCTGAATCATGATTTTATTCGAACCGCCCGTGCCAAAGGCTTGAGTCGTTCGCGTATTCTGTTCAGACACGGGCTGGTTAACGCACTGGTGCCGGTCATCACCGTTATCGGCCTCGATCTGTCAAGCTACCTCAACGGCTCGGTAATTGTCGAAACCATTTTTGACCTGCCCGGCATCGGGCGCTTCGCCATGGATGCGATTCTGCAGCGTGACTACCCGATCATTCAGGGGGTGGTGCTGCTTGGTGCTTTTATTTTCATCATGGTCAACCTGGCTATCGATCTTTTCTACGCCTGGATCAACCCGAAAATCCGTGACGAAATGATGGGGAAATCTACCGGATGAAACAGCTTGCTCAACGCATGACCTTGGCCGGCTGGTTCAGTCTGGCCGGTATTCTTCTCGTGCTGGGTGTCGCGATTTTCGCACCCTGGCTCGTCACCAACGACCCCATGGAAACCGACCCGCTGCGCCGTCTGGCGAAGCTCGAAGGGTTTCCGCTCGGTTGCGATCAGCTTGGCCAGTGCGTTTATTCGCGCCTCATCTATGGTGCGCGTCTCTCATTGATCATTGGCTTCGCATCGCGACTGACTGCCCTGCTGATCGGTCTGGCTGTCGGCCTGACCGCCGGCTATTTTGGCGGCTGGCTCGACTGGCTGCTGATGCGTTTCGTCGATATGTTTCTTGCTTTTCCGAGTCTGTTGCTGTCGATTGCGGTGTCAATGGTGCTCGGCAGTGGCATAGGCACCGTCATTTTCGCCCTGGCCGTGGTTGGCTGGGCCGAGATGGCACGCATTATCCGCTCAGCTGCTCTCGAATTGCGCTCAGCCGAATATGTCATCGCGGCCCGCACTCTGGGTGCCAGTCATCTGCGCATTATTCTCACACATATTCTGCCTAACTGTCTGCCCCTGATCACCGTTATTTTTACGATGGGTATGGCCACGGCGGTATTGTCAGAAGCCAGCCTCAGTTTTCTGGGTCTTGGCGTTGACCCGTCGCTGCCAACCTGGGGCGGTATGGTCGCGGCTGCCAAAGACTACATGCTGCGCCGCCCCTACCTGGTAGTTTACCCGGGTGCCTGCATTGCATTTCTGGTAGTCGTTTTTAACGTGTTCGGCGATGAACTTCGCGATATTCTCGACCCCTCACGCAAAGGACAATGGTGATATGACCGCTGCCGCCCGCCCGTTGATTGGTATTGCCTACGCCGATTCTTCGGTGCGCGATAACGAAATGCGTATCCGCACATACGTTTCAAGAAAATATTACCACGCGGTTCAGAAAGCCGGCGGTGACCCGATACTCCTTCCGGCACCACTGCTGCTGCCCGGCCAGGATGCCGCAGCCGCTTTTGCCCGCTTTGCCGGTCGCTACCTCGGCCTGGTAGATGGCCTGCTGCTGCCCGGTGGTGAAGATGTTCACCCACGCTTTCAGGGCGAAGACCCCTCACCGGCTCTCGATCTGGTCAACCCGTTTCGCGATGAATTCGAATTGACCCTCGCCCGGCAGGCATTCAACGAATTTAAACTGCCGATACTCGGCATCTGCCGTGGTTGTCAGGTACTCGCTATCGCTCTTGGCGGCAAGGTTCACCAGGATATCGCCGCCGTCGCCAGGGTGCAACATTCACAGAAAGCGCCGCGCTGGTCAACATCTCATCAGGTCGCACTGCTGAATGACTCAAAACTGGCGCGGGCCTTGCATGCCGCCGATAACAAGGTTTTCACCAACTCGTTTCACCATCAGGCAGTTCGCGACCTGCCACCCGGGTTTGTCACCGCCGGCCAGACTGGCGACGGTATCATCGAAGCGATTGAATGCTACGCCGATCGTTTTGCGGTCGGTGTGCAATGGCACCCCGAAGAAACCTTCGACGGTGACTCCGCCAGCCGCAATCTTTTCGCCGCTTTCATCAATGCCGCGACCCGAAACAGAGACTGACCTGCGCCCAACCCCAAATTCAGCCACCAAGGCCAGCAATGCTGATCACCGCCTGATCAAACCCTACTACCCCACGGCCAAAACATCGGGTAGAGTGAATTTATTATTAAATGCTGCGTAAATATAGTTCACTCTGACAGGTGAGCCATGTAACCGACTCAACGTTTTTGTATGAATCTAAAAAAGTTGCCCCTAACCCCTAAACTTTTTTGGGTTTTGTGTCGATATTAAGTACAGGGACGATTAAAGGGGGCAGTGTATGAAGCGGGTAATCATGGTGGCTCTGCTTGCTGCAATGCTGGTTGTTTTTTTCAGCGGCTTCATGGCCGCTGATCACCAGCCGCTTTATGTCGTCGAATGCCGCCTGGCATCAGGCGATGCCAACCTGAAGATTCTTCCGGGGCCGATGTATCGCTATGACAGCGTCAGTTTGCATGTCAAGGTTACCGGCCTGGTGCAGTCTTCTTTTGCCGAAGGTTTCAGACGCATTGAACTGTTGAATATTCCCGCCGATGGGCTTGTCTTTCGGGTGCCTCTTTCTGAAAAGCTCGTAGAAGGCCAGATTTATCGGGTTTCGGTGATCATGAGCAGCCCCGATGCCGAGGCTTCGCAAAGTGAATGGCATTCGATAACCGCACAGGGCACCTGTTCTGATGACTTTTTTGCCCGCCGGTTCAAGGCAATTACCGAACCTGCCACCATGCGCAACCAGGTGAGCGCCCGGGCGATTCGCAAAATAATACTCTAAAGCCCATGCGTGATTTTCTGCTGCGGCAATTTCTGCCTTTTGGTCTGGCCCGCACCCTCAGTCTCGCCGGCATGCCACTGCTGCAGTTTCTGGTGGCATCACTCTGTTCAAACGAAGAAGCCGGGCGTTTTTATCTGATGAGTTCGCTGGCTTTCATCGCTTCCCAGATTGCCGACCTTGGAATCTCACGCGCCATGCCGGTGCTGTTCTCTGACGACGTGGCCCGCGCCAGCCCGTTGCTTCCCGAAATCACTATTCTCAGGCTGTTGAGCGCCCTGCTCGCCGGTCTGGTATTTCTTGTCGTCAATCATCTTGGCGCGGTCGGCTGGCAATGGCAGACTGGCGGTCTTTTGATGTTTGCATTCTGCGTCGGTCGGGTTATTCTGCTCGGCAACCAGGGCTATTGCCATGCCCGTCAGCAATATGCCCTGCTGCTGCGCGGTTCGCTGTTGCATGTCATGGCGGCAACCGTTACCCTGGCTCTGGCGGTCTATTACCAGAAACTTGGGGCCGAAGCAGCACTTGCAGCACTGACTGCCGGTGTCTGGGCTGAACTTCTCGTTATCGACAATTCGGCTGCCCACCCGTTGCGAAAAAGTGCATTCGCCTGGCAGTCGGCCGGGCAGCTTATCTGGCCCTTCGCGAACGTTGGCCTGTTTACGGCCATTAACAACCGCATCGAGTCGGTGGTGGCTGGTCGATTTCTTGATCCGGTCAGCCTCGGTATCTTCGGCACTCTCGATTCGGCATTTAAAATGGCGATCTGGCCGTCTTACGTCAGCGCTCAGGCTGTTTACCCCTCAGTTCGCGATGCAATCGCCGAACGTGACCCGGCGCGGTTGCGTCGGCAGGCCACCCGGCATTTTGTGGCCGGCGGGCTTATCTGCGCTGCCGTCATGGTTGTTTCGGGTGCCTACTGGTATTTTCGCATGTCTTCTGACCTGTGGCTGACAGTTTCGGCATCGCTGCTTTGGTTTTCTCTCTGGATCTCGGTGCCGTTCGCTTTTCTGGCGCCGCTTTATTACAGTTTCAGGCTCGAAACTGCCTTCGCACGACTTACCGCACTGACTACAATCTTGCGTTGCGCCCTGGCAGTGATTCTTGCGGTGAAGTTTGGCTATGTTGGCCTGTGCGCCAATCACGCAGTTATTTCATTGCTGGCTCTGGCGGTTTTCTGGAAAGGCCTGACCCGGGTCATGCGGCAGAACGTTAAATCAGACCCCGTGGCCCGACATGAATGACCAGCACCACCGCGATTGCCCAGATAATAACGCAGGCCTGCAGCGGCCGGTCGCTGAGAACCACCTCTGATGGGTTCTCGCCGAGTTCCTGAATATGAATCAGGTAAAGATAGCGCATGATGCCATACATAACCATCGGAACCGTGTAAATAAGCTTGTCTGACCCGAATTTGGCAATGGTTTCAGCACTTACCGTGTAAAAAGTGTAGGTAGTGATGGCGGTGCCCGCCAGTATCGAAGTCATCTGGTCGATATACTCGAGCGAATAAGAAGAGAGTATCTTGCGATGCCTGACCGCTTCTTCACTGTAGTTGGCGATTTCCTGGCGACGCTTCGCCAGCCCGAGAAACATGGCAAGCATCAGAGTCGAGAGCAGCAGCCAGTGTGAAATGTAGATTTCCGGCTCAAGGCTTTTAAGAGCGCCAACCCCGGCCGTGGCGCGCAATACGAAACCAATGGCAATACACATGACGTCAAGAATGACGATGTTTTTTAATTTAAAGCTGTAAGCCAGATTGAGCATGAAGTAGGTCAGCGCCAGGGCAAAAAACATGGGCGATAACTGCCAGGCCGCCACCAGACTGACCAGCAAAATTACCAGCAGAGCGCCTTTCGCTTCGGTTATCGATAAAGCACCAGATGCTATCGGCCGCTGGCACTTCTGCGGGTGCAACCTGTCTTTATCAAGATCGGCCAGATCGTTGAGCAGGTAAACGCTGCCCGACAGGCCGCAAAAAGTAAAAAAACCGGCAACCGCGTGTAACCAGGCCGAAAGCGAAAACAACAACCCCTTCTCTGAAAAGAGCAGGGCCGCAAACAATATCAGATTCTTTGTCCATTGCTTCGGACGCAGACTTGAAAAAACCGGTGCTATCATTGTCTTTCCTGTTACTTTGGCTCTGAGCAGATTCTAACAGGTGCCGCCTCTTCTGTAAAGATTTCCCTGCTCGATACGGCAATGTTCTAGTTTAGACCCCGGGCAAGATCAATAATACACCTTTGCAAGGCAAAGCTGCCAAAAAAACTCGCCGGCCACCAGTCTGATAAAATTACTTTTAAACTGCGTTGATGACCTCTGAGAATTTCTGTACCATCTGCGTGGTTTATGTTAAAATCGGGTTAATTTGAACCATGCCCTTAATGCCATGCAAACCTTCGCTCACCAGATAATACTGCTCGATCTGCCCGGTGACTGCAACGTTACCGCGCCTTGCCATAACCGGTTTCCGGGGCGACCGGCACCCCTAGGGCTGCATTGCCTGGCCGCCACCGCCCCCGGCCAGACAGTTGTCGTCGAGGCACCCTGTTCAACCTCTGCTTGTGACTGGCTGGCCACCCTGCAGGGCGCAAAAGCTTTGATCTGCCAGATTTCAGAGAACAACGACCCCGGAAAAACCCGCCAGTTCTGCGAGCGCCTGCGCCAGATTCTGCCCGGCACCCGCCTGGGAGTCAACTCAGAAGTCGCCAGACTGCCCGATGGCTTTGATTTTGCCGTCAATGGCAGTGGCAAGGCCATTATACTTCGCATTCTGCGCGGCGATCAGCCCGTGGGGTTCATCGACTGCCACCGCGAAGACGCGGCTTCACCATTGGCGGTACCAGAAACCCCGTTGCTCGACTGCGGTTATGAAATTTTCCCCGAAAAATGGCTGCACGCCGCGACCATCGAGATTGCCCAGCCCTGGCTGGGCCTGCAGGACCGCAGCAGAACCCTGCGCTCCTGGCCCGGTATCGACTGGGTGGCGGCCATGATTGCCTGGCTCAAAAAATCGGGCTTTGCTGCCTTTCATTTTTGCCCATCAGGCCTGTCGGCCGACGATCTGCACGAACTGCGCTCTCTCATGCTCAATCTCAAGGCCCGGTTCGCCGTTTCCTTCAGCGCGACCGAAACCCTCAATATCAGGCAGATCGGCTGGCCCTTGCTGCAAGTATGGCTATATCAGAGCGAAGACGTGGGGCGTGCCACCATTGAGGCCGGGCTGCGGCATATTCACGAGGCTGGCTTTCTGGCCGGCATGCAGATAGAAAGCAACTGGCCGGCCATCGACGAACATGGCACCCTGCTCGGCTCGATCGATCGCCTGGCTTTTGGCCGCAGCGAATGGCAGTTCTCAGAATTGCGCAAGCTCACCGCCCGTTACTGGAGCGGCAAAAATCGCTTTATCCGTCGGCTGTTTTCTATCAGAAGCGCTTCTGAACTGGTTATGTTCATGAAAACTTCATACAGGGTTCTCGAAACCATATTGTCTTCAGACCAAAAAGGCAGGTAACGCAATGATCCATGTTGTTAATGGCCCGAATTTGAATCTGCTCGGCCGCCGTGAACCCGAAATCTACGGCACGAGAACTCTAAAGAGCATTCAGAAAGAACTCGAAGACCTGGCGTTCTGCAACAACGAGGAAATCGGTTTTATGCAGAGTAACCACGAGGGTGACCTGCTCGATTACCTGCAAAAACTGGCGGCCGGCGACCGGGTGATTCTCAACCCCGGCGCCCTGGCCCACAGCAGCATTGCCCTGCGCGACTGCATAACCGGCACTGGTATTGAAGTCATCGAAGTGCATATTTCAAATATTCAGTCACGTGAACCATTTCGCCACAATTCTCTTGTCAGCCCGGTCTGCCGAGGGGTAATCACCGGCCTGGGTGCCGATGTCTACCGCCTCGCCCTGACCTGGTTTCTTGAAAGAGAGTGAATCCCCTGACCGGGCAACCCAAAATTGAATTGCTGGCCCCGGCCGGCAGTCAGGCCTGTTTAAAAGCAGCCTGCCTGGCCGGTGCCGATGCCGTCTACCTGGCGGGCAAGCGTTTCGGAGCCCGGGCATTCGCCGCCAACTTCGACGAAAAGGGCCTGCGCTGGGCGCGTCGCGTCACCCAGGCTCTCGGGCGGCGCATGTATGTAACGCTCAACACGATTGTGTTCGAGCACGAATGGAAACTGCTCGACGAGGCCCTCGTATTTTATGAGTCTTTGCAGCCCGATGCCCTGATTATTCAGGATATCGGGGTGGCGGTTGAACTTAAACGCCGTGGCAGTCGGATTCCGCTGCACCTGAGCACTCAGGCAGCCTGGTATGGCCATGGCGGCAGCGAAGAACTCAAAGAACTCGGAATCAGCCGCGTCATTCTGCCGCGTGAAGTCAGCGCCGAAGAACTGCAGGGGTTGCTCGGCAACAGCCAGTTTGAACTTGAAATTTTCGTGCATGGTGCCATGTGCTACAGCATTTCGGGCCGCTGCTTCTGGAGCATCGCCCTCGGAACCCGCTCAGGGAACCGGGGCACCTGCGCCCAGCCCTGCCGGCGCGAATACGGCACTAACGGTCACGGCGACTGTCTTTTCAGCCCCCGCGATCTGCGCCTGATCGATGAAATAGCCTGGTTAAAAAATTCAGGTATTGCCTCGCTGAAAATCGAGGGGCGCATGAAAAGCCCCGAATATGTTTATCAGGTGGTTAAAGCCTATCGCGAAGCTCTCGATCAGGGCAAGCCCGCCCAGGGCCGGCTGAATGAAGTTTTTACCCGGGCGGCTTCGCACGGTTTTTTCGACGGCCCGGCCGAACCTTCGCAATGGCAGACCGGAGAAAACCCCGGTCGCGAAGGAGTTGTTGCCGGGGTAACCACCGGTCGCACCTCTGAGGGGCTGGTTGAATTGCGGGTCAGCGAAGAAATAAAGCCCGGTGATGGTTTATTCTGGTATCGCGACGGCGAGCAGGCCGGCGCCCGGGTAACCTGGGTAAAAACTGACCGCAGGAATGGCGAATTCATGTGGGTGCGTGGCTTGCCGGTTACTCTCGGTGCCGGGGTCGAAATGAAGCGCACATCGAGCGCCGACGAAGGCGCCTGGGAATCCCAGTGGAACCGCGACTGGGAACGTCGGCCGGTCGATCTTTTCTGGTCTGGGCATGACGGCACGCATCTGGCCGTCGAAACGATCGTAAATGACCATCCCCTGCATCTTGAAAGCGACGAAATGCTGCAACTGGCCATGAATAAAGGCCTTGAAGCTGGGCCACTGCAAGAAAAATTCACAGTTCTTGGCGATCTGTTCAAGGCGGGCCGCCAGGTGACCCGACTTCTTGACCCGGGCCTGCATATCAGCGGCAGCGCCCTGAAAAAATTAAAACGCACGCTTGTAGAGAGCATCGGCAAGCTCGAACAATTGCCACCCCCGCGCGGTGAAGCATCAGTAGCCGCATTGCTCAGATCGGCAAAGCAGAACAGCCGCCCTGACTATGCCAGACATTTCGCCGCCAATGGTCGACCGGGTCTGCACCTGCGGGTCTGGAACCATAGTTTTCCATTTCTGCGTGACCTGCCCGCCGACAGCTGGGTATTGCCCTGGAAAGGCGATAATCAGCGGGCCGATATGGTATTGCGCGGCAAGGTGTCATGGTGGTTGCCGCCGGTGCTGACCCGTGGGCATTTCGACCGCCTGCTC
Organism: Candidatus Rifleibacterium sp.; assembly: GCA_035352635.1. Lineage (GTDB taxonomy): Bacteria > Muiribacteriota > Ozemobacteria > Ozemobacterales > Ozemobacteraceae > Rifleibacterium. The sequence goes on from DAOPYA010000017.1 coordinate 52,408, forward strand.
GCCGAACTCCAGCCTCTTGAATCAGGCAATTTTATCTGCCTCGGCTGGGAAGCCTTCGCCCTGGCACGGCGCCTGCCGCAACTCAAATTCACCCTCGACTGGAGCTTCAACATCTGCAACCTGGCCGCTCTCGATTTTGTGCGCGGTCATGGCCTTGACGCGGTGTTTGCACGTGAATGGCGCGATGACCGAATTCCCGAAAATCTCAGTGGCCTGCGCAGCACCTACGCCTGGAACCCGCTTGTCTCATTCTCGCGCTTCAAGACCGGTCTCGAGCCAGGTCGCGTCGTGCAGAACTCTCACAATGACCGATTTTTTACTCTGCCGGTGGGTAACGGTGTTACCGCCATGTTTCTTGAAGATAAGCCCGCCTCAATGATCAGAAGCCAGAACGCGGCACTGCTGATTGATATCGCTGTTTCACCCGAAGAAAATCCGGTTCAGGTCGCTAAAGACCTGAACCGGATGCTGGCTTCGTTTGCCTGAATTATTGATAACTGCATAATTATAGCTCTCTCTAATAAATCATAAACAGGCCCGGAGAGAAGACGGGATTGCTTTTTCGGAAGCTTGTGACGAACGAAGTGAGGAATCGCTGTAGAAAAAGCAACCCGGCTGATAGGCCGGGCCGTCGAACAGACTCTATTTTGTTTTTGCAGGGTTCAATTAAACCGGCTTTTCTACAAAGCCGCGACCCTGCGGTTTAACGGTAAGAACCGCGCAGGGTGACTTGCGGGCGATTTCGTAACTGTTGCCGCCCAGCCATGAATCGATAAACCCAGTTTTTCCGTGGGCGCCGATGATGATCAGGCTGACTTCATTTTCGACGGCGTAGTTGATGATACTTTCGTACACCAGGCCGCCCTGAACTTTTTTGATGATATCAAGGTCATGAAACTTGGCCGGAACAAAGCTTTCGAGCTGCTTTTTGTTCTGTTCCTGCCATTTGGCAGAGGTTTCAAGGGGGTCGTTGAGGTTACCGGCGTGCAAAACTTCTTCTTCAATGACATTGAGAAGATGAATCTGGGCGCCATATTCACTGGCGAAAGTCGCGGCATACCTGAGAGCCAGTTCGGAACCTTCCGAAAAATCAACGGGCACGAGAATTTTACTGATTTTAATCATCGCAGAACCTTCCCAATAGTGTTTCGACTATTTTACAATTCATCAGGCAGTCAGGTCAATTTATTTAATCCATACGCAGCAATTCTCGGTCAAAAGCTTTATTGTCTATATTGAAGTTGCGAGGCGAGAAGACGGGATTGCTTTTTCGGAAGCTTGTGACGAACGAAGTGAGGAATCGCTGTAGAAAAAGCAACCCGGCTGATAGGCCGAAGCTGCCACTTTTAATAGACAATCAGTTAAATACAAGTGTCTTTTGATGCGAGTTACAAAACTCATCTTGAATTGCTGATCCATACGGGAGTGCGGCCGGGGGTGAGGGTTTTCATTTCGAGACCTTCGATGGTCGCCATGCCAACCGTGTTGCCCTCTTGAAAAACCACCCAGCTGTTGTCTGGCGAGAGGCTTGGGTAGATGCCTCTGACGATCGGGCGCTGCACTTCGGTCTGATCGACGGCGAGGTATTCGAGTTCGTTTTCGCCATGCCGGTCAGTGAAATAGACTATGAACTTGCCGTCTTTGCTGAATACCGGAAATGATTCGTTAACTTTTTCGGTGGCGGTGAGCCGTTTGATGCCCTGCGCCAGAGTCGAAATCAGGTAGAGATCAGAAGTGCCGTCGTCGGAAAGGGCAGAAACGGCTACCCAGGCGCCATCAGCTGACCAGTTGGCGGCGGTTACTTTCAGATCCTGGGAAATTTTGTTGGCCTGCTTGCGCTCAAGGCTGTAAACGTAGAGTTCGGCCTTGCCATCGCAGGTAGTGTAGAGAAAAAATTTGCCGTCGGGCGAAAAATCTTCAAAAGCTGCGCCGGTTAATACTCTTCGCACCCGGTCGCCGGTTTTGTTGAGCAGATAAATTTCTGAACCCATTTCGGGGGTCTTGTTGGTGAAGCCGATCCAGCCACTTGACTCGTTGAAGCGCGGAAACATGATATTGTTGAACGCCGTTGTCAGGCGAACCTTGCCGGTGCCGTCAGGGTTGATGGTTGCCAGATAATTGGTATTGGCAGCCGCTGAGTCGATGTAAAGAATTTTGCCGGCCGGCAGGGTCGCGGCCTGAGCGCTTGAAAAGCAGATAGCCAGAAGCACGGTCAGAACTACAAACAGGTTCCTCATCATATTTTTACCTTTCGCCGAAGATAAAATCTGGTCAGGGTGTTGGCCCTGACCAGAAGTATAAACCATATTCAGTCTTGCGACCAGAAGTTTTTAGATTTTGAAAACGCCCTTCAATTCATTGTAATTGTCGAGTTTTTTCTGGTCATCATCGATCTTTTCGTTGATTTCCTTGATATCTTTGCTCAGTTTCTGAATCTGAGCGGAATTTTTAGCATCATATTTGTCGAGCTTGTCGAGTTCTTTCTGGGCGGCGGCAGCTTTGGTCTTGTTGCCGGCGACGTTGCCTTCGAGCTCTTTGGCTTTGGTTTTTGCTTCGCCGAGTGCTGTCTGCATTTCGCCCCAAGCTTTTTCGAGTCGGGCGCGTGACTGCTCAACTTTTTTGCCGGCGCTTTCGATGGTATCGCCGAAGATGCCAAGGGTGCGGCTGGTCTTGTTGTTATCGACGGCTTTTTCGTAGTTCTTCTGGGATTCGCGCAGGTCTCTTTGCAGGGCCGGAATATCATAAGCAGGGTAATCAACGGTGTTCACAAACTTGTAGAAGGAGGTAGTGCCACCGAAGAAGCCCTTCGACAGAAGTTTTGAGCCGCTGTTGACTGCTTTGTAATATTCGGAGCGGCGGTCAGCCAGGTCTGGGCTGCCGATTTCGTTGATCATCTTCTGATAGCGGGTTTCGGCAACTTTTTCGGCTTCTTTGGCTGCCTTTTCGGCTTCAGCCTTTTCTTTGGCTACTTTTTCAGCTGCGGCTTTTTCGGCGGCAGCTTTTTCTAGTGCAGCTTTTTCGGCAGCGGCTTTGTCGGTTTTGGCTTTATCGGTCTTTTCTTGGGCGGCTTTATCAGCGGCAGCTTTGTCTTTTCGAGCCTTTTCTTCGGCTGCCAGTTTGTCGCGGGCTTCTTGTTTGGCCTTGGCGTCATCATCGGCGATCTTTTTGTCTTTGTCATCTTTGACAACCGGTTTTTTATCGTCGGTTTTGCCAGCCGGTTTTTCGTCTTTTTTCTCGGGTGCTTTGGCCGCGTCTTTGGCTTTTTTGTCGAGTTCAACCATCTGGGCGTTGGTCAGTGGCTTGTTGTCGCTGCCGACCAGTTCGATTTTGCCGGTGCGGTCGAGACGATAGGTGTAACCTTCGGGCGGGTTCATCGCCATCCAGTCTTCTTCGCTCATGAACTTGTTGTCAATCAAAAATCTGATGGTCTTTTCGTTGAGATCAGCGATGCGTTTTTTCTGGGCGAGGAGTGCGCGGTTAGCTGAATCGAGGGCATTTTGCAGCCTCTTGACCTTCTCTTCGGTTGACCACTGTGGCAGTTTTTTGACCTGTTCAACTGAGGTAGAGGTGCTGGTTTCGACTGCCGGCTTTTTTTCTTCGACCGCTGGTTTGGTTTCGGCGGGCTTTTCTTCGACGGCCGGTTTAACTTCACTGGTTACGGGTACTTCAAGCACCCAGCCCGCGTGAATCAGGTCGGGGTTCTTTTCGAGGGAAGGGTATTTTGCCTTGTTCGCTTCGATAATTTCACGGTAGCGATTGCCGTCGCCAAGCAGTTTCTGGGCAATACGCCAGAGACTGTCGCCTGATTTAACCGTATGTTTGGCGATCTCGGTTTTGGTTTGCGGTTTTGCTTCTTCTTTTTTTTCGGTCGGGGCTTCGGCGGGCGGCACTTCTTCTTTGGCGGCGGCTTCGTTTACCGCGGCAGTGGTGCCACTCTTAACCGCAAAGGGATCAGCGGTATTTGAGGCCATAACAGGCTCTGCAGCCGGGTTCGCAAGAATAATTGCCAGCAGAAGACTCACAAATAAACCAGAGCGTTTCATAGCTTGCACCTCATGAAATATAATTTTATTGGTACTATTATACAGAAAATTTCCCCGTACAGTAACTGATTAAAAAAAATCTGCCGGGCTTCAGCGAGAATGACATCAGAGCAACCGCTTACTTTATCCCCCCTTGATGCAAGTTTCGGCAGGTCAGGCGATTGCATAAGCGACGCTTGTCGAGC
>DAOPYA010000018.1:0-56025 GCA_035352635.1 Candidatus Rifleibacterium sp.
ACTGGTTATAAACTGGTTGGTTACCCGCATTTGCCTGTCTCCTTATTTGCCTTCTGTTTCATTTTTGAGAATCTTTTATTAATTTCAGATCATTCGGTTGATAACCGTATCTAGCATTTCATCAATTGTGGAAATGACCTTGGCGGCAGCATTGTAGGCATGCTGAAACTTGATGAGGTTCGCCAGTTCTTCGTCAAGAGACACGCCAGAGAGTTCAGCACGTTTCGCATCAAGCTGGGTCATAAGACTGGTGCTGTAGGTCACTTCACTCTCGTATTTCTGACTTTTGGCAGCCACTTCAGTTACGAGTTCATTATAAAAATCATTGAACGACGATTTTCCGTCGTTAAAAAAGTTAGCCTGTTTGAGCTGCGCGATCTGAATGGCGTTTGAACCATCGCCAGTGCCGTTGAAGGTGCGCAGGCGGTCAGAACTGTTTTCAATAGTGCCACCAGCGGCGGCGATCGTGTTGAGATTATTCTTGATATGATCTTCAAGAGCCAAATTTTCGATGGCATTGCGATAAGGATTATCGCTATCGATATATTCAAGAGGTTTGAAAAAGTTGCGGCCGGTCTGGCCGTCAAGACCGTAACCGTTGCGATGCACCTGGTTGGTTTCGACGGCAACGGTATAAGCGAGTTTGTTAATATCATCAATGGCAGTCTGCAGAGTGCCGTCGCGCACTTCCAGAAGGGCTTTGAGTTTGCCGCTGGTAACAGTCGGTCTGACATCAAGATTGGCAACCCCGGTGCTTCTGATCAGCAGGGTCACGCCATCAAGAGCGCCGGACACATCGTTTTTCGAAGACACGAATTCCTGGTCACCAAAGCTGAATCTGGCATCCTGGGCATTCTTGTTGGTCTGCAGATTAAGAACTTTAAACAGGTTGCTGGTACCGTCTGCAGTATTGATCTCATAATCTTTGCCGGTCTGGGTCGATTTGAGAATCAACTGACCCGATTCATTGATTTCGGCGTTCAGATTGAGGTTGGCAGAATCAAGCATGCCGGCGAGATCACGCATGGTGGTGTTCTCGGCGTCAAGATAGAATTCACGGCCATTGACATTAAAGCTGCCGCTCGTAGCACCAAATTGTGCCAGCGGGCCGGTCAGAGGGTGAAAAGTCAGAAATGAATACTGCTCGTGAGCCTGTGCCACCTGTGAAACCGTCAGAGTAAGGTTGCGCTGGTCGGTGGTGTGGGTCAGCACGGCTGAGGCAACATCAGTATTATCAGAGAATTCAGGGTAACCCTGGCTACCACTGACGGTGCTGAAGGAATCGCCGTCTTTAACATTAATATAGAGCTTGTTAGAAACATTGTTCTGCACCAGAACGTGAGCGCCACAGTTAACAGTGAGTTCACCCTTGGCATTGTAATAGGAGTTCACATTCACCAGCTTGGCCAGGTCTTCAAGTGCTTTCTGGCGCTGGTCTCTCAAATCGTTTGCCACATTACCGGCAGTTTCGGATCTGCCAATCTGTTCGTTCAGGCCGGCAAGCGTCGCAGCCAGACTGTTAACTTCGCTGACGGTATCCTGAATCTGGTTTTCGATGCTGCCCTGTGAGCACCAGGTGGGTGAACCCTGCAGGCGGCGGAGCTGGCCATCGATGTCTTTAAAAATGCCGACCAGGCTCTCGGTTTCTTCAACAAGATTCCGTCTGAGAGAGCTGTTGGAAGAATCATTGGCGAGATCCTGCCAGGCTGCCCAGTAAGCGTCGAGCTGGTCGCGAATCGTGGCATCACCAGGCTCGTTGATAATTGATTCAATCTCTTTCAGCAGGCTGTCAGCCGAAGTTTTCCATTCCAGAGTCGAAGTTTCCTTCGTAATCCTGGCATCGATGAATTCATCGCGGAACTGCTGAATCTGGTTAACTTGCACGCCCTGGCCGACCTGGGCAACCTGTACGGATGTGCCCACGCCTTTGAGCAGATAAGGATTGTTAGCCGAAAGCACGGCTCTCTGTCTTGAGTAACCTTCGGTATTGGCATTGGCGATGTTGTGCGAAGTGGTTTCCAAAGCCTTTTGCTGAGTGAAAATCCCGCTTTTGCCAATATTCAGACCAAAAAACGTACTCGACATCGCCGGCCTCCTTATTTGATGGCGTTTTCTTTATTGCCACCCGGGAAATATATTTTTCCCTATTATCTCTATCGGCGATTTGAGTAGTTGACATTAGTACAAATAAAAAAACTTCCCTCAGGCCGATGCGAATCCGCATCAGGCCTGGGGAAATTTTTTAGCTGTTAAGGTTCAGATCTTGCGATCTATCAATGAGGGGCCCACCCGCTGCCCTGGCTTTTTGCCCGCCGGGCCATAAGTTACATCGGCAGGTACCCTGGTAATCAATTTAACGGAGTATTGAGTCAGTTCGAGAGCCTGTTCAATAAGACGCTGGTTTTCTTCATTAACGGCCTTTATTTCTTTAACCACATCGCGCAACTGGCTGCCAACCATCCAGATATCCGATTTGCCATCGGCTTCAGCTATCTTTTCGACAGCAGTGTCAAGATTGGCATCGGGGCTGCCTGAAATCTGGGCAACACATTCGCGGCGGCGGGGTTCAAGGTCAATCAGCCTTTGTACCAGTATTTCCTCCTGGTTAACAATCGTCTGCAGCTCGGTGGAAAATTTTTCAAGCAGCAGCTTGCGTTTTGAGCCGGCATGCTGCAGTAGAGTCTGATAAATACTTAACTCTTCACCGAGTATCTGCTTGAGTTCTTCGATCTTGGGTTTCAAATCTGGTTAGTCTTCCCAGACGCGCTGCATGTGCGGGTGCGAGTAGAGCTTCTCGGCAACCTTATCGGCAGGCACATTGTATTGCCCGGCATCGATCAGGGCCTTGATGCGATCAACCCGTTCGGATCTGACATCAGGAACGCTGGCAAATACTTCGGCAGCAAACTTGATGGTTTCGACCGGGTCAGCCTGGGCAACTGGCGCCCCGGTAATAACCGGGTTGTTCAAATTTACGCCACTCGGCGGGTGGAAGGTGCGGGTTGCCGTATCAACCTTACCGGTCGAATTCTGCATCATTTTGTTGAATTCGCCGTCTGGCTTCGCGGTCTGAGCCTTCTTTACCTGGTCCTGATAGATTCTGGTTACATTAACATTGGAAACCTTCATGGTTCCTCCTGACTCCCTGAACGTCTTCCCCCTGGTGTGTGTCTTGTTAGCGGAGGACGCCTCCAAGGTTGAATATCGGACGAACAGGCAGGTTCATTTAGCTAAATTATGCATTATTGTAACCTGCTGATGCAGCAAAGTCAAACCCAATCAGGAAGCTTTTTTCGCGGGCTTTGCCGTTCTTCTGAAAGAATGGGAAACAGTCAGAGCGCAGATCTCACCGGGAGCAAGAGGTTTAAGAACCTCACCACATCGTTGCAGGGTAGTTCCGGTGGTAGCTACATCATCGATTAGCAGCAGCCGACGCCCCGGAAAAGCGCTGCGAGCCAGACCAGAATCCAGTGCAAAAGCCTGTTCAAGGTTGGTCAAACGTTCACACTCATTGCAGTCTGCCTGCGGGCGTGTTGCCCTGACCCTGACCAGTGCGGGGCTGTAATGGCAACCACAGCGGGCGGCAAATCTTCCGGCCAGATAATCAGCCTGGTTGAAGCCTCGCTCAGCGAGACGAGCAGGGTGCATCGGCACCGGAATCAGCACATCATCAGGCCGGATCAGAGCGCGTAAGGCTTCGGTCTGCTCGCATTCATCGGCCAGAATCTTAAGAAGCCTGTATGATGGGTGGTATTTAATGATGCGAATGACGTCAGAAACAAAACTGTCATAGCTGCTGAGTGTGTAAACCGGGAATTCACAGCATGTATCGAGCACCGGAAAGGGTTTGGCAAGAATCTGTCGCAGGCGATTTCGGCAGTTGGCGCACAAAACCACAGAAAAATCGGTGTCATGGCTACATACATGGCATCTGAACGGCAGAAAAATCGCAACCAGTTTTTTCAACAATGAAATCATAATTATGCCCAACGCTCAAGAATAACCCTATTTTATCACCACTTCAGCAAACATGGGAACGGCCGCCGGGCGATACTTCCCGACGGCCGTTCTGCAATTGCGAAAATTAATCTTCGGCGGTGCCGCCGCCACGGCGGGTTCGTTTATAAACCCCGCGTCTGGCGCCCTTAACAAAATCATGAAACATGACCACATGAGGATCTTGGGCATTCACAAGCTCCGGCCATTTTTCCATGATCTGGGAAACGTTCATTTCGGAGCGGAAGAATACTTTATAGAGTTCTCTGATGTTGGCAATCGACTCTCTGGGAACGTTGTTGCGTTTAAGGCCTACTGAATTCAGGCCGACGACCCGGGCCGGGTTGCCATCGATCTTGATAAAGGGTGGCACATCTTTGGTGATTTTGCTCATTCCGCCAATCATAACCATGCATCCGACCTTGCAGAACTGGTGAATGCCGGTAAAGCCGCCGAGCACGGCCCGGTCACCCACTTCAACATGGCCGGCCAGGGTAGCGCAGTTCGACATGATAATATTGTTGCCGACCTTGCAGTTGTGGGCGATGTGAACGTAAGCCATCAGCAGATTATTGTCACCAACAATCGTCGAACTTCCTTCGCCTTCGGCCAGATGAATGGTGACGAACTCACGAAAGTGGTTGCCATTGCCAATCTTTATGAATGTTTTTTCGCCCTTGTATTTGAGATCCTGGGGGGGGGTGCCGATGACGACCGATGGATGCAGAACGTTGCCGCTTCCGATGGTCGTGTGGCCAAGAATATGACACCCGGCGCCGACAACGGTATTTTCGCCGATTTCGACATCAGGACCAATGACGGTGTAGGGGCCAACTTCTACGGTTGGGTGAAGCTTTGCGCCAGGGGTAATTATTGCGGTTGCATGAACAGACATGGTTCCTACTCCTTGGTGTCAGACAAGCTGAAACATCAGTTCGCCGCCGGTAACCAGTTCGCCATCAACTCTGGCTTCTGCCTCGACCTTACCGGTACTGCCTCTGACTTTCAGGACCTTAACCTTGAATTCAAGGCGGTCTCCTGGGACTACTGGCCTGCGAAATCTAACGTTATCAATACCACAGAAAAACGGAGTCTTTCCTTTGTGTTCGGGTTGGGAAAGAAACAGCACCCCGGCTACCTGGGCCATGGCTTCAACAATCAGAACGCCTGGCATTACCGGTTTAGCCGGGAAATGGCCATTAAAAAATTCTTCATTGGCGGTGACGTTCTTGATACCGACAATCGATTCGCCTGGAACAATCGAGAGAATTCTATCGACCAGCAGAAATGGGTAGCGGTGCGGCAGAATTGTCTTGATTTCTTCTATATACATCATCTTCGAGTCCTTTCGCTGCTGGGCCTGGGTGAATTTTTCCCGGAGCAGACGCGCAAATTTTACATTAAAGTTGTGACCGGTACGTTCTGCTATTATATGGCCTTTTATCTGCATACCTGTCAACGAAAAATCGCCAACCAGATCAAGAATCTTGTGAAGAATCAGCTCATGCTGTTCACGCAGGCCTTCCGGGTTGCACACCCGGCCCTGGTCATCGATGACTACAGCGTTTTCGAGACTGCCGCCCCGCGCCAGATTGTTGGCTTTGAGCATCTCGAATTCATGATGAAATCCGAAGGTGCGGGCCTTGCCAACCCTGTTTTTAAATGCATCTTCATCAATAACGATATGAATCTGCTGTGGCGGAATAATATTATTGCGATATTCGAGCAGATAGCTGACCTCAAAGCGATCAGAGGGCAGATACACCATGCTTTTTTCGTTTTCAACCAGTGAAAACATTTCAGGGACATGGCAGACCAGGCGATCTTGAGAAAGTTCAGCCACTCCAGCCTGCTCGATCAGCCCGACAAAGTAATGCGCGCTGCCATCGCCAGCTGGCGGTTCTTCGCTTGAAAGCCTGATCAACAGATTATCAATACCACAGCCGTTTAGAGCCGCCAGTACATGTTCGACCGTATTGACAGAGGCATTGTTCTGACTGAGAATCGTGCCACGATTAGTAGAAACGACGTTATCGAGACTGGCGCTGATAAGGGGCTGCCCGGGCAGGTCAGTGCGCATAAAAACAATGCCATGACCGGCCTCGGCTGGAACGAATTCCATGTTCACCGGCTTGCCGGTATGCAGGCCAATTCCTTCAATGCTTATTGCTCTGGCTAACGACTGCTGTTTATCTGCTTGCATAAATTCAGAAAGAGCGAAAATAAATAATATTGTATAACTCTTCTTTGCGGTCACGCTGAGCGACTTCGAGGCTGACGCCCGGGTAAGGGCTCAGCTTTATGCCGAAGGTGTCGATATCATCGCTGCGTTCGGCCCCGATGGTGATCAGGGGAAGAATCATTTTTTCGATACCGTAGAAATATTTCCGCTCGGTAGTTACCGGATCTTTGTAGAACCCGCCATGAAGAGTGGCACCAAAGACTTCAAGGGACTTTGAGGAGGCAAAATAGAAAATTTTCGAACCGAGCTGGGTATTGATGTCAGAAGCGCCCCACACTACGCTGGGCAAAACTTCGCCCTCTTCAAGAAGCTTTAATTTAACACTGAGGGGGTTATTGCCTTTTTCGGTGCCGTTCAAATGGCGCAGAAACGATACCTCAAAAAACTTGTTCATGAATTCCTGCGAAACGATCATTGCCGAATGGCCGCTGTCATTGATGTAGCCTGCCGCAGAACGCGCGTAGCCGGTGGGCATGGTAAAAATAGCCGTGCCCATGTATCTGACCCGGCTGGCGGTGTCGGCAAAAAGTGAAGATGCGCCGCAGAGAAGCAGAGCAACCGCTACCACAGCTCTGAAGTGTTTAAGAGGCATTAAAACTATTCCTTTGCTTCGAGTTGTTTTTCGAGGTCTCTGACCTTTTTCAGCAGATCTGGGAGTTTGCGCAGTGCCGCCAGAATGCGGCGTTCTTCGCTGTGGGGCTTGATCGGGAAACCGGAAACGAAACTTCCAGCTTCGACATCACCGGTGACAACTCCCCGGGCCGCGACAGTCGAACCCTTGCCGACCCGAACATGGCCAACTGTGCCAACCTGACCGGCCAATGTTACGTAATCTTCAAGAATTGTGCTGCCTGAGATGCCGACCTGGGCAACAATAATACATTTTTTGCCGATCTGAACATTATGGGCAATATGCACCATATTGTCGATCTTGCTGCCTTCGCCAATTCGGGTGGTTTCCATGGTGGCGCGGTCGATAGTGACGCAGGCACCAATTTCGACGTTGTCTTCGACCACAACGTTACCAACCTGCGGAACCTTGACATGCACGCCCTGGTCGAGGGTAAAACCGAAACCATCGCTGCCGATAACGGCATTGGCGTGAATAATGCAGTTACTGCCAACTTCGCAGCCAGCAAGAATTCTAACCCCCGGGTGAAGAAGCGTCTGGCAGCCAACCCGGCAGTTACGACCCACAAAAGCCTGGGCCGAAATGTGAGTGCCGGCACCGACAACCGCCCCGGCTTCGATTACGGCATGTGGCCCGACGATTGCGTCGGCGGCGACTTCGGCGTCTTCACTGACAAAAGCGGTCGGGTGAATGTGATAGTCTGGTTTTTCAGGGGGGAAGAAAAAATTAAGCGCCTCAACCAGGCCCATATAAGGGTTTTTGAGGCGCAATGACGGCAACGGCAGGTCAGGAGCGTCTTCGGGTGCAATCAGAGCCGAAGCTCGGGTTGACTTAACCGATTCGAGATGGGCCGCGTAATTTTTGGCACCAGAGAGAAACGTCAGTTCACCGGGGGCGGCCCGCTCAATGGGGGCAACATTGCTGACCCGGGTGTTTTCGTCGCCGCAGACCCGGCCACCGGTCATGGCAGCCAGTTCCTTGAGGCTGATGCTTCTGGTTTCTCTTTCAGTCATAATATAAACCGGGCGTCATAAATGACGCCCGGTCAAAAGCTTATTTACCGGCTGGTTTGGCAGCTGGTTTGGCAGCGGCGGCTTTGCCGGCATTCAGAGCCTGAAGAACTTCTTCAGTCAGGTCTTTAACCGTCTGTTCATCGCCCCAATAGAAGAAACGTTTTTCAAAAACAGCTTTGATGTTGTTTTTCTGGGCAACCTGCTTGATAACCTGATCAACTTTGTCGTCGAGGTTCTTCGAGAGCGAACCCATTTCTTTTTCTTCCATTTCATAGAGAGACTTCTGGGATTCTTCGAAAAATTTCTGCAGTTCGCCGCTTCTCTGGGCCAACTGCTTGCGCAATTCGCTCAGTTTAGGTTCGAGAGCCTGTGCTTCTTTTTCGTTTTTTGCATCGCGCAATTCCTGCATTTTTTTGGCAATGCTGACATATTCATCATCAAGTTTCTTGACCGATTCTTTTTTGGCTTCAAGATCTTTCTGAAGCTTTTCTTTTTCGCCCTCAAGAACCTTTTTGGTTTTCTGGGTTTCAGAATATTTGTTGAATATCTGACCGGCATCGACGACGCCGAATTCATAAGCACTGGCGGCCATCGGGCTGGCAACCAGGCCGGCAGCGAGACAAAGTTTCAAAAGCTGTTTCTTCATCTGGACAAGTTCTCCTTATTCTTTAACTCTTTGCGAGTTCTGCACTGTAATTAGAATGATGAACCGAAGTTGATGTAGGTGTTACCATCACTGCGATCAGTTGCCTTGCCATAATCGAGAGCAACGGGGCCGAGTGGCGTCTGAAGCCTGATGCCGATACCATAGCCCTGCTTCTGGTCGTAGCCGAGTTTTTTGCGGTTATAGTCGGTGCCCCAGGCGCTGCCGATATCGTAAAAACCAACGACATCAAAGTTCTTTGAAAAATTCTGCCGCAACTCAAAGTTTGAATAAAAAACCTTGGTGCCCAGGAATTCGCGTTCTTCATAACCGCGCACGGTGCTGCTGCCGCCTATTGAATACATATCATAGATGGGAACATAGCCATCGCCGATCGTTGTCTGGCCAGCAATCGTCTGCAGAGCGAATACGGTTTTGCGGTTGCGGCTGACGGGAATATATCGGCGCAGCGCCAACATGTATTTGGTGTATTGATTATCGCCCTTGAGCATGCCGCCGGTGGTTTCAACCCAGAAGGTGTCATGCAGGCCGCCGGTAGGTCTAAAACGGTTATCACGGGTATCTTTATCGAGAATTACGGCCAGGGTCTGAACGCGGTCGTTGCTGATACCAGCCGGGGCTGTAGCGGTGGCATCAGTCGGGGTGAGCCTGATGTCTTCGTCTCGGAGCTTGAAAGAGAGGTCAACATCTTTGCGCAGGCGCCGGCCAAGAGTAATAGCGCCACCTTTGCGGCGTTCGTCGTATTCGGTCAGGGTATTGCCAGCCGAATAAAGATCGCGGGTATATTTGGTGTTATAAAGATCGATGCCAAAACTCTGAGGCTTGTTATTAAGCCAGGGATCAAAATAACCAAGTTCGTAATTCTGGATGCCACCGAATTCGGTCTTCATATAAACACGTTTGCCGTCGCCCTGAAAGTTATTCTGCGACAGGTTAACAAAACCCACCAGGCCGTTCAGAGACGAATAACCGGCACCAACACCGGCGCGGCCGGTTTTCTGTTCGACAACATGAATAACCAGAACGACTTCTTCGGGGGTTTTGCCGGGAAGATGGTCGCGACGAACTTCTTCGAAGAAGCCAAGGTTATAAAGGCGCTGCAGATCGCGAACGATTTTTTTGTTGTCATAAATTTCGCCGGGTTTAACGGTCAATTCACGGCGCACAACTTTTTCGCGAGTCTTTTTAAGGCCTTCGATTCTGATTTCAGAGAGGATGCCTTCGGTGATTTCGATGTTTATCTTGCTTCCCTGGTCTTGGACAAAGGCGTCGGTGACTTTTGAAAAAAGGTAACCTTCGCGGCCAAGGGTTTCGTTAACGATCTGGATATCCTGAGTGAGGAGCTTGCTGTTGAAAACCGAGCCAACTTTGCTTTCCATGGCTTTTTTAAGGGTTTCAACCGGGATTTTAGTGAGACCTTTAATTTCGATTTCACCGATAATAGCGTTTTCTTCTACCTTAAAAACTATTTCTTTGCCTTTTTCGGTGGGGCGGATTTCGGCGCCGACAAACGAAAAGAAGCCCATTTCGCCAACGCGGGCGATATCGTCTTGAACAGCCTGGGGAGCGATAGTGTCGCCAACTTTCATCGACAAGTTAAGAAGAATGACCTTTTCTTCGATGAGCCTGTTTCCTTCAACCTTGAAGCCAACAATAATATTACTCTCATAGGCAAAAGCAGTTAAACTGGCGAGAACGAAAAATACTACCATCAAAAAGTGAATGCGGCCGAAGGCAGATTTGTTCATAGGCTCCTTCTTGGGTTAATCTTTTCAGAGTATCGGCATAATACTGATTTGTCATAAGCTTGTCAAGAACGCAAGGTATGTTACCGGGGCAAGTTGTTGCAGATACTTGAATTAGTTTCAAAACGCCGTTATCTTATAGCGGGCATGAAGAAGATTTTCAATTCTGCCCTGAGATTTTAAAGGCTCAATAATGCGGAGGACGGGCGTGGCAAACTGCAATATCTGTAACAAAGAGATCCAGGAAGGATACATCTGTGTTGAATGCGCAAAAAACCAGCGCCCAGCCAACACCGGCCCGACTGCAAAGCCCGTGGCCAGTGGTTTTTCACTGAATAATCTTTTAAAAACATCTGGCCCGGCTAACCCGACGCCCGCCCCGGCAGGCATGGTGCCGCCACGAGCACCCGTTATGCCTGCATCGCCGGCCATACCGGCTGCCAGAATGCCAGGTGCCCCGGTTTCGCCTTTATCTGACTCTTTCAGGGCGAAACCACCCGAAATTCAACACACATCAACGGCTGATGATAACCAGGTTCCCGATAATTTTGTCACCGAGACAGAAAGCCACGAAGCGCCTGTTGAAATACCGGTTGCACGACCGGCAGTCGCGACAACGCAGCCTGCCCGGCCATTTTCAACCACATTGCCGACCGGTGCCACACTGACGCCACCTGCGCCCCCCATGCCCACGAGACCCGCAGCAGCACCGGTTGCCAGGCCGGTTCCAGCAGCAGCAGCGCCACTAAATTCTCAGGCGATAAATTCGCAGGCCCGCGACGAGCAGAAGCATCTGCAAGAGGAAGTATTTTCTTCAAAAGAAACCGGTTACGGCGACGAGGAGCTTGAAATATCTGTTCTGGCCGGGATCATGAAAGATTCTTTCATTCTTGAGAGCCTGAAAGGCAAAGGCCTGATCTCTGGTCTATTCTCAACCCGTTACAGCAGATCGATCTATCAGAGCATTCTGTCGCTGCGCGAAGAAAACCCCGAAATGTCTGGCCTAGACAAGATTGTCATCAAAAACAAGCTGCGGCAGCTTAATCTTTATGACGCTACGGTTCAGACGCTGATCGACCGCATCATGGCCGAAACTGCCCCGGCCATGGATCAAGCCCTGCATTATCTTGAAATGATGAAAGAGCAGGCTTTAAAGCGCAAGCTCAAAGAAGTAGCCCAGAATATTCATGGTTACATTGAGAACCCCGACCAGAACGAGACACTGAATCTTGAAACCTTCACCAACAAGGTAATTCAAGATGTTCGCAACATTCAAAAAGCACGTACCACCAAACGCATCAACCTCGTAAAAGACGAAATGCGCGACATCATGGGCGACATTGATAACCGTGAAAAAACCGGCGAAATCGAAATTATCGGTTATTCATGTGAACCGATGCATTACCTGAATACGGCCATTTCAGGCTTCAGAAAAGGCTTCATGTATGCAATCGCCGGAGCACCGCGCCGCGGCAAAACGACCTTCACGCTTGAACTCGCTACGCGGGTCGCGACGATCAACAAGATTCCGGTTATGTTCTTCACCTATGAACAGACGAAAAAGAACCTGACTTATCGTCTGCTTGCCAAAGAGAGCCGGCTCAACCCCGACACTCTGCAGCGAAAGAAAATACGCTCAGACATGATTGTCGATGCCAAGTTTGCCGGCGGCTGGAAAAAGATGCAGGAATACATGGATAATTTCTACATCATTGAAGCCACCAAAGAAGACACGGTTGATCGCATCAGGTCTTATGCCTACAATGTCATGCAGGACTTCAACACTGACGACATCATGATCTTCATCGACTACATCCAGAAAATGCCGTTGTCGCGCAATTATATGGATGAAAAGTTCAAGGTTGAAGAGATTTCGACCGAGCTGAAGGGGCTGAGCATTGAGCTTAACAACCCGATCATGACGATCAGTTCGCTCTCTAAGGAAGGCTGTATGGTCGATGCAACTCCCGATGCTGAGCGGCCAACCATGTATCATTGCAAAGGTTCGGGCGATCTCGAATATGACCTTGACTGCGCGATGATTCAGGCGAAAGACTGGGGCGATACGCGCGAACTCTACCAGCAGCTGCAGCACAAGGCTGAAGAAATGGGCAAAGACACGACGCGCATTCCAAAGGTTGATGTGGTCAATCTTTATCTCGACAAAAACCGCGACGCCCCGGAAGGCATCTTCTCGACGATCCAGTACCTGTTTTTCATTGAAGACAACAAGTTTATCGAACTCGGGCCGAAGTTTGACGACGACCGTTTCAGGTTCAGCAAGATCGAAGAACTTGTTGACAAGCTGATCGAGCAAAACTTCATTATTTTTTACGACCGACCGCGTGACAATAGCTACAACAAGGGTCGCGTCTCAATCAAGCTCAAAAACTTTTAATCAAGGGCGCAAGGAATCGTTCATCATGTTAAAACAGATAACTTTGAAACGCTTGGGCATGCTGCTGCTGGTGGTGGTAGCCATCAGTCTGGCCGCCATAAACATGTCAGGGTGTTCGGCAGGCCAGAAAGGCTTGCTGACCATTACCCCCGAGCAGTATTTTTATTCTGCCAAAGAAACCCTCGAAACCATTGATGAACGGAATTATGAAGAGCGGGATCTTGATGAAATCATCAGAATTCTCGAGAATGCCGAGAAAGACGGCAAAAAAAGCGATACCATCGACAAGGCACGCATGTATCTGTGCCTCGCCTATACCCTGAAGGCCCGCAAACAATACCAGTTGTGTCTGATGAAGGGTCAATACGTCTCAAACCGCGCCGCGCCATTTTTTGTTGTCGATACCAAGGATGTCAAAGAAACGCTGCGAATAGCCAAAAAGTGGCTGCGCAGTTGTGATGCCAATTTTAAAACCACAGCACTGCAGGCCGACATGAATTTTGTGCGTGGGCTTTATTACACCCAGAAAATGCTGACTCAACAGAGCCAGGAAAAGCAGGAAAGCCTGGATACGGCAGTGCTGTCTTTCAGACGCTGTCTGGGCATGTCACCCGCCTACATTGCTGACTTCAAACTATTTGGCAGGCAGCAGACGCCCCGCGAAGTTCGTTTACGGATGATTGAAGCCCTGGCGCTGGCTGGCCAGACTGCCGATGCCTATGCCCTGCTTTCTGAGTTCAGTTTTGCTCCGATTTCACCAGTTTCTGGGGCAACTGATGCCCAGGATTTCGCCTGGCACCACATGCAGGGCTTTGTGCTGGCGATGATGGGCAAATATGAAGAGGCCGCCCGAATTCTCGAAAAATTCAAGATAGTTGCCCCCCAGGATTACCCCCAGGTCGATGAGGCACTATGGATTCTTGAAGGCATCTATGACAAGCTTGCCGAAGACCGCGGCGAAGAAAAATTCAAAATGGAAGCCCGGATTGTGGCCTCATTACTGAAAAAGCTGAAAGGCCCGTATGAGAAAGAAAAATATTCGACGGCTGCCCATCTGTTTCCGCGGCAACTGCCAGGCGACCTGCACTTTTTCAGCGGTATCATCAAGTTTTATGAAGGGCAATTTGACGAGGCATACAGTATCTTCACCGCCCTTTCGAATCGCGGCATCATGTCGAGCGGCAACCGCCAGGCATGCAAACTGCATGAGATTGAAGCCATGCTTTATTCTGAGCGACGGGTTTCTGATGACCTGCTTGAAGACTTTCTGCAACTGACCGGCAACCCTTCTCTGACCCCGCTGCAAAAGGAACGGGCCGGTTTTCTTCTCGCGCGCTATATTATGGATGAAGATAGCAAGATCGACCAAAGCCGGGTCAATCATTCTGGTCAGAGCTTTATAAAAAGCATCTGCGGCAAGCCATGGGCGCTTGGCCTTGATTACAGGCGTGGCGAGATCAAAAGAGCCAAAAAACCAGTGAAGAACCGCAATCTTAAAGAAGAAGAAGCCGAAGAAGACAGCAACAAAAGAGAGCCAGGCACTCTGGTCGCTGAGACTTATGCCAATCGACCCGAAGATTGGGTCGTCAGCGCCAATCTTTATCTGGTTGTGCTTCCCGAACTGTCGTTACCGAGCAAAGACCGCATCGTCGGCCGCGAAGACAGCGAAGGTGGCGGCTGGATCTTCAAGGACGCGGAAATCGACAAATTGCAGCGAAAAAACCGTTATCTGGCGATCTTTGAATACGACAATTCCGACAGCGAGAAGTCACTTCAGGGCATTATTTTTCAGCCAAAACGCTGAGCAAAAATTATTTTCATTCAACTCCTTTTCTTTGTTCAGGCTATGTAAGAGCACGCTAAGTTTTCTCACCGATTCGACGGCCTGGCAGCCCGGTTGCTTTTTGACCGAGAATCGCTGTACCGGGGGAGGGCAAACGCAAACCTTTTTCTTACCAAGAGTGATATTACGGCATGTCAGTCGTTGCAACGCTCTGCGATCTTCGCACCCTCATAGTTCCATCTGCTCACTCTGCTCGCACGACCGGAACACGGGCTCTAAGCCGCATCCTGCGGCAATCGCCCGCGTTTTGCCCTCCAGGCAAAACGTCCGGTCTTAGCGGCATCGTTTGCAGGGAACTATGGGGTGCTCGACAAGCGTCGCTTATGCAATCGCCTGACCTGCCGAAACCAGCACCTAGAGATAATTAAGTTTGCGTTTGCCCTGGTATCGGGGGTCGTACATTGCGGGGTGAGGTTTTTTTTCATATACTTAAAAAAGTTTCATGAGGGAGGTTTGTTATGTTTAACCAACTGGTAAAAAATAGACAGTTTAACATTCTGATTATTGCTTCGTTGATGTTCTCGATCTTTCTCGTTCCCATGCCCGCTCAGGCTGGCATTCTCGGGAGCGTTCTCAATGCAGTCAGACCATTTGCGAATTTCGCCGGTAACATTGCGGGTGCGGTAGCCGGTGCTTCGCTCGGTGCCGCGTTTATGCCGCCGCTTGGTATTCTTGCCGGGGGCGTAGCAGGCTGGATCGTCGGTGGTATCGTTACCAGGTATGCAACTGGCAGTCTTGGCAGTCTGGCGACCGTTGCCGGTGCTGCGGTTGGTGTGGCTGCCTGCGCATCTTTCGGCCCGATCGGCTATGTAGCCGGGGCGCTGGCCGGCGGCATGCTTGGCCGGATGGCGATGAAGCTTCTTGATAAGGCTGACAACAATATGACTGGTGGCATTCTTTTTAACAAAGGCGGTTCTTCAGCGGCTCCAAGCACCACCGGTGTTGCTCTTTCCCCCGAAATACCTGCTTCTTATAATGGCACGGCCCAGCCGGTTGCCAATGGTGCGGTTTCAGGGGCAAGCGCCGGGCAGATCAATATTTCTGCCAGTGCCGATGAAATTGCCAAGGCTGATAACGCCTACCAGAAAGCTTACGACAACTACCTGAGCGCCACCCGCGAAGGCAATGCCGAAAAGATCAATACTGCCAACAAGGCCTACCAGGAAGCTTTCAACAATTACCGGAAACTGACCGGCAAAGACCCACAGAAATAATCGAACAATCGAACGCAAAACCGGTGCAACTGAATCGTCAGTTGCACCGGTTTTTTATATCTGTCGAAACTATTTTGCTTACTGGGTTGCCTGCAACAACCAGTTAACTTTGCGTGGGGTAATCACCATGAAGAAAGATTTGACACGCGGGTCATCATCAGGGTTGTCGAGGATTTTCTGTTTTTCGGCATCGGTGAGCTTGTCGAATTTTTCGGTGTAAAGGATTTTCATGGAAACCTTGAACCAGACCTTTGAATTCAAGGCCAGTTCGGATTCAACAAAAGCATTTGAATCGCGGTAACTTGAATCGTATTCGAAGGCAAGAATCTGCCCGTCATTGAACAAAAAGGGCCGCATTTCTGAAAGGCCCGGGTCGGCGTCGTTGATTCCGCCCTTTTTGCCTCGATATAGTCGCCTGGTTTCGGGGTGAAAATAGTATTGAATAGTTTCAGTGCTTGAAACAGGTATATTCAATCGATCATTAAAAACCTGGGGTTTATCGGATGCATTGCGCAACTCGTTTCTGATGTATGACATAACGATACGGGTCGCCTGAAGAATGTCGAGCTTGTTCTGTGAATGGGTAAAGGTGGTGCGAACGGCACGCATGATCTGATACATTGACACCGAAAGCATCATTACCAGGCCGATGGCGAACATCAGTTCGACCATGGTCATACCGGTTTTGCGACTGTTTATTGGCATATCAGTAAAAATTGTATCTCGGGTCAGTAAGAATAGAAACGAAAGTAAGTACCGGCACATCAGATTCGGCGGTTTTGTGTTTTGAAACCACCGATATTTTTATGCGCAGCAGATTCAGAGGTTTCGCGCCCTGCGGGATGGGCACCACAGGTTGCAAAGTCGGTTCAAAACGCAGTTCAAAGCCGTTTTTGTCGGCTGTCTTCTGCAGTTCAAGAAATTCTTCATCTTTATGCAGATTCTGCGCCTTGTCGTAACCAAGAGTACGGGCCAGTTCGAGGGCTGAGGCGCCGAATAGAGTTGCGATGGTTCTGGTATCAGCGCGAACAATTCGTTTCTGGCCTGAGCGCATCAGCGAATAAATAGGCAGAATGCCGGCCGAAATCATCATAATGACGATGAGAATTTCAACCAGTGAAAAGGCATGGTTTCTTTTAGATCTATGCATCATTCACGCTCGTATTTCCAGTCGAATTTGCCGACGCCACCGGTAACAATCTTGGCAACATATTGTTTGTCCATGAGGCTTGGCATCATGTTGCGCCAGATTCCGTTGAGGGCATTATATACGATAATATTCTCACCCGGGGTAGCAAAATGTTCTTGCAGATTGAGAAATGGGGTCACAACGGTACCTTTGATGGTTACGGGTTTGTCACCCTTAACAAGCAGTGGCTCAGAAACGGAAATCAGATTCGCTTCCACGTAACAGCGACTGCCAACCGCATTGGTCGTATCGATAAGTATCTGTGGGGCAATGATTGTGAGCAGGTCATTGCCGATCGATGAATGAATGTTTTTTTCATCGGTGCCCACCCCGAGCAGGTCGCCGGCAATAACCACTTTGCCGCCACCCATCATCGGGCTGGAATAAATGACGCCATGCCCTCTGAATCTAAGATTGCGCAAGCCAAGAGGTTCTGAGTCGTTCAGGGCCAGAATACCGTTCAATTCGAGCGACTGATTGTTCTGACCGCTGCGATAGGCCTCGACATTGTTGATATATTTGAATTCGAAACGGTCGTAAGAGGTGCCGCCCATAGCAACGGTAGTTCGACCTCTGAAAAAGTCTTCGGTGCTACGCGGAATGAAATAGAAATCGAGCAGATAGGTGCTGTAATTATCGGGCAGAGAATGCCAGAGTGCGCCTTCATAGAACTCGCGCATCGGTGTCTGGCCAATGACGGTTTCCATGCCTTTTGGAACCTGATTATAGGGGTAGGGATAGTTTTCGAGATAACCGCCCATGAAGTCTTTGAGAGGGCCTTCATACTCATCCTGGCGATTGCGCAGTCGATTGATAAAATTGGCGAGGCCCTTGTTGTAAAGTTCAACGCCTGAATCACTCATGAAGTTAGAGTAGTTTTCGAGTTTGGTAATACCGTCGGGCAGTTTATCCCAGTTGCGTTCGATCTTCTTTTTGAAATCAGGGTCAACGGCATGGAACAGCAGTTCGACAGCCTGAGTCGCGTTAAGTTTGTCGCCGGGCTTGAGGTTGGCCATTGGGAGAAGGCTGCCCTGGGAGTCGGTGAACGGCAGTTCCATGGCCTCGCCATCTTTGGGCTGAATCTGCACGGCGCGGAAATACTGGCGCATGGCCGGGCCATAGATAAGCGTCGGTGACAACTTGGTAAAATCAGCGCGGCTCATAGGTTCGAGGCGGTCGAGAGGTGGTGCCGAACCGAACGGATCGAAACCGCTGCGGTCAAGTTCGGGCATCAGGCGGTATTTCATCAGACCTTCGCTTGAATTCATGCCGCCTGGTGTATTGGTGACCATTTTGCCCGTATGCACTGCATAGCTCTGGAAGCAGTTAATGAAAGAAGGCGGGCCACTGGTATTCGGCTCAATCAGTTCTTTGCCGGCGCCAATGTTGAAGATGCGAATTTTATGATCATTGCCCCAGCCGGTAAAAATAAGGCCTTCTTTGGTTTTTTCCTGGCCCTGAAGCTTCATGAATTTTTTAACATAGTCTTTCATGCCCATCCAGGGGACGTCAAAGTTGAGGAAAAAGTTATCCTGGGCATTCATCTGGGTGAATTTTTCGACATTCGAGTTGAGGTTATCACCAAAAAGGAGCTTGGCGCCGTTAGTCGAGCGTATCAGAACCGCCGGGCCGGCCTGATTGAGGCTGTTGAGATCCTGGCCGAGATAGATTCGCCCGGGCGGCGTGATGGCGTTGCCACCGAGTTGCGCCAGCTCT
Source organism: Candidatus Rifleibacterium sp. (assembly GCA_035352635.1). Taxonomy (GTDB): domain Bacteria; phylum Muiribacteriota; class Ozemobacteria; order Ozemobacterales; family Ozemobacteraceae; genus Rifleibacterium. Next base: position 18,652 of record DAOPYA010000018.1, read on the forward strand.
TTTTCCCAGTCGTCGAAGTTGAGAGTAGGGTTAAAGTCGCGTTTGATGGCGTTCCAGCCGTTATCGAGGCGCAGAGACTGGGTCTGATTAATTGATGAGGTGTAGGTATTGAAGTGAGAACCGCCGTAGACGCTGCCATCTTTAACGAAGAGGGTAAAATAGTTGAATGGCGGAACAAAGGTTTTGACCACCCTGATAAGAAATTTTAGAGAAACCTTGGCGGTATGGCCCTTGTAGGTGACCTTGGCACGGACCTCGAACTCGCCCTGCTTTTCTTTGAGGTCTTTTTTGATGCTGTAAAGAACCTGATCGCCGTTAGTGGCTTCGACAGCGTTGATGTGCTGCAACTTGATCGTGGCATCGACAACAAAATCATCAGATTCGACAAGACCCCGGCCAAACTGAATGCCATAAATCTGCCTGGCGGTTTCGCGGGTATAGGCAGTGAGCCTGGCTACCTGCGCAGCTTCGAGGGGGATTTCTTTGGTAACATCTGTAGAAACTGATCTGAGAACTTTATACAGCTGGTTATTGGAGTCGTCGTGGTTGAGGGAATTTTTAATGCGGGCCACAAACTCTTCAATGGCCGATTCGGCAAGGTTAAAAGCGACTTCAGACTCGTAAGACATGGCAGATGCGTAGTCTTCTGAGCCGGTAAAAAAAGTAATAGAAAAACCAAAGATGAAGAGAACGGTCATGGCAGTAAGGGTCAGCAGGAAAATTGAACCGCTCTTATTCGGCGAATTCGGCATAACGGCCATCTCCCTTTTCCTTTGCCAATTTGATCATTTCCTGGCTGATCATGCCGTCGGCATAGGCGTTGCGATACCTCGGGTCTTTCTGGACCTGTTCCATGGTCTCGAGCATTTTGCGCATCGCCCTTTTTCGTCGACTGATCTTGTCGGTCTTATGATAGATCATAGCAGATAAATACCAGCTTTGCATCTCAAGGTATGGGTCCTGGTTGATTTCGAGCTGCAAGCGCTCAACTTCACGCAGGGCGCCGTCAAAGTTGCTGACATTATACATTGAGAATGCGTATTCAAGGCGCTGATACTGTTCTTTTGTTTTTTGGTCCTGGGGGCGAAGCGCCCGGGTCATTTCGTTGCCGGCAATCATCTGCTCACCGCCTGATGAAGGGTTGCGGGCCATGCTGGTCGAGGCATTGGACTGTTTCTGGTCGGTGTTGTTTCGGGTGCGGTTAGACTGCCTGCCAACGTTTTTTCGCGCACAGCAACCTGACAGGTTCAGCAGGAGCAGCATCGCCAGTAGAACAAAGGCAGCTCGCCCGATTCCGGACTTATGGTTCATGTTCACCCGTAATGTTGACAGTATTGTACCAATACTACTGGATACTGATCAGAAAGTCAATTACATGCGCCTTGACAAGCATTTGTTTACGGGCTAGAATTTCTTTCATGAAAAATACAAAACTTTTTTCCGGAACTATCGCTATAACCATGATCATGACGTTGCTTGGCAGCTCGGGTACCCTTTATGCCGCCAAAAAGCAACCGGCACAGCCGGCATCTGTGAATTTCATAGCATTTGACGAGCCTGAATATCACACATCCCCGGACAAACGCATCGGCGCCAAGATTCTTGTTGATCCAGCTAAAGTTGGCCCGTCGATTGCCACCCTCGTGCACCTGACCTACCTGCCTGGCGCCACTATTGGCAGTCACAGGCATGTTTTCGTCACCGAAGTAATTCACGTGCTTGAAGGCAACCTGACGCTGCGTATTTGCGAAGATATCAAGGTGCTCGGGCCCAACAGCACTGCTTATATCCCTGCCAAGTCTTTTCATGAATATCTCAACGACTCAACCGATGTCGTGAAATTTTTGCAGTATTATTCACCGTCTGGCCCTGAAGAAGAATACCGCAACTGGGTTAAACCCTCTGCTGATGCTGAAGCGGCTGCAAAAACCGTCGCCGCAACAAAAAAGGAAGAATCAAAGCATGTCATTACTCCGGCTTTACCAGTGATTCCAGGCAGTCCGACTTCAGTTAAACTCGGTCATGTCACCGAGAAAACCATCGATACGACTTCGGCAACCACCCAGAAAGCACAGGGCGCCAAGGTATTACGTAATTCGCCGCCGAAAGTTGGCACAGCAACTGGCACCAGGTCGGTTCCGGCTGCCGCCCGCCCCGGAAAATAACCCATGACTAATGAGTTGCCGCGTTCATACTATAGTGACGGTCTTATCGAAGAGGCCGTTCAGGAAAACCGTAAAAAGCTTGAGAACGAGCCGGCAAACCACATGCTCAGATGCAGTCTGGCCAACGGTCTGGCGCGTCTTGGCAACTATGAAGAAGCTATCGTTCATTATGAAGAATGCGTCAGACTCAACCCAAGCGCCGAATACTGGAACAACCTCGGCAAAGCACTTCTGAATGCCGGCCGCTATGAAGAGGCGGTTAATTCATTTGCAAAAGTGATTGAAAAGCAAAAATGGCCCGACGCCTACTTTCACCAGGCCCTCGCCTACAGAAGCCTGAACAACCTTGAAAAGGCCAACGAGCAACTCAGTGAAGCAATTAAGATCAACCCGAGATACCGGGAGGCCTTAAACGAAAGGGCCCACATTCTTGAAGCCCTCGACCGAAAAGACGACGCGCTGACCGAATACAAAAAGGTCATTGCCCTTTTTTTTGCAGAGTATCAGGCGCATGACGCTGAAGATTACAGTTACGAAACCTCAGTATTACTCGATAATAACGAGCTGATTGAAGAACTGATCAGACAACTCCGTCACCACATCCAGAAGTTCCCCGGGTTCGCCGATGGCTATTACAAACTTGGCCAGGCGCTTGAAGCCAAGGGGCTGAAGAATGAAGCGATGATGGCATTTCGCAAGGCTCTCGAGATTAATCCAAGCTACGAAACCGCCAGAAAATGCTTCTGGAAAAGATGACGGATCATTTAAATGCCCCCAAAAACTGGTAATCAACAGCGCAAGCGCCTCGGCGACATTCTCGTAGAGGCTGGTCTGATAACCGGCGAGCAGCTCCAGGATGCCCTTTCCAAACAAAAAATTCTCGGCAAACGCCTTGGCAAAGTTCTCGTAGAAACGGGGCTGACAACCGAAGACAGCATTGCCACGACCCTGGCCAGTCAGATGAACATACCCTATCTGAACCTGAATGAAACGGTCGTGCCGCCCGAAGTGCTGACTACCATCCCTGACGGCATAGTGCGCAGCCACAATCTTCTGCCGGTCAGGCTTGAAGGCAACCGCTTGCAGATCAGCATGGCCGACCCGCTTGACGTTTTCATCATCGATGAAATAACTTTTCAGACCGGCTATGAACTCGACATCGGCATCAGCCCTGAATCTCAGGTTGAGGCCGCCATCAGACACTATTACGGAACGGGCGACAGTCTTCAGACTGCCGTTGATAACATTACCGCCGAGCGCAGTTCAGAAGTTAAGCTTGACGAAAGCTTTTTCAACACTTTCGATATCGGCGGCGAAGAACAGAGCGTTCCGATCATCAATCTGGTCAATACCATCATTCAGCAGGCCATCAATGACAAAGCCAGCGACATTCACATCGAGCCAGACGAAGAAATCATCAGGGTTCGCTACAGAATCGACGGCATTCTCAATGAGCTGATGAAAGCCCCGAAGACCATACAGAGCGAACTGTTGTCGCGCCTGAAAATCATGGCACAGATGGATATATCTGAAAAGCGCCTGCCCCAGGATGGCCGCATCAAGGTCAAAGTGCAAAACAAAAGCATTGACCTGCGTGTATCTTCTCTGCCAACTGTTTTTGGCGAAAAAATCGTTATCCGCATTCTCGACAAGAGCCGCATGCAGCTGACTCTTGACCAGGTCGGGTTCGACGAAGATCTTCTCGGTCTGTTCAAGACCCTCGCCTCGTCACCGAATGGCATTATTCTGATGACCGGCCCCACAGGTTCAGGCAAGACCTCAACCCTGTATGCCGCCATCAACTTCATCAGAAACGGTCAGATAAATATTACTACCGTTGAAGACCCTGTTGAATACCTTATACCCAGCATCAATCAGGTGCAGGTTCGGCCAGAAATCGGCCTGACTTTTGCCCGCACCCTGCGTTCTATTCTTCGCCAGGACCCGAACGTCATTCTGATCGGCGAAATCCGCGATTTTGAAACCGCGCAGATAGCCATTGAATCGGCGCTCACCGGTCATCTTGTTTTTTCAACTCTGCATACCAATGACGCGGCATCAGCGGTTACCCGCCTGATCGAAATGGGCGTCGAACCCTATCTGGTAGCATCGGCAGTCATCGGTGTTGGCGGGCAGCGCCTGGTGCGCAAAATCTGCCCATCATGCAAAGCTCCTTACACCCCTGAAGGCGAAGCTCTTGAACTGATTACCGAGCACGGGCATAGCGAAGCCAGCCTGTATAGAGGCAAAGGGTGCCTAACCTGCCGCCGCACCGGCTACACAGGCCGAACTGCCATACACGAAATTATGACCATCAATGAAGAAATTCACGGCCTGATCCTTAAATCATCGTCAGCCCGCGACATACGCCATGCCGCCATTCGCGGGGGCATGCGTGCCATGCGTGCTGACGGAGTTCTTAAGGCTGTCAGAGGTGTAACTTCAATTGAAGAAGTCATGCGCCTTACCCGCGGCGAAGATGTTCATCGCGTCATCACAATGGTATCGGGGTCTAAGCAGTGAGCAAAAGGTTTGCCTACAAGGCTCTCGACGTCAAGGGCAAGCCAATGGAAGGCTTCATGGAAGCCACAACCGCCGAAGAAGTGGGCACCTGGCTGGCAGATCGCAATTATTTCGTTCTCGAAATTGCCGCCGCTCCCCTCCAAGGTCTCGTTTCCGGCAGTAATACCCACATCCGCATCAGCACCCAGGCAATGAACTTTTTTCTGCTGCAACTTTCGAGCCTCATCAACGCGGGTTGCCCGCTGATCATGAGTTTGCACGCCCTTTACCGACAGTTGCCGAACAGTCCGCTCAAAAAATTGCTCAAAGACCTGCGCGAAAAAATCGAATCGGGCAAATCATTTTCTGATTCTCTCAAATGCCACCGGGAAGTCTTTTCAAACCTGTTCATTACCATGGTTGAGGTCGGCGAAATCGGCGGCATTCTCGGTGAAATACTTGAACGCTATGCCCACATACACGACGCTATGTACAGACTGCGTTCCAAGATTGTTAAATCGATGATCTACCCGGCAATTCTGCTTCTTAATACTATTATTGTTGCCTGGGCGTTGCTTGTCTACGTTTTTCCGGTTTTTATTGAAAAAATTCAGTCCAATGGCAATGAACTGCCACTGCCGACCCGAATTGTCTTAAGCGCCTCCAATTTTTTAACCGGCCACTCGCTGCTGATCATATCTGGAATTGGCCTGCTGATTGCCTTGTTTTTTCTGGCCCGCAGCAGCGAAAAGGGTTCGCGCTTTCTGGCCCGGGCAACTATTTCCATGCCTCTGGCCGGGCCGGTTATCCAGCAGATGGAAATGTCGCTGTTCGCACGTATCCTCGGAACCCTTCTTAAATGTGGCGTGCCGATTCTAACATCGCTTCAGGCCGTCGAAAAGGCTCTCAACAACGTAATATACAAAGAAGCCCTGAACAACGTTCGCGAAGCAGTGAGTCGTGGCGAATCCTTATCGCAGTCAATCAGTCGCTATCGCGACCTGTTTCCCGAAAGCATCATTCTGATGACCGACGTTGGTGAGCGAGGCGGCAATACTGGCGAAATGCTCGAGAAAGCCGGCATCATTTATGAACGTGATCTTGAATTGACCCTTGAAACGGCTGTTACGCTGATTCAGCCTGCCCTGGTCATCTTTCTGGCGGTCTTTGTTGTTACCCTGACTCTTGCGATGTACATGCCATTGTTTGACATAATTAAAACGGTGCGTTAAAGTGACAGAACTGCGTGTGACGTGTCGCTAAATTTTCGTGGAGGCTCTATGCGAAGAAAAGGTTTTTCACTTGTCGAGTTGTTGATTGTTGTTCTGGTAATAGGCATTCTGGTTGCCATTGCCATACCGCGTTACCAGAGTATCGCCTCCATTGCACGCGCCAAGTCGTGCCTTTCGAACCAGAAAGGCATCGAAAGCCTTGTTTCACTCTGGGAAGCCAAAAACTTTGAGCTTGATACCGGCAAGAACCGCTGGGCATGGGTTGACCGTTCGGGCAACCTGCGCTGGAAGTATTCAAACGCTCTTCTGCAGCTTAACGATATCGCCAAAGATACGAAATTGTTTATCTGCCCTGAAGCCGCCAATCGCTGGGGCTACACCTGGAACGGCTCAAGTTATCGTTTTTATAACACCGACAATACCGGTCTATGGATCATCGGTTCAGACGGCAAAATGGGCGGGCGCGGCGTCGTCTGCGCGCTCAGACTTGGTACCCGCTGGATCGGCATGAACGGCCAGATGGGGCCAGACGGTTCAAAGGACAGCGCTCACCACTACTGGTAAGCAGATGAACCCCCGCCGCGACTCAACCAACCATGCGGCCCTGCCTGCAGAAATTACCGGCGTCAGCCTCCACCAACGCAGTATGCATTTAGCCCGTAAAGCTGTGAAATCAGGGTTTACACTTATCGAAGTTCTTGTTGTGGTTCTGGTTATGGGTATTCTCTGCGGCACCGGTGTATCTATTTATGCAGGGGTGACCCGGGGCTCGCAAACCAGAGCCAGAACCGACGAGTTACGCAGCTTTTTTTATGCATGCAGGCATCGGGCATTTTTACGCAGAACACCAGTCAGAATTTTCCTGCACAACAAAGTTTTTTCTATTGAACAATCGGGGGCTTTGCAGTTGAGAGTCCCAGAACTGGACAGCGCCCTCGAACTGAAAGCAATCGATGTGAACCCAAATGGTGTTTTCAGCAGCGAAGGCAAAAAGTTGCAGCAACTGGTGCTGCCGTTGCGCATTGCTGGTAACCAGATCGAAAACATCGTGGTAGATCTTTAAACATGCAGAAAGTCTTCAAACTTAACCGAATCAGCCGCCCCGGGTTTTCGTTGATCGAAATCCTGATATCGCTGCTTGTGATCTCGGGCGCTTTAACGACAATGTTTTCTGGGTTTGAAACTTCGGGGCAGCTCGATATGCATGCGGCTTTTGAATCAGAGGCTGCCTTCATGGCCGAACGCGAGCTTGAATTGATCAAGTCAGATCTGCTGGCTGGCCGGCTTCCGGCAAAGGCGGCCGGGCGACCGGGTCGCTTCAGAAGCAAACCAGGCTGGAAAATCGCCACAACAGTGGCAGCGCCTGACGCAGACAATGCCGTCAGATTACAGGTGACCGCCCGCAAGGGTGAGCGGGTTTTTCAGCTTGAGTCTTTTGTTTTCGTGCCGCCGCAGGAGCAAAAGCATGATTAAAACCAGGGGTTTTTCATTACTCGAAATTTCGATAGTAATTTTTATTATGGGCTTAACCGTAACCGCCCTGCTGCAGATGTTTGACTGGAGTCATCTTCGTTACCGGGAAATGAGCCGCAACTGGCAGCAACGAGCCGGGTTGGCCGAGATAAGGGTCTGGCTACGACAGAAAGTTGCTGCCTCCGAAGTTACCGGTCTGAATGCCGCCGGTCTCAACCACTCGGTCAGATTACCTGCGGGCTTTTTCGTTGACAGTCTTAAAGTCATTGAGCACGACGACAGCACCTGGTTCATCAGACTGCAACTTTGTGATGATCGCAACCTTAACGGCAAAGCCGACAAGAATGAAACGACCAGCCGACTTTTCTGCTTCAGGAGGCGTTCGGTATGAATAGACGCGGGTTCAGCCTCTACCTGACTTTTCTGGTGACAACCATTGTTTTTATTCTGGTGACCGGGAGTCAGCAGATCGGCCGCACTGCGCTCGATCTCGGGCGTTCTGATGCCATTGAAGCGGTGGTTTTTCATGCTGCCGACGGCGGTCTTGAACGCGGTCTGGCAAAACTACGCCGTCAATACGTGCCATTTTCTTTGAATTATGTTGCCAAACTCGGTTTGTATCGTGAGCTGCACGTAACTGTCAGCGGCGAAAAACAGAAATCAGGTATCGATTTAAAAGCAACCGCTGTTCTTTTTGAAGGCAGCCGGGAAGTATCCAGACGTTCACTCTTGCGTAATGCGGTTCTCGACCAGCCAGGTCGGGCCGGCAGCGGCAGATTCTTGGAGGCCTCATGAAGAAAAAATCGCAGAATGGCCTGTATGTCGCTTTCGACATCGGGACAGTATCAATCAAAGCGGCGGTAATCGAAGTCAGCGACAAGGGTCAACGCCTCGCCGCCCTCGAAGAAGAAATGTTGAAGCCGATATCAGCGTATCCGGGCGAAGAAGAATACCGGGAACAACTGATCGCGGCGCTTAAAAATCTTTCGACAAGGCTGCCAATTAATCAATGCCGCGAAGTATCGGCTCTTTTTTCGCACCGCGAACTTCAGGTAAAAATCGTTGAGTTGCCGGCACAGGTTCATTCTGACCAGCTTGACAAGCTTCTCAACTGGGAAGCCAAAAAGCTGCTTTCACCAACTTTTCGTGAGGAACCCTATTCTTTCTCATACAAGATTTTGCGTAACAATCCATACACGGTTGCCCTCTCGGTTATACCGCAGCGTCTGCTCGAGAGGTTTACAGAACTTTTTGACCGGGCCGGTATTGATCTTGGCTGCTCGTTCTCTGAAGTTTACGGCGCCCATGAGCTTAAGGAAATCGTTGATATCTCTGGTCTACCAGCGCTTTCAATCGTTAATTTCGGCCACACCGGTACCCATCTGCAGATTTTTTCGGCCGGCGAACTCAGATTCTATCGGTTCATACCATCAGGAATGGCAGATATGTCAGATCCGCCAACTGAAAGCGAACTCGAAATGTACTCGCAGAAAATTCGTTTCAGTTTCGACTATTTCAGGGCGGTCAGCAAACTGAATCAAATTGATATTCTTTATTTCATGGGTGGGGGTGCGGCTCAGCCTGGCATTCTGCCTTTCGAGCGCACCTATTTTAATCCGACCAGGGTCAATATTGTCGATATTTCTTCGGGTCTCGATATCAGCCTGATTATGCCAGAACTGGCCGACAATCAGCCGGCTGAAGATCGTCAGCGGCGACTGTTGCCATATATTCCGGCAGTTGGTGCCTGTCTGGCCTGCCTGGCTGATGATGCGGCCAGTATGAATCTCAGTGGCCGCCTGCGCAATCGCAAGCGTGAACTTCAGATTGCGCGCCTTGCAGGCTTATTGCCCATCGCCTTCGGCCTGATCGGCGTATTGGCTGCAATACTGGCTTTGCTGCTGTTCCGCAACGATATGCAGGCTGAGCTGGTTGGCATTGAATCCCAACTGAATTTTGCAAGAATGAACACTGAAGCAGCACAGGTCAAATTAAGCAAACTCCGCGCTACTGCGGCGACTACTCTAAAATTATCGCCCCAGGCCAAAAAGGCTCTGTCTCCGTTGCTAAAATCACGTCAGGCAACTGCGGGTTCGTTGTTTCATGTTTTCGCGCAGAAACCAGCCGGTCTGCGCATCGAAGAAATACTGATACGCAACCAGCTCGAAGCTGAGTCTATCAACCTTGAAACCCATAATGACAGTTCCGGCGATGCGGGGCAAGAACCTGAAGCAGAGCCACGGTCGCCTTTTACCAGCCGTCTGGCAGGTGATAACTTTGACGATCAACAACTGCGCGAAGGTCTGCGCGGTCAGATGCTTATAATCAAGGGAAGCGCCGACAGCAACGAGCTGATCGGGCAATATGCCGAGAGCCTGACCGGCAAAAAAGCCTTGTTGAGAATACGCAGTCTCAACAGCCGCAAAAACGCGAACTCGGGCATCGAATTTTTGTTAAAGGGAGAACTGCCATGAATCGAATTGTTACAAATCTGGCGGCGACCCTGATCGCCATTGCCGTATTTTTCTTTCTCGGGCGACTTTTCTTTCTTTCGGGCCTGCAGAGTGAATTAAATCAGGCGTATCTGAAGCTTGAAGACAGCAAAAGCAAATATGAGCAGGTCAATGCCGAACTTGCGCAGATTAAACCGACCGCTGAATCCCACGAAGAATCCCTCAAAAAAGCGCCATTAATCGAAAAACTGCTGAAACCGGCAGAAGAGGCATCTCTGCTGCGTGTGATCAGTGACTCGGCAGGCAAAAGTTTCAGGATCAACTCGTTCGATCTGATCGAGTCATTCATGCTGAAACCAGAACTGGCTGATGAAGCGTCGGGTGGATCGCCAGCCTTCACTGGCAACCCGGAGCAACTTGCCCCCCTCGACGATCAGGGCATGCCAATTGGCAGCAGCAGTGATGCAGACGAAGAATGGCCAGGAATCGAGATTATACCGGTAAGAATAACTTTTTCATCAACCTTTCGCACTCTTGGAAAGTTTCTTTCCGAGGCCGGGCAGAGCCTGCCGCTAAACACGGTTCGCTCTCTTGATATCATTCTTCGAGAAGAGGGTCTGATTAAGGGCACACTGGTGATGAATTTTCCGATGGCCGAGAGCCAATAGCTTTTGGCCGATTCAGATTTCAGGAGATAGATAAATGCAAACAGGAAGCGATACATGGAAATGGGGCGTGGTTTTCATTCTTCTTGCCATTTTTATGGTTACTGCAAACCAGGCCTACCAGCACGTCACCAGCCAGGAACACTACGAACCACCTGATGATTACATGAAAGGTGATTCATGGGATATCGAGCACCAGAGTGGCCCGGGAGCCGGTCAGGCGGTTCAACTTCCGGCTGACGATCCAGCGGCTACTGACCCGATCTTAACGGCATCAGAGGCTGTTATACCTGATGGCGATGCCGATGCACCCCTACAAGCCGAAGATATTGACTGGAATAACTTAAAAGACCCGGCAGAGACTGGCAAAGAAAGTGAAACACAACCTTAAGACCGTCATATTTATTGCACTGCTGCTGACAACACCTCTGGTGCAGGGCAGCGAGCCTTCGCCGGCGGTACGCGAAGCCGAGCTTCTTTACCAGAGCGGTCGTTTCACAGAAGCCGCTCAGAAAGCTCGTGAGTTGTGCAAGTTTTTTCCTGATGATTTTCAGACCATGCTGATTCTTGGTATGAGCGCATTTCATGCCGGCAATTACCTTGAAGCATCAGACGTCTTCAGACGTGCAGCCAGTCGGCACGCCAGGCATCCGATTGTAGTACGTTACACCGAATTACTGCGCGAAATCGAATACCGCAGCGGCCCTTTCAGCCAAGATCCAGATCGCCAGGACCCGGCCGACACAAAAGTTACCGCCAAGTTTTTTAAACGTGGTTTTTTTGGGCCCTCTTTTACTGTGACCTCAGGCCAGGACAACCCCTGGGCGCAGGCATCCCCGTTAGACCCTGTATTGATGCGCGAACCGGTTAAAGAGTCAGAACGAAATATTGACTACCCGCCATCTCAACTGGCACTGCCGACCCCCTACCCACACATGGAAAGCATTCTTTCTGCTGAAGCCATGGCAGAGATGGCAGAAAAAGCTTTTGCAAACCGGGAATATCAGAAATCATACCTGTTTTTCTCGCAACTGGCCGCTTCGGCGCCTAAAAATCGCCGTTTTCTGATCGGCAAAGCTGAAGCAGCGTTTCACATGAAACGTTATCATCAGGTTCTGGATATACTTGGGCCATTGCTGGCCGCTGGCGCCACTTTTTCGGAACTGCAGCGGCAGAAGATTCAACAGCTAATGGAAGAATCACGCCGTCTGGTTTTTTCATCGAATTGAGCGAGCGTTTTGCTGATTCAGGCCCAGGGTTAGTCCCATGAAAAATTCTTAACCACATTTTTCTTGCTGTTTAGAATGATGATTTCAACCCGACGATTTGCTTCGCGGGATTCATCAGTCTGATTGACGCTTTTAGGTCGGTTATCAGCGTAGCCTTGCGCCGAGAATCTCTGGGCATCGAGGCTCATATCTTCGACAAAAAACCTGACAACTGAACAGGCACGCGCGGTCGAAAGTTCCCAGTTTGATGGATACATGGTGTTTCTGGCCGGTACATCGTCGGTATGACCATCGACCCTGACATAGTTATCAATTGTACCGATCACCGGCACCAGGGCAGTGAGAACTTCTTCTGCGCCCTTTTTCATGGCAGCACTGCCGCTCTCAAAAAGCACATTGGCCGGGATCTGAATTTTAACCATCTGATCGTCTTGAACAATCCTGATACGATCAGACATCGGCACCCGGGCCAGCTTGTTTTTAGCAGTTTTAACAATGTAAGGCACTTCACTCTTGCGTTGACTCGGGGTGAGAAGAATCCCTTTGCCACCCTCAGTCAGCCATTGATTGGCACCCTGCGCCGCATTGATGCTGAAGACTGCGTAGTATTTTTCGTCAAGTGATTCGCTTTCCTGGCGCTTTTTCGGTGAGTCGAGCGACGAGAAGGCGAAGAGCATAACGAAAAAGCAAAGCATATTCGTGACCATGTCACCATAAGAGAGGCACCAGAGCGGCGCAGAGACTTCATCAACCTTGCGTTTCGCCATTTCAGTTCCCCTGGCCCAGTTCCTCAGAGAGATGCAGTTCGTTGAATTTAACTCTTACCTTTTCAGACATGAAGGCCAGCAATCTTTCCTGAATAATACGCGGATGTACCCCAGCGGCGATAAACAGACAGCCCCTGGCAATGATTTCGCCGTATAACTGCTCCGCCTTGCTGCGTTCATCCATTTTTTTGCCGAACGGAAGAATGAACATATTTGCAGCCACCGCGCCATAGAAGGTGGTGATAAGCGCAACAGCCATGTTTGGGCCGATTGATGACGGGTCATCGAGATTACCAAGCAGGCCGATCAGACCAATAATTGTACCGATCAGACCAAAACCCGGAAACACCGACCCGATAAAATCCAGAGCAGACTTGGTATCAGAGTGACGGTTGGCACGTGAATCAAGTTCTGTATCGAGAATATCCTCGATGACCTTGACATCGACGCCGTCGATTACCATCTGAAGACCACGGGCCATAAAGGGTTCTTCAATTTCAGCGATGCGCGAATCGAGGGCAAGAATGCCCTCTTTTCGCGCAACGTCTGCGGTCATAAGAATGCTGCTCACCAGCTTCATGTAGTTGTATTCCCGGGGGGCCATGTATGCTGATTTGATCAGGCCAAAGGCACTCACTACCGTTTCATAGCTGTAGCCAATGAACATGGCACATGTACCGCCACCAAAAACGATCATCATCGATGGAATATCAAAGAAGATACCCAGATCGCCTGACAGTTTGATACCGATCAAAACCAGCAGCAGACCAACTATTGATCCAATAAGTGTATTGTTATCCAAAAGATAATTCCCCCGGCCTGCGGCCAGCGTTTAACTGAACTCAGCCAACCAGATCAAGCTTGAATACGAGTTCAGAAATGCCTTTCTTGTTTTTGGTGACTTCTTCAACTTTGATGGTGAACTTGTAGGGAGCTACTTCAGCAATGCCCAGCACCTGGCCTTTTTGGGCTTTTGCTGCATTTATGGCGACTTTAGGGGTCTTCATGCTGCGAACTTTTTTGTTATTTTCCATAACCTCAATCTCAAAACTGATGCCCTGAATGTAGGCTTCATCATCGGTAATCACTTTCCAGTCTTCATCGTATTTCAGCGAGAACCAGTAATCATTGCCGTTCATACTCAGGGGAGCCTGTTTGAGCAGTTCTTCTTCAAGAGGGTGTGGCGCGTAATTGAGCATTCTCACGAGGGTGAAGAGGTTTTTTGCATCAGCTTTAACGGCCGGAGCCTGCGCTGATTCAGCCTTCGCGCTTCTAACAGTCTGAGAAGAAGCTTTGGCAGAAACAGCAACGACCTTGCCTGCCGTGGCAGAACGGGCAACCGGGCGTTGTTTGACGGCAGCCGGAGCCATCGGCTTGAGCGAGGTCACCATACGATTTGAAACAGGCGGAAGTTCCCCCGGAGGAGCTACCAGAACAATCTTTGCGTCGGCAGCCTCAGCCGCCAGAAGCGGTCTGACCGCTTTGGCCTTTTTGACGCCAGGCCTGGCGGCGGCATCATGCCTGACGACCTGCAAACCAGCAACAGCATCAGTTCCAGCAAAGGACGAAGACACGAACACAGTGCCACCCACAACAAGAAAACCCGCCATCAGCATACCCAGTCTAACGTTCTTCATTAAAATCTCCTGATTTTACTTTTTAATTGTTACGTGCTCCGCCGTTGATCCAGTTAGCAAGCAAACCCTGGTCTGAGGTCGCCAGCGCCGCTCGATCTTTGGGCATTCTCGGGGTTTCGATGCCCTTGATGCGCCTGATAAGTTTGCTGGTAGCTGCGTCATAAGGCAGCACCACAGCACCGGTTCTTGAACCGCGCATCAGATTGGCATAACTGTTCAGTCTCAGACTTGATGCGGCTGAACTGTCGTTGTGGCAACCAACAATCGCGCAGTTAACCGAAAAAACCGGCAGGATGTTGCGCGAAAAGCTGCCACCCATTGAAACCAGAACGATGTTGGTGGTTGCTGACAGCCCGCTGTCAACGCTAACGGTCAGCGAATTCGAGTTAAAATCCGTGGCATTGGCGGTGACCGTGTAAACCCCCGACTCAATGTCGGCAATTGTAAAATGCCCATTAATGTCGGTAAGCGCCGACGAGGTGGTCGGAGAAGTCACCACCGTCGCTCCTGCCACCCCAATACCTGTTTGCGAATCGACCACTGTGCCTACTATTGTTCCGCGAAGGCTGCTTTTTGTGCCGCAGCCAACCGCTGTCAACAGCGACAGACTCAAAATCAGCGCCAGTAATACCTGATAGTTTTTAACCATTACCCCGCTCCTTCCTGAGCTATTATTCCTTTGATGCTCATCGGCAAAAAACCCCGCCAAGTTAATAGGCCAGAAAGATTTCAACTTTTTTTTCGGGCGAAGCTGCCACCACGTGATATAATCGACACCATGAAAGCCAATCACTTTTACCCGCCCACAAAGCAGCGGCTATCTATGGGGGCCAGTCTCATGGAACTGCTGCTGGCCCTGGCAGTGCTGTCAGCCGCCATGTATCCGATTGTTTTCATCTTCAGAATCGGCAGCCCACCATCCCAGTCAAACCAGCAGGAATACATGGCGACCCTGCTCGCCCATCATGTAATCGAAACAATTGTGGCAATGCGGGCACAAAACCCTTCATATCTGCCAACCATGAGTGAACCCGAACCGGTGGTTCAATCGGCCGAAAATGTCGAGCCGGTCAGTCAGTATTTTCGGCACATTTCATCTTCAACTGAAAGTATTACCGAAGTTGATGACCCACAAATGTTCTGGTCGCTGAAACCATACAGGTGTCAAATCGACACGTATTACCTTACCGACCGTCTTTTTAAGGCCATAGTTTACATAACATACCAGCGTGAAGGTAGAACCATGCGGGTCTTTTTTGAAAGATTATTACCGCAAAAACACTTCCAGGCAGATGGAGAGAGTGAAGAATGAGATTGTCAGGCAACTCATCCGGAGAACTGTCATTTGAAGGCATTCTGGCAGTGGCTTTTTTCTCACTGATTCTAGCCACTCTCATCGCAGTGCTGCAATTTTACAAAATCAGAAACCCTTCTGAGGGTGGTGCTTATGACATCACCAGAAGCTACAACCTCATTCTGACGAGTCTGCGCGAGGATGCACAGGTTGCCGCCGTTGCTGAAACGGCATCAAACAGCGTTTCGCTGTTCAACAGTCAGAGTGATCTGATCAGCCGTTACGTCTGTAGCGGCGACACTTTATTGCGCTTCGACAGCCAGGGCAAAGAACTTTCACTATTGAAGGGCGTCGAATCAGTCTGTTTTTCTACGGGTGAAGACCTCAGCAATCTTCTGACGGTGAAGATAATGCCTTCCAACCGCATGGATATTCCGTTCTTCACATCATTTGCCCTGCGAGGAATCAACAATGACCTCAACTAGTGCATCCCGGAACCTGGGGTTATCGGTAATCCTGACCCTCAGCATCATTCTGATCGCCTGGTTTCTTGGCAGCATGAAATCTTCACCGCTGATACCGGCAACCACCCTTATTATCGCTGACTACCAGATGGAATCGGCCATCATCATGCAAATGCAGCAACTGAACAGCAACCCTAACCAGAAGCCAAAACCCTTGAAAAAAGAAATCCTGCCCGGGATTTTTCTTGAACTGCAAAGCAGCCCCAAGGATGAAAAAAGCTGGATTTTTAAAGCCAGTGTCAATGGTCTGGGCATCAGTCGAAGCATGCAGGCGGTGGCTGACAGCGACAACCCTGACCGCATACTGTTTATCCGCTAATTACAACTGCGAAAATAAAGCTCTGTCTCATATTTAATGCCGGTGAGCCGACTCTATTTAATTTTGCAAACCGACACCCAGAGATCATTTTCGGCGGGCGCACTGCTAAGCAGGCTGCTTTTGCTGTACCCGGCCACAAGAATAATCTGGCCCGCCGCCACCAGCAGCGGAAGCGTTGCGCGTTGCCCAATCGGCACCTTTTTATCGATTAACCACCTGGCAAGCTTTTTTCGGCCGGCACCACCGGCTGGCGAGAAGATATCACCAGGCAGACGTGTGCGTACACACAGCGCAGCAGCCAGGTCATGATCAAGCGAAAAAACATCGGAAACGCCGTCAGGGAGTGGTTGTTCGGCGGTCAGCAAAAAGCGCCAACCGGCAAATTCGACTGATTTCCCGGGTTGAAGATTTATGGAACCCGGGTCGGGTGATGGTTGCGGGCGAGCAACCGCAAGGTCTTTGGCAGGGTCGATAATGGCGACTGGTTCAGCCAGAATTTCTTTTGCTTGACGTCTGAAAGAAAAGCCTCCAACGATCACCTGGCGCCCGGATTTTTTGTTGACCCAGAGATTATCGAGATCGGTCAACAACGCCCTGCTAACCTTGGAATGCTCTGTGAGACTGCTGACCCAGACTTTGAGAATCTGAAGCCGCAGTGTACATTTCGGTGTTATGTAAACCCCGAGGCGGTACATTGTACCGAATCGCGCAAGATACTTTTGCGCCGGGCGCGACAGATATTGATGCAAAGCCCGGGCGTCGCGGCTCAGTGCTGCCAGATGCCTTAATGTACCCTGCTGCAGTTCAACCATCAGCGGCAGCAACTGATGTCTGACCCGGTTGCGAAAATAGAGCAGCGTGGCGTTGGTTGAATCTTCACGCCAGTTCTGGCCGGCCAGTTGCAGAAATTCTTCAAGCTCAGGGCGGCAGACATTCAACAGGGGCCGCCACACTCTGACAGTCTGGCCGGCAAATTGCAGCTTTACCCGGCTGCCGATACCGCCCAACCCTTGCCAGGAAGAACCGCGCAGCAGACGCATCATCACGGTCTCGGCCTGGTCATCGGCACTGTGCCCGGTGGCAACCACAGCGGCGCCTGAGGCAACGAGCATATCGGCAAATGCGCGGTAGCGAAACTGACGCGCCCAGGATTCGCTGCCGTGGTTTTCACCGGCAATTATTGTACCGGGGTCAGCAGTGCGCCGATGGAATTCAAGCTGCATTTTTGCAGCCAGTTCTTCTACCCACAGGGCATCAAGGTGACTATCTGGCCGCAAACCATGATCGACATGAAAAACGCAGAGGCGAATGCCACGCATGGCACACCACTCGCGAAGCAGAAGCAGCATGGCCACCGAATCGCAGCCGCCTGAAACGGCAGCGGCAATTTTCCCGACCTCAGGCGGGCGGGTAAATCTGGCCAGAATTCTCTGTTGTACTGCTTTGATCGTCATAGGCAAACAAAATCGTCAGGGTGACTGCCGCGCCCGGTGACTGCGCAAAGTTTTTACGTAAGCTTGCCAGAGTTCGGCTATGCCGACCGGCAAGCTGTCTGGCGATCTGACTTCGTCGGCAGCGATAATGGCTGCTGAGGGTGCCGCGCACAATCGCGCGATCAGGCGGTCTTTTCCATCAAGAACATCAATGGTCATGGCGCCAAGACGCTGGTATTTTCGATAAACCCTGCGAACCGCAGGTGGTGGAATGGCGACCCGGCCGCCAATGACCACCGGAGATGGGCCGTGAACAATCATTCCGGTGATATCAATCGGCATAAGGTAAGAAGGGATAACGTATTCATCGCGGTCGGCCACATAATCGGCCAGAATCAGGCGAAAATCATGGTCGCCGATATTCTTGAGAAAGCGTGCGAGTGAGTAATAGCGTGCGTCACGGGCGATGCCGTTCAGATCCATGCCACGAGGTCGAGTTTCTTGAATCACCATCACAATCGGGCCATACATTCTGGCGACGCCGATTCTTGGGGAGGCAAAAAGAAAATGCGTTTCGGCATCTGGAAACCCGGCTTTGGCGGCCGCGAACTTACCGGCGCGGTTTTCGTAAAGTTCTCTGGTTGAATCAACGGTGGCGAAAATCTTGCGGAGTATGGCGCTGTGCTGGTTTTTAGCTTTTTCGAAGGCCTCTTCGGCAGACAAACCCGCTTTCTGGTTTTCGGCGACGATATTACGCAAACCTCTCGACTGATGCACCGTATCGAGCAGAAATCTGAAGCCAAGCAGTTCGTCGCGGTCGATTTCGCCTTTCTTTCGCGAACCAAACCCCCGATACATAACCGAAAAATAGCCGTTTCTGATGCGGGTCAGGGCGTTCACCGAGTTCATGGTGAACATGGTAATGGCATTTGCATCATAAGCAGAGCCGGCTTGGCTGGTTAAGGCAGGTAACAACAGGGCAACAACCATTATTAAACTGGTCAGAAATGAGATTTTACGACTTTGCAATACAGTTTTGGCCGACATGATATTCACCTTAACCGATTTATAGTGCTGTCTGACATTCTATTGCCTAAGCATCGCTTCGTCAATGATGCACATTGGCGGCACTGCGAACACACAAGATTGGCTTTTACCGCACATAATGTAAGAGCACATTGAGAATTTCTCACCGATTCGACGGCGTGGCCTATCAGCCGGGTTACTTTTTTGCTGACAGGAGGTCAGCGATACTCGACAGCATCAGGATAGATGCTGTCGGGTGCTACAGCCGACTTTAATTCTCAAGTTTTCGCTCAGCAGAACCGCTCTATCCTGCGCGGTTCTGCATGTGCACATCCTGTGCAAAACAAGCTTCCGAAAAAGTAATCCCGTCTTCTCTCCACGCCTTGCATTGAAACATTCAATGAGCTTTGTATAGAAAAACGGCCGCACTCCACGGCTTTTCGGGGAACGGGAATCCATGAATTTTATCTGTTTGCCGTGGCGCGGCCAGCAAATTATTGACAGGCAGGGTTGCTGGTGGTAGAACGTTAGCATGTGGTTCGGGGCGGAGGAACAGTGTGTTTTTTCTGTTCGTTTCAACAGGCTGTATTTTGTTGGCCGGTGCCGGGGCTTTAATAGTCGGCGCCAACCCGAAAATCTGTTCAGTCTGGTCATCATTGTTATCATTACTGGCGGCCATCGCTGGCGTTATTCCATGTATTCAGGTTCTTTTGAGCGGCGAAACACTTCTCTATGGCACCGCCTGGGAAATCCCACACGCGACCTTTTCGTTATGCCTTGACCCTCTGGCAGCGTTTTTTCTGGTGCCAATTCTGGGTTTGGGCCTGCTGACCGCAGTTTTCGGCACCGAGTATCTTGCTCACGAGCACGCTAACCTGCGGGCTGCCTGGTTTTGCTTTCATCTGCTCTGGGCCAGCATGATTCTGGTGGTGCTCGCCGCTGATGGTCTGCTGTTTATGGTCGCCTGGGAAATAACCGTTCTTTCTTCTTTTTTCCTGGTAATTATGGGCGAGCACAACCCCGAAAAGTTGCGCGCCGGCTGGGTGTATCTGGTTGCATCGCATCTGGGGGCCGCATTTCTTCTGATCATGTTTTTACTGCTGGCAAGAGACACGGGCTCTCTGGCATTTGCCTCCTTTTCGCAGGCTGCTCAACTTCCGTTGGCCGGCAAGAATTTACTGTTTCTGCTGGCGATAATCGGTTTCGGCACCAAGGCAGGCTTTATTCCGCTGCACATCTGGTTGCCAGAAGCACACCCGGCCGCGCCGAGTCATGTTTCTGCATTGATGTCGGGGGTTATGATCAAAACAGGCATTTATGGGCTGATACGCACTCTCTTTTTTCTGGGCAACCCGGAATGGTGGTGGGGCTGGACTCTATTGCTGATCGGCCTGTCATCGGGCATTCTCGGGGTTCTGTTCGCCCTGGCCCAGCATGACCTGAAGAGGCTGCTTGCTTACCACAGCGTCGAAAACATCGGTATTATAGCCATTGGTCTTGGGTTTGGCCTTATCGGCCTGAGCAGCCAGAACGCCATCGTTGCAACTCTTGGCCTGGCAGGCGGCCTGTTGCATGTGCTCAATCACGCGGTTTTTAAAGGGCTGCTTTTTCTCGGAGCCGGCTCGGTGCTCGTTCAGACCGGCACTCGCGACATCGACAGTCTGGGCGGTCTGCTAAAAAAAATGCCAGCTACCGGCTTCACTTTTCTGGTCGGTTGTATTTCGATCAGCGGCTTGCCACCTTTCAACGGCTTTGTCAGCGAATTTCTCATTTACATGAGTGCTTTTCACGCAGTGCTCTATGGTGCGACATCACTTAATACCCCTGGCCTGCTCATCATTCTCGGGCTGTCACTAATCGGCGGCCTGGCAGCTGCCTGTTTCGTTAAGGCCTTCAGCGTGGTATTTCTCGGAAATCCTCGCACTAAAGCCGCCGCTGGGGCCAGAGAATCCGGCATGGCAATGCTGCTGCCCATGAGTATCCTGGCAGCACTCTGTCTGATAATCGCCGTCGCCAGTCCGTGGCTGATGGAAATTCCGGCCCGGGTTCTGCAGGGCCACCCCCAGCTCGCAGCCGGCACAGATTTTACGGGCATCTTCAAACCGGCAATTCAATCCATGAAGCTTGTGACTGCCGGCAGCGTTGCACTGATTGCCCTGCTGGGCCTGGTGATTTTTATTCGCCGCTCGCTGCTCAGCAACCGCGAAATCGGCAGCACTGTTACCTGGGGGTGCGGCTACGCCAAACCAACCGCCGCCATGCAATACACCGGGTCATCATTTGCCCAGCCCCTGACAACCCTGTTCAGCAGTATTTTGTGCACTACCAGCCATGTAAGCGGCGTCGATGGGTATTTCCCGAAAGCCGGCTCGTTTAGCAGTCACACTAATGACCTTTTTGAGAAAAAGCTGTTCTCGCCTTTTTTCAGATTAATCGAAAGCAACCTGCACCGCGTTGTCTGGATTCAGAACGGCGTTGTTCAGCTCAGCGTTCTCTTCATCGCTATCACACTCTTATTATTGCTGATTCTGGGGTTAGCCTGACCATGACAACATTTATTCACCCGCTGCTGGCACTGATCTTCGCACCACTGCTGCGTGGCATTATCAACAAAACCAAGGCTTTTTTTGCGGGTCGTCAGGGCCCTCCCCTGCTGCAAACCTATTATGACATCAGCAAACTGCTGCGAAAAGGTGCGGTTTACAGCCAGACCACCAGCTGGGTATTTCTTTCAGGCCCGCTGGCAGGGCTGGCAATCAGCATACTCTGCCTGTTTTTTCTGCCGTTTGGCAATATCTCAGCCTGCGTTTCATTTCAGGGCGACCTGATTCTCGTTATTTACCTGCTCGGGTTGCTGCGTTTCTTCACTGTTCTGGCCGCCATGGACACTGGCAGCGCCTTTGAAGGAATGGGAGCCAGCCGCGAAATGACGTTTTCGGCACTGGCCGAACCGACCATGCTGTTCGGCCTGGCAGCCATTGCCCGCAAGGTTCACAGTTTTTCGTTGACCCCGATGATTCACGATATCACCCCCCAAATCTGGGAAACCGGCGCCCCGACGCTGGCTCTGGTCATCAGCGGTCTGTTTCTCGTATTCCTCGCCGAGAACTCGCGCATTCCCGTCGATGACCCGACGACGCATCTTGAGCTGACGATGATTCACGAGGTCATGATTCTCGACCACAGCGGCGTCGATCTCGGCTTCATCGAGTATGCCTCTTCCCTGAAAATGTGGATTCTAGGCTCAATACTGGTCGGCCTGGCGGTGCCAGTCAGAACCGGACATCTGGCGATCGATATTCTTGCAACCCTGGCAGGCATGGTGATTCTTGCCATTTTCATCGGCTGCACCGAGTCGACCATGGCCAGGTTCAGATTGCGGCTGGTGCCCCAACTTCTCGTCGGGGCCTGCGTTTTTTCGATCATCGGCTTTCTCATTCAATGAACGGAAAGGTTGAACAACTGTGCTCGATCTGCTGATTATTCTGGTGGTACTGACCAATCTGAGGCTGCTGGCAACCAGTCGCCTCGAATCGCTGATCTCATGGAGCGGTTTTCAGGGCATGCTGCTCGGCGTTTTTGCATTGCTTTCGCGCTGGTCGCACATGGCACCCGATGTTTTTCTGGTCGGCGTCACCGCCTTTACTCTCAAGGGGGTTGTTTTTCCGCTGATGCTTCTCAGACTGGCAAAAACGGTGCGCTGCAATCGCGAAGCCGACCCCTATGTCGGTTTTATTGCTTCGACGATCATCGGCATGCTTGCCTTCATTGCTTCGCTATGGCTTGGTGCCCGGCTGCCCCTGCCCGGCAATGACATGTCACATCTGGTTCTGCCTGCGACCTTGTTTTCGATCTTCAGCGGCCTGTTTCTCATTATCAGCCGTAAAAACGCGATCAGCCAGGTGATCGGGTTTCTGATCATGGAAAACGGCACTTTCATGCTTGGGGTCGGCACTCTGTATTACGCGCCGTTTCTCGTTGAAATCGGCGCCCTGCTCGACATTCTGGTGGCGGTGCTGATCTGGTCTGTGCTGATCCGCTTCATGAACCGGGCTTTCGGCAATATCGACACCCAGGATCTCAACAAGCTCAAAGGCTGACCAAACAATGACCCACGAATATATTTTCGCACTGCTGCTGCTCATACCGATTACATCCGGGATTCTTTCGCAGTTCTGCGCATCGCAGACGAAGGCGCTTCTGACCTCGTTTACCGGCGTGTTTGTCGCTATTTTGCTCGGGTGCCGGGTCGTCATGATGGCTCTAACCCAGGGACGCATCTTCGCATTCGACCAGTGGCTTTTTGTCGATGAACTGTCAGCCTGGCACATGGTGGTGCTGTTTCTGGTATTTGGGCTAAGTTCACTCTTTGCCTGCGTTTACCTCGGCGAAGAACTGCGTGAAAAAAAGCTGAGTCTGCAACAGGCAAAAACCTTTGCCGGGCTCTGGAGCCCGGCCATGGCCGCTATGCTGCTGGTGCTCATCTCGAACAACCTTGGCATCATGTGGGTCGGCATGGAAGCCACGACTCTGCTGACCTCTTTTCTGGTCTGCGTTCATATCACGCGCAGTTCGCTTGAAGCGACCTGGAAATACATGCTGATCTGCTCGGTCGGCATAGGTTTTGCCTTTCTTGGCACCATGCTGCTTCGCCTGGCCGCTAAAGATCTGCCGCTCGACCCGAACCAGGCACTGCTCTGGACTAACCTCATGGCCCACACCGCCTTTTTATCACCCGATCTGGTCAAAGCCGCCTTCATCTTCGCCCTGGTCGGTTACGGCACTAAAGCTGGTCTGGCACCAATGCACAGCTGGCTTCCCGATGCCCACAGCAAGGCACCGTCGCCGGTTTCGGCTATTTTCTCGGGTTTTATGCTCAATACAGCGCTGTATTGCATAATGCGTTATATTCCGATCACCGAAGAAACCCTGGGTCACCGTGGCTGGGCCTTGAATCTGCTCACCGGTTTCGGCCTGTTCTCGATTCTGATGGCCGCCGCCTTCATTCTGTTTCAGAAAGACATGAAACGATTTCTGGCCTACTGTTCGGTAGAACATCTCGGCATCATAGCACTCGGCCTCGGCCTTGGCGTGCCTGGCACCTTTGCCGCGTTGTTTCACACCCTGAACCACTCGCTGTCAAAGTCACTGGCTTTCTTTTCTGCCGGGCGGCTCGGGCAAGCACTCGGCACCCACGACATCGACAGAATGTCGGGCAGCATAAGCATTTCACCGATCTGGGGCACTGGCATTTTTGCCAGCATTCTGATTCTGATCGGCATTGCCCCCTTCGCCCTCTTTATGAGCGAGTTTCAGTTATTAAAAGCCGCTATCGATGGGCACCACATGCTGGTAGCGGTGGTTTTTCTGGCCGGTACCGGCATAATCTTTATCGGGGCGTTGCGTTACGCCCTGCCACTGGCTTTTGGCAAGCCTGATGGCCATACTGAGCCAATAGCACCGGCCAGACTCGACGCCTTTCTGGTAGCCGCACCCCTGCTGTTGTTGCTATTACTGGGTCTCTGGATGCCAACTTCGCTACAAGCAGTTTTGAACCGCGCGGCCGGCATCATTCAAACCTCGCCAGCAAAAGCAACACCAACTGTGCAGACCGACCCCGGAGGCAGACGATGAGCTATCTACAGATTCATAATGGGCAGGCCCTGCCCTTTTCACAGATTCCCTGCCTGCAGTTTTCTGAATTCCGCGCTCTGACCGTCGAAGCGATTACAGCCGGTCAGCGGGTCTGTTCATTTTTTGCCATGCCGAACCCGGCAGCCGATGAAACCGGGTTTGCGCACCTGCTGGTCGCGGTGCTTGCCAGCAATGCCGATCGACATCTCAGTGTGCTCACCAGCATGGTTGGCCCAAGCTTTCAATCGCTTACTCCAGATTGCCCGCAATTTCACATGTTTGAACGCGAAATTGCCGAGCAATGGGGTATCATGCCCATTGGGCACCCATGGTTGCGCCCGGTGCGCTTTCACAAGCCATGGAACGATGCGCCGGAAGTCTGGCCCGCAGAGTCAGCGCAACTGTTCCATATTGGCGGTGGCGAAGCACATGAAGTTGCCGTTGGGCCGGTTCATGCGGGCGTCATCGAACCTGGGCATTTTCGTTTTCAGTGTCATGGCGAAGTAGTCTTTCACCTTGAAATCTCTCTGGGCTACCAGCATCGCGGTATTGAGCGCGAACTGACCGGCGGCCCGTTCAAGAAGTCGCCATACCAGATTGAAGCTCTGGCCGGCGACACGACCATCGGCCATTATCTCGCCTGGTGCCGCAACCTTGAAGCCCTGCAGAAAATACCCGTGCCACCGCGTGCCGAAGCGATACGCGCCATAGCGCTTGAGCTTGAGCGCCTGGCGAACCACACCGGCGATCTCGGGGCGCTCGGTGGCGACGTCGGTTACCTGCCGACGTCATCCTATTGCGGCCGTATCCGGGGCGATTTTCTCAATATGACCGCCCTGATATGCGGCAGTCGCCTCGGGCGCGGCCTGCTCTGCCCCGGTGGCGTGCGTTTTGACCTCGACAGCCCCGAAAGAATCGAAAAACTGCAAAAAGCACTGGTCAAGGCCGCCGCCGACACCCAGACTGCCATTCAGCTCCTCTGGGATTCCCCCTCAGTAATGAGCCGTTTCGAAAACACGGGCCGCGTCACCAGGGAAGCGGCAATCGAGCTTGGGCTTGTCGGCCCGGCCGCCCGGGCCTGCGGCATCGACAACGATACCCGCCGCGATTTTCCATGCGGTCACCCACTGCCTGAATACTTTCCGGACCGCCCCACACACGAAAGCATGACCGGCGATGTCGCAGCCCGCGCCCTGGTGCGCTGGCACGAGTTAAAAAAATCCCTGCAGTTTCTGCTCGAACTGGTGCCAGCCTTACCAACTGGGCCGAGCAAAAGCCTTCTGCCAGCCGATAAAACGCCAGACAGCCAGCCAGACGCCCTGGTTGTATCGCTTGTCGAAGGGTGGCGCGGTGAAATCTGCCACACGGCAATCACCAATGCTAAGGGCCGTCTGGCGCGTTACAAAGTGGTCGATCCGTCGTTCCACAACTGGATCGGTCTGGGCATGGCACTGCGCCACCAGGAAATATCAGACTTCCCGCTTTGCAACAAAAGCTTCAGTTTATCTTACTGCGGATTCGATCTGTGAGGGCTAAAGAATGCTGAAAATACTTGCCGCCCGCTACCAGCAGGGCTTCAGAACCATCGGCTACCCGGACCGCCCGGCGGTGCTGCCTGACCGCCTGCGTGGCCTGCCCGTCATTCTCGCAGGCAAATGCCCTGACGCCTGCACCCTTTGCGCACAGGTCTGCCCCACCGGGGCTATTCTGCCTGGTCAGAGCCTGCGACTCGACCTGGGGCGCTGCCTGTTCTGCGGTGCCTGCACCGAGGTCTGCCCGACCGGCGCCATTTCTTTTTCGAATGACGCCAGACTGGCCGCCGGCAAACGAGCAGACCTGGTTATCGGCAGCGACGGGCCGAAACTGGCCGGTGGCTTCGATTGCCAGATGTTCGGCCGTTCAATTCAGTTCCGTCAGGTCAGTGCCGGCGGCTGCAACGGCTGCGAAGTCGATATCAACGTTTTAACCACCGTTGTCTTCGATCTCAGCCGTTTTGGCATAAAAATCGTCGCGTCACCAAGGCATTCAGACGGCCTGCTGGTCACCGGCCCCGTCACCCGGAACATGAAGTCAGCGACCATTGACACCTGCGCGGCGGTGCCCACCCCGCGACTGGTGGTCGCGGTCGGCGCCTGCGCGATCAGCGGCGGCATGTTTCGCGATCAGCCCGAGCAAAATAACGGCGTCACCGACCTGCTGCCGGTCGATCTTTTCATTCCAGGCTGCCCGCCACACCCGATTACCATTCTTGATGGCCTGCTGCGCCTGATTGGCCGTGTCAAGTAAACCGGTGATCAGCTGAACCACTGAACAGCACTTACTGAGCAACACAGACACATAAAAGGCAGTTTTTCGGATCAGCGCCGCCTGTCAAGAGGTTTATTTTAGACACGTTCGACGTCAAAAAAAACAAAAACCGCTGCTGAACATTTGTTCAACAGCGGTTTTTTGCAGGCAGCTAAAATCTATTTTTTGATTTTCAGCGGCACGTAAAGAACCTGGCGGTTGCCGGCCACATCAGAAGCATCAACATAAAAATGCGGATTTTCAGGCAACTTCAGCCCGGCGAGCTTAACTTCAGTGGCATTCACTTCGCTGATCGGGGTTGGTTCGCCACCAGCACCAGCGCAGATGCCAAATTTCAGCTTGGCTGTATCGAGCTTATAGTTATCTTCGCCATTGGCTTTGATTTTGAGAACCGCATCAGCCGCAACAGTTATCGCAGCCTGTTCAGGGGTAACAACCATGTTCGGGCCAAGTTCAAGACCGGCTACCGTTATGATCTCGGCAGGATCAGCAGTGTTAGCGAGGGAACCAGACAAATAAACATCAGCCATCTTGGGGAGCGGGTATTTATTCGGCGGGTTTTCGGCCACCCAGAAGGTCGCTGAACGGCCGTCTTCAGTGGCGATTTCAAGGCCACATACCGGTGGCGTGATGTCGAGAACCTGCACATCAGCCGCGACACTTGAGTTCGCAAAAGTGCCTTTTGACTTGCCGGCCTCAGCCGAGTCATAGCGCATCTTGCGGCCGGCGTGGCAGGTGATCGCACCCTTGCCGGTCGGCTGCAGCGGCGTGATCACCATCTGATTCACCGCCATTTCGACGGTAGATGAGGCCGGGTAATTGCGGTTTTTCTCCCAGTCGATGAAAAACCATGAAATGGCCGGGTTACGACGCCAGGTCGCGTTGGGTATTTCCATGCCATTATAGGTAGCGGGCGGCGCGTCGTCAAAGATCGCGGTCTGCGCCACCACGGTCAGCGGCACGTCTTCGCTCAGTGAAGCCGGAACAGCTTCGCCATTCTCAAGACTGATCTTCATCGGAAGAACCGGGCTGATATCGGTCGGATGCTCGCCGATCGTCACCCCTTCAAGCCATGGGGTTGCATCTGAGGGCTTTGCGGCGGGGGCATCCTGGGCAGAGAGGGTTACAGTGCCCGCGAGCATGACAAAAACTGCGACAAACAGGGAATTGATCTTCATGCTGTTATTTTTCTCCGGGGCTGGTCAGTTATTTTTGCCACCTTCAAATGCAGCTGAGGTTTCAACTACATACAAAGGCATTCTGACGGTAGTTACGTTGCCGTCTTTATCGGTGGCGTTGGTGGTGAAGAAATAATCTGGTTCATCAGGATACTGACTGCGAGGGTAGTTCGGCACGCGGAACATATAGGAAGCGCCGTCTTTGTCGATTTCTTTTCCGTCAGCGGTTTCGATGGCTGCGGTTACCAGACCGGTGGTGGCACGTTTGTTGCCATTGTCAGTTGACATGGCTGCAAAAATGAAAGGCACGTTGCGGCGCACGTAGACGCCCTTGAGGTTCTTTTCTTCGCCGCCGACCACGTTAACGTGATTGCGGTAATCGGCCTGGTCGATCTTGGCGGTCAGCACGCCGCTTTCAAACTTCGGGGCGCCGCGTTCATTGAACAGGGTGCCGGCGATTGACAGGCGGGCGGTTTTTTCCCAGGGGATGCGGTTGCGTTCTTCATCCTGGCCTTCATCGATGAACAGGTAGCTGGCGGTTTCGTAGTCCTGGGTTTTGACTGAGAACGGGCGGCCCTTGGTTTCGACGATTTTGCCGGCCATTGTTTCTTTGAGTTCGGCTTCAGACGCGGCCATATCTACTGTGCCGGCGCCTTCCTGGAAAGCTACCCAGACGTCAGGAGAAGTGCAGTCGTGAACTTCGATACCAATGCGCTGCTGGGCGGTAACGGTTTTGGTTTCGCCTTCTGCAGAGCCTTCATCGTCTTTGTTGGTTTCGTCGCTGGGCTGGCCAACGGCATCGGTATCTTCTTCGGCTCCACCAGCGGTAGAAACCTGGCGTGCGCCACCGTTATGAACCTGATAATAACCGGGGTCGGTGATATTACAGGGGTTGGTGGCCTTGTTGGTGTTGTCGGTGCTTTCGGTTTCAAGGTTGCCGCTGTTGTCTTCTTTCTTAACTTCCCACGTGATGTTCGGTTCGCTGCTGAACTTGGCGGCTTCAGCGATCGCGGCGGCATCAACGTTATAAAGGTTTGAGTTTTCCTGCATCAGAACACCAACATCTTCGAGCCACTGCAAATCGCCTTCTTCGGCTTCTTTGCCCCTGAAATTTTCGGGCAGAGTGACAGGGCTGTCTTTAACACCGAGAGTCATGTCAGTGCTTTCTGGAATCTTGACCTCTTCTTTTTTCGTTTCATCGGCGGTCGCGGTGCCGGTATCCTGTGCGGTTACCGGGCAAACGGTGACCAAAGCACAAAAAGCAGCAAGAAGCCAGAATCTGTTAATAGTTCTCATACACTTTCCTCCGTTTTTTCGAGGCCCGAAGTGACAGCAGCGAATCAGATCATGAATTCGACCCGTTTTGCTGGCGGTACCCCGTAGCCGGTTCTCTGTTTGCCATTTTCGTGGCACAACAGGTTCATGTTAACTCTAATCATGTTACGAATTCAACCGCGGTGAAGTTTCATTTATTTTTCAACTGCCGGTTTTCGGCTGCCAGTTGCTCTTTTTGTTCGGTCATCTTTCTGAGTTCCTCTTTGAGCTTCTCGATGACGAACTGCGACTGGGTTGAGCTGCTTTCGATAAGCATTTTTTCTTGTTCGAGCCGGGCAACCTCATCTTTGAGGCGCTGGTTTTCTGCCAGCAATTCGCCACTGCCGGCTGCATTCGTATCTTTTGTTGGCGGTGCCAGATTCGTGATGGCGGGCTTGCCAGGCGCAGCAACGTCAGAAGCTTTCTCGACGGCTGCCACCGGGTCGAACTTAACATTGATGACGTTGGTCCAGCCGCTGCGCCCGTCTTTGAGCTGCACCCGCACCCATTTGGCCCCCAGGCGCTCGATAACCGTGAACTCATCGCCGGCCTGCGAGGTGAAAAGCAGTTTTCCCTTCGCATCAGGTTGCTCTCTGACGTTACCCGCCGAATCAAGAAATCTGCCACTCTCGCCGCAGACAGGCCCCGTCAGAAAAAACGCCGCCGCAACTGCCATCAACAGAGCAATCCTCTTCATTGAATATCTCCCGATAATAAAGTCGAATCCCGTTATCATTATGCCATCAATCC
This sequence comes from Candidatus Rifleibacterium sp., assembly GCA_035352635.1. Classification (GTDB taxonomy): domain Bacteria; phylum Muiribacteriota; class Ozemobacteria; order Ozemobacterales; family Ozemobacteraceae; genus Rifleibacterium. Next base: position 48,554 of record DAOPYA010000018.1, read on the forward strand.
CCCACCCCCGCCACAAGTTATCCTTTCCGAAAAATAGCAGCGCTATTTTTAGGAAACAAGTTACATTTTGTCTTTTGATAATAATCGCGTATAATTATATGTATAATAGTATGCGAAAGCAGGAGATCAGTTTTTATGGAACGACCAAGAGTTTCTTTTACTTTAGATAAAAACATTCTCAGTGAGCTTGATGAAATAGCCAAAGAACTGGGCGCGAAAAAAAGCCACATTGTGGAACAGGCTCTGGAAATGTATTTTGATGCAATTGATACGATGATTGCAGATAAAAGACTGGATGAGATCGCAGAAGGTAAAATGAAAGTGCTTTCCCTGGCGGAGTTCAAAAAAGAGCTTGGGCTGTAAATGTATAAACTTGAATTTGCTGCCGGCGTTGTCAAAGAGATGAAGAAACTCGGCTTTGTTGCTCAGAACATGATTCTTGATAAGCTGGAACTCTTTGCCGGGAAAGCGGAGCTATTCAAAAGCGATATTAAGGCTCTTAAGGGTAAATTTGCCGGGAAGTTTCGATTGCGAATAAGGAATTACCGGGTTATTTACCAGCAGGACAACAATGTGTTAACCATTCTGATTGTGCGTGTCGGGCATCGCAAAGATGTTTACAAATAACAGTAATATTCTGCGGCGGCGTATTTGACCTTCACACCAGACAGGACTTACCAGATTGTATCTGGGCAAGGCTACACTGTTACAGTTGTTCAAACCTTCATATTTTAAACCACTCGACAATATCTCAAAAAATGAGATATTGTTAAAGCAGAGTGAATTAATGCATATAATCAGTTGGGCGAAAATTCGAGACTTTGTAGATTCTCATCCAGAGAGTCTTGGCCCGATGCAAACCTGGTTTACCTGCCTGGAATCGCGACTTTATAGAGATTTCAATGATTTGTGGGCGGTTTTTCCCTCGGTTGACCGGGTTCGGCTGAAATCCGGCAATGATCGTTACATATTCAATGTTGCCGGCAATCATTATCGAATAATCTGTGGCATTCACTCAACCGTGGCAAGGTTTATGTGCGTTTTGTTCTGACCCATTCAGAATACGACAAGGGAGCATGGAAAAATGAGTAGTATTGCAAAACCGGTTGTGTTCGGCGGCGACCTTCAGTCGGCCTGGTCGAAACTTGCCGGCGAATTGCCCCTGGCACGCATTCACTCGCGCCAACAGTATAACCTGGCTGTTAAAGTCATGGAACACCTCGCTGATCTGGTTAACGACGACACCCACCACCCGCTGACCGGCCTGCTCGAAATTTTTGAAGTGCTCGTCGAAGACTACGACCGCGCTCATCACCAGATATCATCAGTTTCCGGGGTTGAGTTGCTGCGAAATCTCATGCTTGAACAGGGCCTCAAACAAAGCGACCTTACAGAAATCGGTAGCCAGGGCGTTGTATCAGAAATCCTCTCCGGAAAACGCCGACTGAACAAACGCCATGCCGTGCTGCTGGCCCGGCGCTTTTCGCTGCCCGAAGGATTGTTCACCAGGCTCTGAATATTCAAACCTCAACCAGTCGAGTTTGTCTTGAATGATCGACACAGCATCTATGCTGATGCGGTGTCGGGTATCAACGACTCAGGCGGGCGACGGCGACGAAGTTGTTGTTGCTGAGCTGTTTTTCGCCGTTGAAGCGGTAAGCAACCAGGTGACCGCCTTTGGCGACGCTGTAATCGAGGCAGCAGACGTTGCCGCGCAACAGGGCGGGTTCGCCCTTATACCAGTAATGGCCGAAGAACACGGGTCGTTCGGTCTCGCGGTAATAGTCTGGTGATTTGATCAGTTCGGCATCGACCAGCCCCTCTGGTAGAGCCGGATCGAAGTGAATACCCAGGTCTTTCCATGCCTGACCCAGCGGGTTCTGCCACCATCTGACTCTGATTTCCCGGCGGGCCTGGCCGTCTTTGTCGGTAAAAAAGCGGCCTTCCGGCAGTCGCAGTTCTTTGCCCTTTAGAGTTTCTTCGATAACCCTGTATAAAGGCTCATACTTGTCAGAAGCAATTGCAAAAAACCGGTCGGAAAGGGTGTCGTTCTGGCAATAGATGTCGCTCTGCAGGGCTTCCCGGATCGCGCTTATATGACCGGCATCCCAGCAGGCGTGCACCACTCTGAATTCATCGGCTTCAAATGCCATAGGCAGGGTTTTGAACCATTGTATCCAGGCATGGTATTCGGTTCGGCAACTCTCGAACTGGCGCAGGGTCTCGGCATGCTGCCTGTTGTTCTTTTCGGTATGCCGACGCAGAAAATCGCCACGGCCGTCGGCAATGTTATAGCAGATGGCGTTGAATTCATGGTTTCCCATGATGGCCAGCGCCTGACCATTATCGATCATACTCTTGACTATCTGCAACGTTTCGCGAATTTTCGGCCCGCGATCGATAAAGTCGCCGGTGAAAAACGCCTGGCGGCCAGGGTGCCGGAAAACGCCATCGACAGCCTGGTAACCCATTAAGGTCAGCAGTGCCCTCAGCTCATCGGCATAGCCGTGAATATCGCCAATAAAGTCATACATGGCCCCACCCTCCGCTGCAAATTTTCATCAAAACACCAGGCAAACCGTTATCGGGCATGCAAATTGCACCTGCCGCGAGGGTCGCCGCTGAAAGCACTGAAATTGGCCAAGGTTAGGCAGCCCCGGCGTTCAGCAGTTCCTGAAAGTGCTCAAGAAAGCGGGCGACGTGCAGGCCATCGACCAGGCCATGATGCACCTGAATCGAAACAGGAAGCATCTGTTTGCGGCCTTGCGGCGCAACTTTTCCGAAGGTGATTCTTGGCACCGAATCCTGCGAATTGAGCGACTTTGAATAGGTCAGGCCCGTAAAATGCTGCCACGGTATGCTCGAATAATAAATCTGATCGGCCCGGTCATTCTGATCAATGCACATTCCGGAGCATGCTTTGGTTTGTTCTATGGCTTTTGCCGCTGCAGATGCAAAGGTCTGAAAATCCTCAAAATACTCGATATAGCAACACCCGAAAGTTTCATCAGGGCGAAGCACTGTTGCAGAGCCGTTTATCTTATCATAACAGACGACCTGACCGTCGACAATGCGCAATCGCAGTTCTTCAACCCGGTTTGCAGCAATCAGAGACTTATGAAGATAACTCAAAAAGAACGATTCACCCTTCAGTTTGGCCGTTCGCAGGGTGTGTGCGCAATCAAGCGCGGTGGAAATTCCCCAGTAAGGATCGTCGAGGCTGCAGAAATGCCTGTAATGGTCTCTGCGCTTCCATGTTTCGAGATTTATCTGATGCATATTTTTTTCACCGCGAAATTATAGCATATTTGTATGAGTTTTATGATTTACAAGCACTCAGAGCTTGTTTCATACTGCGGTGTGGCATCTTTTGAATAGATTGCTGCGGCGGTCGGCCCTACTGGCGGATTGATGAACGAGTCAGGTAATTCCAGTTTTCGCCATCAATGGTCAATTGTGTTCTGTAGCTGTAATTGCCGCTGAAGAGATGAGCAAATTCAGCCACGGCAGCCCGCGGATCAACGGCGTAGCGTTTCTGAAAGCGCATTGACTCTTCGGCGATGGCCAGCATATCTCTGGAACTGCTGATTCCGACGTAGAGATTACGCAATTCAAAATTGTCATTGATGTGTTTTTCGATTTTGTCTTTGTCGGGGTGATCGTTCTGAACTCTGACTCTGCCATCTGAAGAGATGCTCAGTTCAATTGGCGGGCGGGTAGAGACGTTTTCGTCACGGATAAACCTGCTCAGATGCTTCTGAAAAATATCTGACGCCGCCACAAGATTGCCTTCAATTTCAGACCCACTGATACTACCATTATTGTCGATATCCTGAAGCGCCCACATCGACTTATTGAGCGGCTGCAACGGGTCGCCGGGCTGGTGCGGTTCAATTCCGAATGTTTCTTTGAGGTCACGCTGAATTGCTGTATCGACCGGCGAACGCGCTTTAATGCGGGCCTCGGTCTGAGTCACGCCCTCTATGGCGTTACTGGTGCTCAATTTAAGAGCTTCGGCAAATTCGCCGGCAAATGAGTTCAGGGAATTCTTCGATGCGCCATTCGGGCTGGTGAAGGTAATACTCGTCGAAGGAGCCAGGCTGTTCACGACAGATGAATACATAGTTCGTCTCCATGTCTGTCTTCCGTGACCTGAATTTTGACACTTTCCCTCGTCTATAATCAATATATCGGCATCTCTGACTGATTTTCTTAGAGTCCCAGCAGATTAAAAAAAAAATTATTGTCGCATGCACCCAAACGACCAGCCCGTTCAAAATCATTGCCGGCGCAGGCATGAGCGTCAGATCTCAAAGTGACTTCAGCTTTGAATGCGGTTTTTTTGTTTCAGGTTGCTGCAATTTCGGCAAAGGTGTTATTATTTGCTGCGGCATTTAACGCGAGGTGGCGCACCAGGCCATGACAGAACAAAAACATGAGACATGCAATTCACCAGATCAGCAATAAGTCATGGGCCCATCTCGAAACCCTGAACTACCAATTGTGCTATGAATCTGGCAAGCATTTAATGCCACTCAGGCCCATGAGTTTCGAACAAGAACCCATCGAAACAGTCGAGCAACATTTTCTGAAAATTACCCGCTCTGCAATCACTGAATGAGAATCCGTCGATATCTATTTGTCTGCTTTCTGGTCGTCATCACGATCACATTCGTTGCCATGCGGCAGTTTGATTACCAGCCACCTTCATCGGGAAGCAACTCAGCCAGATTTCTGCGCTATAACGGCGCAGACAGCCCGGGCCCGCGAACGCTCGCCATTTTTTCCCATGGCACGAATTCGCACAAAGAAGTTTTTCTGCCGATCGCCTTTGCCCTGGCGCTGCATGGCGTTGACAGCCTGCTGATCGACAGCACAGTTCTCTCAACTGACGACGGTATTCGCCAACGCAGCGAAGAAATCGCTGCGATCAGAAGTGCTTCTGAACGAAGCGTGGGCCGGCCAGCCCGGGTTGTTGCGCTCGGCCATTCAGACGGCGGGCCGCCATCTCTCGAATATATGGCTGCGGCGGGCAGCCCGACTGACCTTGTGATAATTCTGGGGTCGCAGCTTTCTGCACGCCTGCCCGCGCACCTGCCAATAAAAGGGTTTGTCGGAGGCTTCGACCAGATTTTTCCGGCCGCTGACGTTATTGGAGATTTCGCGCGGCTGATTCCGCCTGACGAGGTGGTTGTTTCGTGGCTATCTGACCATTTCACCGAACAATATGACCCGATACTGATTGCAGCCATTACCAGAACCCTGTCGGGGCGACAGTTGTCTCCATGGCTGGCAGCCGCGTTTCTGGCGCTTTTTGCCATCGCAGGGCTTTTCGCTCTGGTAACCGGGCTCGCCGCCGGCTCGGACTCGCGGGAAAGAGGCGCCTACGCCTGGTGCTTTGCCATTTCTGTCTGGTTTCTGCTGCTCTCAGGCTACGCGCACCCGCTTCTGCAGATGCCGCTACCGGCCGCCATGCTCGTCTTTTTCAGTCTAGGGCTTGCAGCAGGTTTCGTTCCGGCCAGACGCCACATAAAAATCTTCGCGGTATTTTTTATACTCATGGAAATAAACGTCGTGATCAGTACCGCCTTCTTTCGCGAACACCTTGCTGCGGCGTTGCCATGGTTGCCGGCATTTCTGCTCTGGTACGCTGTGGCCTGGGTATGCAAACTTGCGCTGTTCGCCTTCTCGCTCACCCATCGGGTTGTGCCCGACTATCTTGGCGGCTGGCAGACTGCCTGGCTGGCTCTGACCCTGCTGCCGCTGATCTTCAGGCAGGGTCTCGCTGCAACCGTTGCCAATCTTCTTTACCCGCCACCCGGGGAACCCGTCATCTCTGCATCAACAGACCAGGTAGAAGCTGCCGGCACCAATGGCCGAAGTCTGAACCAGGAACGTCTGGCCGTGGCTCTGATTGCAACGATGCTGCTTCTCTGGGCAATCCGTTTCGCCCAGGGTATGGTTCAGGCAGAAATCATGCGGGCAGCGGCAGAAAACTTTATCAGAACCCTGCTGCTGCCCTGCTGTTATCTGCTTTATATAATCGTAACCCCCAGAGAAAACAGATAAACCAGATGCAAATCAACAAAACCAGCAGTTCGCGAACCTTAAGTTCGGCAACAGCACGCAAGATATTACGAACACGGCCTCCCAATTCCCCGATTAGAACAAGCCTTCTCGATTTGCAGAAACATGTTTTGCCATGTTTTTTTGTTATAAGGGTTATGTCGGGGCGTGATGATCGATCAGTCAGCTTTATCTGCTATAGCGCCAGGTGCAAAGACAATTCGACAGCGTCACCATCGTTTATTCCCTTGTGTTTTACGGAATCGAACAAGTAACCACGGTCGAATACCACGGTCAAAAAAATCGCCTTCCAGCAAACTTTTTTACTTTCACTCTGGCCTTTTCGCAGAATAAATATACAGCTGCATAAGATTTATTTACAACTAACCTGGCAATCATGAGCCTGACGAAACAATCAACGCCTTACCGGCCTCAGTTAGCCGATACTTCTGCAGACGGCTGTTCGGCTTATCCGGAAGGGTCATTTCTATCAGACCAGCCTTCAAAGACGGAGACAAATATTCTTCTCGAAAATGCTTCCGACTCTTAAGGCCAAGCACAAGCATGATTTCCTTACTGCTCATAACTCTATCCAGAGCACAAACAAGCTTTTTGACCGGCGATATTTCTTGACTGGTGACTTGACTGGTGACTTGGGGGGTATCCTGCGGGGCGACACGCCCCATAGTACCACGGGTCTTTTTCGGCTCGCCACGTAGAGGCACTATCTCAGCGAAACTGACAATAAATCTTACACGCATGCCGATCTCAATAATTTCCGGCATTGGCAAATTCTGCTTTCCAGCCTCTTTGAAGATACTACGCACCCCACTGCCCCACTGTTCGATCAGCTTCAACTCACGGAATACCCTTGCGATTACCGGGTTACGGATCTTGGAGACACCGCTCTTCATGTCTTCGATGGTCATACCAGGCATCAGAATACCCGGGTTCTCGACTTCGATACGGTCATCGAAGAAAGCGACCCTCTCTGGTGACTTCTTTGCGAACTAACAAGATTTTCTTGTTAGTTGCTTCGGATGTTAATTCGTTTTCTTCGTAGATAGTCTGCAAATGCTGGCTGATATTCTGCTGGGTAGTTTGAAACAACCTGGCCATGTCGGCTTGAGTCAGCCAAACGGTGTCATTCTCAAGCTGAACATCAATCTTGATGGTTCCGTCGGGAGCTGAGTAGATAAGAATTTCTGAATTGTTGGTCATGGTTTGCATCCTCTAAACTTGTCGAGATCATCGACCTCAACAGAAGCGCAATAACAGGCAAAAAAAGTCAGTGCAGGCACTTTATGGTTCACCTTATCTGGCCGGATCAAGCCTCGTTGAATCCCAGTAAACAAAAAACCCGCTTCATCAGCGGGTTTTTTGTTTGAGTACACTAGCAAGGGTCG
>DAOPYA010000019.1:0-54954 GCA_035352635.1 Candidatus Rifleibacterium sp.
TGATATGAATAGAACGGCGGTTGGCTGCCGTATAACCGGCAACTGAAGTATTATCTATTTTAACAGTGACTTCTTTAATACCGCTGCTGTGAATGCTCTGCGAAGTCAGGCATTTTTCGAAAGGATCAATCAGATACAGAGTGGCGCCTTCTGCGTCGAGCAATGAGGTTACGCTGTCTACAAGCGCGTCGAGCAGTTCGCCCACATCAAAAGTCGTCAACAAAGTCTCGCTCATCAGAATAATGTTTTCGAGGCTTTGCAGTTTGCGTTGCTGATCCATGTTCCGGCTCCTGTTATTTTTCAGAGCTTATTATCTCAAAGCTTGATTCTACCGTATCACCGGCAGTTCAGCAACACAAAAATACATCACAGGTCATTTGAACGACAGACAACGCAAAGCACTGAATCAGGCCCTGTCGAGATTTAAGCTTTCCTCGGATCAGAAAAGAAACTTGAAGAGATTGAAGAATTCCATACGCATCTTCTTCATGAAATCGCTGTCCCAGGCCTGGGCCTCTTCGAGGGTAATTTCGCGGCATCGGGCGAAGTCTTTATCAAGCATTCGCCTGAAAACTGCGGCAACCCGGTAATCCTCGAAGGCGATGACGTCTTCTGAGTCGCTGCTGTGGCTGCGCGAATTAACATTATAAGCACCAAGAGTGACGGCAAAATTATCGAAAAGACTGACCTTGGAATGCAGAGTCTGAGCGCCCTGGTATTCAAAAATGCGAGCGCCGACCCGCAACACCTTTTCATACGATTCACGGCCCGCCCAGCCGCCACTCGGGTGGTTGTTAGATTCAATAGAGTTGGTGATGACCTTGACTTCAACGCCGCGCTGCACGGCGTCTTCAATGGCGGTAACCAGACGGTCAGTAGGTATAAAATATGCCGATTCAAAAACAACCTCGCTGCGGGCGCGGTTCAGATAGATTTCAAATAGATCAAGTACGTTGTCGTCCTGTTCATTGATCGGAAATGTGGTGACAAAACGCGCATCAACTTCATCGCGAATCGGCGGTTCGGCAAAATAGACCGGAATCGGGCCACGAATAAGCTTATCAACAGTTTTAAGCCCTTTGAAAGCATTGACATCACTTTTTGCTTTTTTGTATTTGCTGAGCGCACCAGTTTCGTTGGATTTGCTGAGGGTGAGGTCTTCCCAGTTGCGTTCAAAAAGGTCGAGAATATCGCGAACCACGGGGCCTTGAACTTCAACGTCGGTATCGCGCCAGCCATATTCGGCAATCTCGCCTTTGGCATACTCATCGCCAATGTTCATGCCACCGACAATGGCAATAGTATCATCAATAATAAACAGTTTCTGGTGCGATCTGAAGTTAGCCTTGAGCAAATTCTTAAGAATCGGGTTATTGATCAGAACCTTGACACCACCATTGCGCAGGCGTTGAATGACCCCGTCTTTTTTGCCGAAAGAGAAAAAATCGTCAAGAATCAGTCTGACATCGACACCGGCCTGAGCACGCTCGATCATGATATCGGTCAACTGATTGCCGGTTTCGTCATCCTGATACAACAGGGTCTGAACAAAAAGAGTCGACTGGGCGCGTCTGGCATATTCAAAGCGGTAATGGAAACTGGTTCGGCCATTGGCAAGCAGGCGCACCCGATTGAGCGGCACCAGGCGTGAGCGGGTCAGCGCATCGGTTGAGCCGGCCGGGTAAGTGGCCAGCACCGACTTGTCAAAGTCTTCAAGAGCTTTATCGAGTTCACGGGCTTTGAAACGCCGCTGCACATTGCTCACCGCGTATGAACCGAGACCGAAAATCTTGACCGGCAGGGCAAGCCAGGAAGTGGATGAATACTTTCCCCATTTGTTTATAGTCGTCTGCTGAATGGTGCGGAACACTTCACGTTTCTGCGCCACAATCGATTTTGAATGCAGCATTTTAATTCTGGCCATTGCCTGGCGGCGATTTTCGGCATTTCGGGTGTTTTTGGCGTATTTCAGCAGAACATCCTGGGCCATAGTCAAGCTGCTGGTGCGTTCAAGAACGAGATCAGCCAGTTGAAAAGTTGCTTCTTTTAGCAGGTTTTCATCGCGACAGCCGGCGATAAATGCTTCAAGCTGTTTCTGAAGACTGTCGAGTCTGTTCGAACGGTCGGCGGCGCTCAGGGCGAGAATCAGCGCATCATATTTTTTTTGTTCAGCGCTCTTAACCTTGCGGGGAGTGGCAACGCCGCCCCTGGAATTCTCAGTTTCACTCTTGCTGCGGGTTGAGCCGTCGAGAACCGGGTCAGTAGAATCATCTGACTTGAAAGACGCGGTCATTCCGATAGAATTATAATAAGCTTGGCAGGCATCTTGAAGTTCAGCCGCCAGATCTTTGATCGTCTGGGCGTCGGCGCGGCTGTCTACCGCCTCACGATAATTTTTATAAACAGCCTGATAACGGTCAAAAAGAGCTTTAGCATCATCAGAAGCCGCCTGGCCAGTAAATACGGCCGCAAAAACAAAGGCAAGCAAAAGTATCGCAGCTCTGATGCCAGTTAGCTTTTTCATAAATACCTCACAGTTGAAATATATCTTTTAATTATAATGAAACAAAAAGTTAGCGCCAGATGCCAACAAAGGCCGCATTAACAAGTTACCGGCGGGGTGGCTTGCTGAAAAAACGCAGAGCACCGGCATGCAGCATATCATCTTGCAGCCCCTTACGACCTTCTTCGAAGCGAGGCCTGATGATAATATTATTTTGATCGCTTATCTGCTCTGGATTCGCATATATTGCCTGCAACATCGCCTCGACTTCTTTCTGGTCGAGGTTCTCAGTGCCGGCAAGCAGTGCTCTGAAGCCAACCGATTGAATAGCTTGTTCCTGGCCCGGGTAAGATTTTTGGGGAATAACTTCGGCCGAAAAATAAGGAAAATCTTTAATAAGGCTATCACGCACTGCAACCGGTACTTCGATAAGGCGCAAGGGCACTTTGGCAGCCAGTCTGCTGATACCGTCAGCCGGAATGGCGCCTGCATAGGCAATAGCGTCTACAACACCATCACGCAGAGATTCAGTGGTTCTGGTGAATCGCTCATAGACCAGAGAATAGTCTTCGGGTTGCATTCCGGCGGCCGACAACACGAATACGATACTGGCAGCGCTGCCGCTTTCTCGTTCGCCAACGGCAATTTGTCTGCCTTTCAGGTCATGAATAGTTTTAATATCAGAATCAGCCCTGACCACAATCTGAATGACTTCTGAATACAGAGAAGCCAGGATTCGCAGTTCTCTGAAGCGATTAGCCGAGTAATAGTGGGTGCCGTTGAAGGCCATCCAGGCGACATCGCTCTGAATAAGCGCCAGATCGATCTGACCTCGACGCAGATATTCAATATTGGCCAGCGAACCGGCAGTGGGTTCAGCAATCGCCTCTATGTCATTGAGCATGCTGCCAAACAACCGTGCAATCGAGTTACCAACCGGGTAATAGGTGCCATTGACGCTGGCAGTGCCGATCGAATAGAATTTTTTAATCAATCTGACCTGGTAATCAGTGGCTGCGTAGGCTGCGAGAGTCACCGACAGCAACAAAACCATTGCCAGCAAAATAACTCTAGCTCTGCGCATCGTGAAGATCCTTTCTTTGCCAGGTGGTGGTAACATTACAACGTTCACAGCTGGTTTTCATCGCTTCCTGGGCACGATTAACCAGCTGATAATGCCGATCGACCGTAGTATCATACTGGCAGATTCCGATGCTGACCGTAACTTTAAAGGCGAAGTCATCTCGTTTGATTTCGAAAGCCGAAATACGCTCGCGCAGGCGTTCAGCAAAAATGAGCGACTGTTCGGCGCTTGTATGAGCTAGAATTGCGGCCATTTCGTCAGAACCCGAACGCGCCGTGATGTCAGTGGCACGCACCGAATCTTTTAGAATTCTGGCAATTTCGAAAAGAGCGGCATCGCAGGCTGGCTGACCATACTTGTCTTTAAGGGCTGCGAAGCCATCGATCGAGAACATCACCAGGGTCAGCGGGAACCCGAAGCGCCTGGCCCTCTTGATTTCATCTTCGAGGCGAATCTCAAAAAATTTGCGCACATACAGCTCAGTCTGCGCGTCAACGATCGACATTTCATGCAGTCTGGCGTTATCGATCGACATGGCCATCTGATTGGCCACCGCCAGCAGCAGATCTAGATCTTCTGAGGTAAACGGCCGGCTGTTTGAACGATCAGCAAGGTTGATGACACCCATCGTATTGCCCGTAACCGTCAGCGGCACTGAAATCAGAGTATCAGGTGAACGCGTGCCCGCGCTGCTGTCGTAGTTTTTAAAGCGCTCGTCGGTGCGGCAGTCCATGCATAGAATCGGTTCACCACTACGGGCGACTTCGCCGGCAATGCCCTCTCCGACCTTAAGGACAAATTTTTTGGCCGGGCCGGGCGCAGCGGCTTCAGAATGGCCTGGTGCAGGTTCGGCTTCTTTTGAACCTGATGCTGACTTAAAACTTTCTACACGCAGCAGGGTGCGATCTTCGTTGAGCAGCATGATTGAGCCTCGGCGAGCCTGAAAAATCTCAACCAGGTGTTCAAGACAGCCATCGAGAGCCTGTTGATAAGTAGCAGAAGTATTGATCAACTGAGTTACGCGGTAGAGGGCGCTGAGTTCCATAACTTTCTTGCGGATGCGGCGACTCATGTTATTGAAGCAGCCGGCGAGAAAACCCAGTTCGTCGTTGCGGTTGATCTCGACAGTGGCTTCAAGATTGCCTTCACTGAGTTCGTCGGCCTTGCGGGCAATTTCGATTACGGGGCTGGTCATGCGAATACTGAACCAGGTAGCAAGAAAAAACGCTACAACCGAGAGCATAATGACGAAATTAAAGGTTTTGCGCCCAACTGACCTGGCCACCGCATAAACTTCGCTGGCATTTTGAAAAACAAAAATACGTAGACCATAATGAAGAATGGGCAATGAAATCGCGACCTGGGGCGGGGTGCCACTGGTTTTCGGCAACAGATCGTAGGCTCCGCATGGTTTTTCCATGAGATCAGAAATCAATTCTTTTGGAAAATCTGGTTGCTCAAGAATGTTTTCACCGTTCTGCGTGACGAGGAAATAACGGAAGTTGGTGCCGAAAGTCAGGCCCTCAAGAGACTTTCGCAGTCTAAGAAACGAAACCGTAGACATGACAACCGCACCCGAAGCTGAATCGGCAACGTTCGCCTTAACATGAAAGGCTTCGGGAGAGAAAAAGATACTCTGGGAAGCATTCTGGAGCAGAAGTTGTTCTGGAACGGTCAGCGAGGTGATCGCCTCGCGGTCAGGCCTTGAATGCGCCAGCAAAGTACCGTCAGAAGCAACCATAACCAGGCGATCAACGTATTCGTAGGCTTGATCAAGTTGCTGCAGCGCTTGTGACGCGCCTTCTGATGCCGGCTCTTTCAGTCGGGCATCGCTGGCGACGTAACGATTAAGGTCATCATAAACCGAAACGTATTGATCAACTTCGTATTTAACCTGTTGAAAAGCCTGAATATTACCCTCGATGAGAATATTACGGGCTATATCGCCGAGAATATTGAAGGCATAAATGCCCAGTGAAAGCAACGGCAGCAGGGTCAGGAAAAAAATCCCGATCCAGGCGCGGACTTTGATACTTCTGAAAAAGCCAGGCAGGGCTCTTTTGGTTTCGCTCATCATTACTACCTGATTATTAGGTTTTGTACCCTGTCAGTGTAATAAAATTGTGGTCAGATAGTAAAGAATTATTGCATGCGGCGGAATTCTTTCATCAGAGCGGCGAAGTTTCCGGGAAACCTTGAACGGCGACCATTCTGCCAGGCCAGGGTCTCGGGAAGATTGCGCCAGATATCGTGAATGCCCGTTGTCGCACCCGCCTCGAGCAGCAACCTGGCAACTTCGAGATAATCAGCATCGCTGTCGGATGCCGCCGGAAAATTGTGGCGGTTTCCGGAATTTATGGCGGCGAGATGCAGGGGCGTCTGCCAGTTGTTATTGAGGCAATCAGGGCTGGCTTTGTGCTGAATCAGGGTTTTGACGATCTGCGGGCAACCGGTGGCGGCAGCGATATGCATCGGCAGGTTACCATCGCGATCAGCCATGAGATAATCAGCCCGGCGACCAAGCAAAAACAGGGTAATACCCGGAAACCGATAAAAAGCCGCATAATGCAAAGGCGTGTAATTTTTCAGGCGATCAGTGGCATTGACATCTGCGCCGGCATTAATCAGAACGTTAACCAGTGCCATGTGCCCGTGAATAACCGCCAGATGCAACGGCGAACGGCCCAGTTCGTCGTTCATGGTTGCCAATTCGCCGTCGCGACTGATCTCGCGCCGCACCGCCTCGAGTTCGCCATCAACGACGAGTTTGTGAAAATTAGCAGCCGAAAGCCGGGCACTACACAGGGCAAGAATTAACAGCAGTATGCCCATGGCAACTCTTGATAATGAAAATTTCATCACTTAACAATCCTTAAGCAAAACAGATACTCACAAGCCAGAGAATTCTCTGCTAGAATTATATTAGAATTCGAACTCAGGAGAAATAGCATGAAAAGAATTTTATCTTGTCTGCTGATCAGCTTTTTTTTATGCACTGTCAGTGCATTTGCCCAGCCCGCCACCGAAAACAACGAGAAGATATTGGCCCAGGGCCTTGGGTTTGCTTTTCAGGGCAAAGATTTTAAGACAGTTAAGCTGATTCTCATCAGCGAGAATGCCGACAGAAATGCCATGTCACCCAACGCAGGCCCCGATAAAAACACCGCCCAGGAGCAGCAGCCCCAGATCAAGGGCAAACTGGTAATCGGCGGTTACCCTTATAATCTCAAAGTCACCCTCTTCGAAACAGTTAAAATCGAAGCCGATCTGTTCAGCGAAGAATTCCCCATCCATTCTGGCTCTGACAGCGACGAAAAAAAACTTCCAATGCCCCTCGGCCATGTATCGTTGACTCAAAGTGAACCCGAACCCGGCAACCCGGTCATTCTTGGCTCAATGCGCCTTAAAGACGAAAAAGTCCCCGCGATATCCGGCGAGTTCGAGCTATATCTTAATGATATAACCAGGGAACAAAAAAATCCTTAACACGCCTCGCCGCGTCATACGCCAGACGACTGAAACCTGACACGCAGCAGATCAACCGTGTCTGCTTTTCCTTTAAGCTGAACGCTGCCGTGCGCTTCTGTATTATAACTGTCGGCGGCCCGGGCAAGCGCTTCGCTGATCAGATAACGGTCGGCGCTGAGTTCTGCAGCCTTGGCATTGATGCGTGCTGCGGTATTGACCGTATCACCAATAATTGTAAAATCACGTTTGCTGCTGATACCAAGCAGACCGGCAATGATATCGCCGGCATGCAGCCCCACAGCCACCGGAAACGGCAGCAGGCCATCCCGGGCCGCTTCATCAATCAAACTCAGGGCATGCATGGCCATGGCATTACTGTCTCGCAGGCCGGCAGGGCTGTAAAAATAGGCGAGAATTTTTTCGCCGATGATTTTATCGGCTTCGCCGTCATTATTCATGATAATGCCACAGAGCACATCGATCTGAACGCTGGTTCTAGCAAGCAGTTCAGCTGGCGACAGACTGTCATGCAGGCTATTAAAGCCTGGAACCGAAAGATACATGACGGTGACCTGAAGATGCTTGCCGGCTTCGGCCTGTCGAAGGCTTTCTTCGTCGCCGGCCACCCGAAGAGCAGCCCTTGAAACCATTTTTCCCATCAGTTCTCGCTCCTGCAGACCCTGTGCCATCTTATTGAACGCCTGCAACATCTGACCAAGTTCGTCGCGACGAACTGTCTGAATGCGAAAAGCGAACTGCTGAGCGGCCATACTCTGCACACCGGCAATCAGATTGCGGACTGGCAGTGAAATGTCGGCGGCAACAAGCCATGTAAGCAGCGCAATCGCCAGCAGCGACAGCGCCAGGAGCAAGAGAAAACGCTGGCGTGAATTTTCTATGGCCGAGAGAATATCGTCTTCAGGAGCCATCGCAACCATGATCATTGTCTCGTTATGACTGCCCATGCGTGCTTCAACCAGGCAATTACGGCCGGCAAAAACCCCGCGAGTCGATAACGGCGCCCGGGCAGCGAGCGACCAGCGGGCGAACCTGCTGACATCAGGTTCCCAACCACAATTCCATGGTTGCTTCATCGCCCCATAGCTTGATTTTGCTTCTGCATAAACGGGGAAAGGAGTTCCAGCCCGTTTAAAAGTACGCCGCATTGCCGAATTCAGAGTATCGTAGAACATCCAGAAAAGTATCCGGTCGGGTCTTAACATGTCAGGCTGGGGCATTAACATCAGACAACCCGTGCCGGTCGAATAAAAAAGCTTCATTGAGCGATTCAAACCATGCACCAGATTAAAATACGCATCAACTCCAAACATGGTGCGAAAAATCTGTAAGCCGGCATCTCTGGTCATCTCGTTTTTGACCGCTTCACCGTCAGGTTTGTTATCGTCAGAACTCGCACGGCCATAGACTCCCATGTCGTTGAACAGATTGGTCAAAAAGCCGTTAATAAACCTTTTGAACTCGCTGGCATCACGCTTGATATCATCAGGGTACACAGAATGCTGCCAGCCCCTGCTGCTGAAAACAACCATTTCAGCAAAACTGGTTCTGCCGGTGAATTTATGCACTACATCAGCCTGACCCCGCACCACCGTTTCTATTTTTTTCAGGTTGGCCGGCGTGGGCTTATCGACAGCATCTACGGCCCGGGAAAATTCTTCAGAATCTGAAATGTCACGTATTTTTTCCCATTCAGCAATTTCTTGCATGAACTGGCGGCGCTCAAGTTGCTCAAACACAGAGATTATCCGCACCCGCTCTTCCTTTATTTTCAGGTCCTGCTGCTCAATCGCAAACCATTCATTAACCGTGTAGACGCAGGTAATAGGCACCACAGCAGCGGCAAACAGCCCTAACCAGAGCTGAGAAGCGAAGTTTCTGGCGATAAAGACATCATAAAACACGCTTTTATACCAGAAACCAGCAGCGAGAACCGTCAGCAGCAACGCCAGTATGACGACGCCCCGGCCGGTCGACCTGATTTCAACGGCAATCATCAACTGGCAGTCTTGTTCAGAAACCTTTTCGGTGCTGATAAACCAGCCCGGCAAAGAAGGCGCAATGCCTGACCTTACTGCATCAGTACCAAGCGGGAAACCATTCGATACAAAGCAGTTACCGTCAGCCCCGACAATGGCAAATTTAACATTTTCCCTGGTCAGCACCTGCTTCAGGATACTCAAAAAACATGGTTTAATATCTTCCTTGAAAAACTGATAAAGCACCCCGCCAATCTGCAGAACATCTCTTTCTGAAGGGCTCTGGCGCAATACCGGGTTGGAAAGGTTTTTTCGGAGTTCGGCAAGCAATACGGGATTGCGCAAAAACAACGGCTGCCAGTAAAGATAGCTCTCGCGGCCATCACGCCTTGTTTCAATTACCCTGGCGTATGCATCATCAAAAAAGTATTTGAGTTCCATACTTAGCCCCAGAAGCAAACTGGCCTGCTCAATTAAAGTGTCATTGCCCGAATAGCTACGCAGGTAACGCCGTTTAGCCAGAGTTTTGAGGTATTCAGTTAACAGAAGCGCCGAAGAAGCGTTGCCAGCTGGCAACAACAGATTCCAGTCAGCGTTAAGTTCGGTCACGTCTGCGCCACCCGGCTTGTGAAGCACCGTCGCCACAATCGGTTTCAGACCGGTGCTTTTGAGCTTAACCAGCATGGTTTCTCCGGCCGCCCTAAGTGCTTTTGCTTCCACGCCCTGCGGGCTCCATGGGAAATCACACATATCCTCGCTCAAATCGTCGAGATATTGCTCAAGAAACACCTGCCGCGCATCTGGCACCCTGAGACGCGCAAAAATGCTCTCACAGAAATCCCGGGCATTCTTTTCGTCCTGGCTCCGCAAGGCTTCGCCGCTGGTCAGGCCCGAAAAAACCCAGGCCGCCATCGGAAAAATTATACAGAACAAGCCGGCCAGAAAGATTAACCCGCGCCACGGAACAGCTTCTTTCAGCTGATTTTCATCTGTATCAGGCTTTTCTTTTGTTACAACCGCCGGCAACGAAACAGATTCAGGCTCAACGGGCTGAATGACAACAGGCGGCATCGATGAATCGATCGGTGCTCTTTTAAGGCTGAAAACATATTCACCGTTGTGATTGAACTCGTTCCAGAGAAACGTGCTCTTTTCTGAGGCTTCAACGACGTGATGGTCGGCAATCAGGGGCCAGTCAGGAAAATGCCGGGTGAGGGCTTCAAATTCTTCAGCCCGTTTGAAAGCACTGCCAAACATGGCGTAGTCGCGCCTGCTGTTCTGACTGCCAATTTCGCCGGCTATCAATTCACCGGCCGCCAGACCCACACCAATACGATAAACGAACAGGCCGGCGCTCTGCCGCTGCCCGTTGATTTCCTGCAATTTCTGCAACATGGCATTGCCGGCCAGCACGGCGCGCAACCCTGGGTTCTGCAGAAACCGGTAATCATCAACAAATACCGCCTCGATGGCATCGCCGATGAACTTGTAAATCTTGCCGCCAAACTGATTAATCACGGTAGCCATACAGGTGATATGCTCATTCAAGAGGGCGGTCACCAGTTCGGCCTGATGCTGTTCGCACATGGTGGTAAAGCTTCTAATATCTGAAATCATCACAACGCCGGAAAATTTTTCGGGCGCCGACCGCCCCTGCTGAGAAGTGTTGGCAACCGCGGCAACAGCGTGTTCAGAAAGCATAGAAGCCAGCCGGTGTCGTTCTTCAAGCCCGTGAATCATGTTATTGAATTCACCCTGCAGAAGACCGATCTCATCGGCACGTTCTGCAACTGGCAGCTTAACCAGGCTGCCCCCTTCAACCTTGTCAAAGGCACCCTTAATTGACTTCAGTGGTTTGACAATTCTTATCCACAGCGCCAGAGCACTGGCAAAGAGCATAAAACCTGCCAGCAACGCCAGCAGCATAAAAATGCCGACCCGCCAGTTATGATCGCTGTTCTTTAGGGCATGATCGATAGCGCCAAGCAGCACTGTCCGGTCGAAATGCCTGGAAGCATAAGCTACCACTGACATACCGGCTGCAGAAGTTTTTAACACTCCTGATTTTATGCTGAAAGCCGAGTCGGATATCCGCCGGCAGGCTCGTAATTGCTCAGCACTGAAAGCCCGATCAGGCTTGAGAATGGTTTCTTCACCATTGGCAGTGCGTTTAAAAGCTGCGAGCCTTATCTGTGGGGCTTTGATTCCAAGCTGGTTAGCACTGTTCTGAATGACCTGCCGATCAATATCGGATTCAAGCCAGGCGACCATCAGCACAAAACGATTTCGGCCGTCGATATTGATAAAATCATAAATATAATCAAGATACCCACGGCCAAAATCAGTTCTGACAACCTTGTTACGGTATCGTTCAAGCTCATTCTCAAGTTTATCGTTGCCGCGTTTGAAAGCCTGAATCGCTATCAGATTATTCTGGTCGATTTTGTGTTCAGGCAACACCAGCCCCGGTTCTTCGCTGCTGACTGCCTTTCTCAGATTAAGAGTGAACGGCAGACCATAAAATTTCGCTATGGTAGCAAAATCAACCTTTCGAATGTTGCCGCGACAGTCTGAGTCGAGGTTCCCGGCGAGATCATAAACCGCAACCCCTGAAATGGAAATGTTTCTGGCCTGGCTTTCGGCGATCTGGCGCAGTCTGGCAAAAACAGCCTGGCTGCCACCAACACCTTGCTCTGCGAGAATACCCATAATACCGGCGTCAGACTTCATGGCCGAAAAAGCAGTACGGTAATCGTTTTCGAGGGCTTCCTTGCCAGCGTCAAAATCAGAAAAGCTTGTGACCAGCGTTTCTTCGAGATTATTCTCGTCAGCTTTGTAGCGCTCAAAAACATAGGCAGTCGCTGAAGTGATAAACAATGCCGATGGCAAGGTTGCCGCCAGCAGAAACGCAACCGCGAACCGGCTGTTGATGCTGGCAAAAGGCCAGATGCCAAGAATCAAGCCGCGCAAGATCACCATCATTACGGCAGCCACGCACCAGAGGTTGACCATCATCAGCCAGACTGGCTGATGACCCGGCATAACTGCTGGCAACAGCAACAATGCCAGATGACGTTCGGCTGGAAGAATGCGGGTGTAGAGTCGAAAGTTTCCAAGGCGCATGCCCCATGGAAATCCGTTTCTTTCCCATTCATCGAGTTTCTCGCGTGCCACACCGAGGTTGTTGCGCCAACTGCTAAAACTTGCTGAACGGCCAATTGTTTCCGGAAACAGCATATCAGGGCTGCCGGCCGAAAAAATCTTCACAAAGCCGCCGCTTACCTCAGCGCCCAGACTGGTTTTTCTGGCCGCCATCGCCAGTGCGGCGGCATCAAGATCCTGATTTCTGGGAACAATTATAAAAAAACCGGCCATGTTACCATCAGAATTTTCGCCGTAATCCCAGACCAGAAAAGATGGCACGCGGTTATAAATTACCGGAGTAGCGATACCACGCTGAAACCCGGCAAGCAGTTGAACAGTACAGCAAGTGCCGAATACTTTTTGCAGCAGTTTTTCGTTGCGGCGATTTTCGTCTGAACCCCTGCTCTTTTCCTGGTTTTCAAGCACCAGGGCACGAAAAATCATTTCCATTGGCCGACGGCTAACGGCTTTTTCGCTGCAGAATGCCACTTCAGGAGAATCCTGATTCGGTCTGCCGGTAAATGCCCACAACACATGGTCAGGAAAAGGCCTGGCAAAAATGCTCTGCCCCAGTTCACCAAAAGGCAGGCCGATGAGCTTATTTGGGTATTCCTGCAGAAGCGACAGCATGCCTTGCCTGAATCGCAGCGCATACTCGGCAAGATGCTGCGAAAGATCAGTGTTGGCAGCTACTTCACCAAGTTTCTGACTGGCGTAACGTTCCTGTTCCTGGGTTTTCCAGCGTTCAAGAATACCGCTAACCTCGCGCCAGCCCATATTTAGAGCGAGCAGCGGCAGAAAAAGCAGCAATACAAGTGTAAGGTTACTCAGCCTGTCTTTCATATCTGATGTATATCAGATTGTAAGCTGATAAACCTTCAAAGGCAAAGATTTCCCTTTCAGCTCGACCTCACCGTGTTCGCGAGCCGCAAAATCATGTGAAACCAGCTCATAGACAGTTTGAGAAACCAGGCAGCGTTGATACCGCAGCTTTTCGGCCTGGCCTTCAATGCGGGCGCTGACGTTAACAGCGTCACCAATAACCGTAAAGTCTCTCTTTTCGCCGACCCCGAGAAACCCGTTGATTACCGACCCGAGATTGACACCCACTGCCACCGGAAACGGAAACTGGCTGCGATTCTCAGCAACCACGATATCACGGGCCGCGCTGCATGCCGCCACAGCCGCCGCAGCCAGCCCACGTTCGGCATTGAAAGTTGCAAGAATCTTGTCACCGATAATTTTGTCGATGTCACCACCGTTACTGATGATGATTCCAGAAATGCCGGCAACATGACTTCTCAGATCAGCAATCATCTGCTCTGCCGGAACCCCCTTCAGCCAGGTGGAAAAATCTGGTATGCCGATGTAAACAAAAGCGTAATCGGCCTTGCGACTGCGTTGCGCCTGTTCCTTCAAAGTCACCTTCAGAGCTGTTTTCGAAAGCATTCGCCCCATGAGGCTCTTTTCTTCGAGGCCACGCATCATCGCATCAAAAGAATCACACAGGGCGCCAAGTTCGTCAGCCCGGTCGATTCTGATGCGATACCCATAGTTTTCGCTCCCAGCCTCACGCATACCATTCATCAGGCTGGCAACCGGCTGAAGAATATCTGAGGCCACGCCCCGCGCCACAAAAAGAATCAACAACAACGACAGTATCAAAAGGCCATTGAATAAGCGCCGATAATGGCTGACAACCTTGAGGATCGGTTCTTCCGGGGCCATTGCCAGAAGCATTGAAGTCATCTGGGTCACACCGGGTCGGCCTTCCATCAACCATGAACCGCCATTGTAATCTAAAGTGCCACTCACCGGCAGATTGGAAGCCGCAATCATCGAGGCTGCCGTAGTTAAATGCCTGCGTAATGATGCGTCTCCAGATTTAACCAGCGTTCCATAACGGTGATTTTCAACTGGTAAAATCTTGTAGCTGCCCTGGTAATTCTGGGCAACGCGACTGAGGTAGCCTTCAAAATCAAACATGACCATCCAGACCATTATGTAGTCAGGATCCTTGATCGAAGGCACCGGAAAAATTACGATACCGGCAGTTCCGGAAAGTACATTCATTACCACCGGCAAGCCGAGACCACGAGACAATCTGATATAAGCATCATCACCAAAAAGAGCACGCACTGTCTGCAAACCAGTTTCGACGGCGATTTCTCCAGCCAGTTCACTGCTGTTGATGCCCTGATTGACCGGCTGGTTTCTGCGATTAACCAGGTTTCTGGCAATCTGCTGCAACATCACACCAAACTGAGTGATTTCCTTGTTTCCGATGCCAGAACTTGCAAAATCCCAGCCAGATTTGCCCGAAACCGCAATATCGCGAATCGAAAAGTTAAAAACATTGCGGTCAAGACTACCGGCACGGCGGTGCCACGCATCAGTCATTTTTTTTAATTCTGCTTTCAGCGGTTCAACCTCGCCTGCACCGGATGCGTTGTTGAGTCTCAGCATTATTTCACGGGTTGAACTGGCAAAAGTCCAGTCATTCACCATTTTCCAGCCCAGCGGGGTTGCAAAATTATCACGCAATTCAAAGAGATCGATAAAACGCTGCAGATCAACCTTTTCCTGGGCAATTCGCGTGTTATAGTCTTCACTAAGATACAAACTCGAGACAAAATAGACGGTAATCACCGGAATTACGGCGGCAACAAGCAGTGCCAGCCATAACTTGGCGGCAACAGAGGCATTTACTGACGAGGTGCCAGTTACTACCTTATACCAGCAACCAGTTAGCAGCAAACCGCCAGCCACGATCAGCAACGAAAAGAACTTTCCGGTTTCGAAACTGTTTGATTCGAGCTTTCGGGCAACCAGCACCTGGTAATTTTTCCCAGCGATTCCGAAACTGTCAGCGGTGATTACGTAATTTTCGGCCTGATAAACAGCACTTTCTCCGGCATTTTCGATTTTAAGCCGTAAGTCTGCCGGAAAAGCTCCTGAGAAAAGTCGCTGTTTTTCAGGGGTTCTGATGACTATGTGATTATCAGTCGTAGCGTAACCGCTTAAATAAACATCAGGAGTGTGCCTGATCGACTGCACCGGAACTGAAAACATGATCAGCCCAGAAATCGCAGCATTCTGGTCAAACAGATAATTATAATAAAAATATTCATCGGTTCCGTCGATGCTGACCTCAACGGCACGCCCTGCGAATTCCCAGATGAACATCGAATTTGTCATTTTGTCGCCAAATATAGTCCGGGAATACTGGTCGGGAACATCGAATTTTTCTGGATTCCAGATACCGGCGTCAATATGCCGTTTCATAGAAGAGAGAGCTGCCAGTTGCTTAACTGCAGAATCAGAAAAACCATGACAATATGCGATATCTGCTCTAATGCTCTTTGCACCGGCTACTTTGAACTCTGCAAATCTGAAAATTGCAGTTCTGGAAGGCCGCCCAGCCCCTTCACCAAGCCCGGCGTAACGTTGATCAATTAGAGTCGGCAGAGCCTCGGCAGTTGTGCCTGAATTGAGCATCTTTTCGGTATCAGCAAGCAGCCCACGGCAGATGTTTTCAAAGGCGGTCAGAGGAGCATTTTCACATTTGATCTGTTCGATAAGCCTCATGTTTTCGGCAGCAATATCGAGGCGACGGTTTGTCAGCCGCGACTCTTTGAGAATCGAGCCACCGAGAAGAACCCCAGCCACAACCAGAGCAATAAAAAGCACTCCGAACCCAAACGATGCGAATCGAGAAATGCCGCTTCCACTGCCCGCTTCGAATTTTCTGGAATTGGCAGGCAGTTGAGACAACTTCTCTGATTGAAAATTTTGGCCGGCAAGATCCTGATACTCTTCTTCACTTGCTTCAGGCAGCCCACTGATTTCTGCCAGAATGAAAGCCGGTTGTTCGTCGCGGTCAACAATTGCTTCGAACTTTAAACCCCTGTTTTTCAGGCAGCCGGCAATCGTCTCATCGAGCACCACCGGAAAGGCAGGGTTCTTAACCGAGCACGACTCTAGAATGGCAGCCCGCTTAACCGGATCCCCGATGATGGCATAATCAAGACGCGTTTCAACGCTGCCAATGCTGCCTGCAAACATATTTCCATACGCCAGGCCAACACCGATCTGGTATTTGAACAAATTATTAGCACTGCGTTGCCGGTTGATCTGCATCAGCCTGATGACCATCAGAGATGCAGCATTAAAAGCCCTTTCGGCCGCCGATTCTGGAAATTCGGGGTTTTCAGGAAAAACCGCCTCGACTGCATCGCCGATATATTTGTAAATACGCCCACCCGACTCTGAAATTACCCTGGTCATCTGCGCAAAATGCTCGTTAAGCAGATCAGTTACCATATCAGGCGTGTATTGTTCACACATTCCGGTAAAATTGCGAATATCTGATACAAGCGCAACCCCGGAAAAAGCCTCAGTACCAGAGTCGGCACCGCCATCTCTGGCCTTGCTGAGGGCTGCAATCGCATGGTCAGAAAGTAAGGTGGCCAGTTTTTCACGCTCACGCAAACCACGGGCCATGCTGGTAAATTCATGGCACAGCAAACCGATTTCATCAGCACTCCGGCTGGTAATCTCAATATCAAGTTGACCGGCAGACACCTTGTCGAGAGCTGATTTAAGATCGGTAATCGGGTCAAGAAACAATTTGGCCGACAGGTAACTGCACCAGACAATCGCTATTAAAGCCAGCAAAAGAATTACACCAAAAAACATCAATCGGTAACTGACCGAGCCTTCCAGCTCAAAATGCTGCATTCCAGCGGCAATTATCGTCTTATAGTATTTTTTGGAAGGCATCGCGACCAGCGAAAGGTTTTGATACCTTGAACTGGCATAACTCTGCCTGAACGACGCAAGCTCGGCCATTGACCTGCTTTTTTCTATAAAATCAGCATCGATATGCCGATCAGGTTTATAAATATGCGCCAACCCCTGCGGTGTGACACGGTAAGCGGTAAAAATGAATCCCGGGTTATTCAGGCCGAAGTAATCAACCGAATGCTTGAACGTTTTAACGTCGAGAGCCTGGTCATCCCAGACGATAAAGATTGCATAACGCTCTTTGCCGTCAATCTTGATCAGCTCATGCATCTGAGTTGCCAGAGATGCGCCAACCTGCCTGGTAATCGGAAATGACCGACGCTTATCAAGCTCCTCGGTAAGGTCATTGCCGCTCATCGACCGGTAGGCTTCCTGTGAAGTCGACTGCGAGATACTGGGCTTGAAGTCGCGTAATTTAAGCTGCGGATCAGCTTCGACCATTTTTTTCCTTAAAATGCTAACCAGTGGGTATTTGAAGGTTTCAAAAGTCGGGTCGGCATCGCTGGCAGCGTGGCCTTCGTAGAATCTGGCACCTTCGCCGACTTCGTCCATGATGGCAAAACTAAGAAGTGGCAGTGGCTGCGGACGGTTTTTGTAGAGAGCCGATACCCGTTCGCGTGCCTCGTTACTGCTGCTGCCTTTTTCTTTCAAAATTTGGCGCAATTGTTCGTCGGCAACTACCTCTGCAAATACAGATTTATATTGATCAAGAATCTGCGCTTTGCGTGCATCAAACTGTTTTATGCAGAACTGCAACTGAGAAATAGCCTGAAAATGCATGGCCCGCCGGTATTGAACGACATAACCATAAGCCGAAATAAGTAGCATGCTGACAGGTAAAGTCGCAGCCAGCAGATAAGTCAGGGTAAAACGCAGTCTAAGATTGACCGAAGGCCACAGACCGAGAATTGAGCCACGCAGGAGCAACAGCAACAGAACTCCACCTGCCGTGACATTCACAAGAAACAACCAGGCAGGTGTAGACTCTGGCTTAATTTCAGGCATCAACAGCACCGCAAGATGTGATTGCCCACTGCCAAGATATGAGTATGCCAGATAGTTACCGAGTTTGCTGACCGGCGGACTGCCCTCCTGAAGCCATGTTTTCAGGTCATTCTCAGCCAGAGAAACCCGTTGCTTAACCCACTCTTTGAGAATTTCCGAGTGCTGCAGCGGCGACTGGTAGATTGCTCCGCCATAACCCCTGAACAGCGGAATGAAGGCACCATAGCCGAGATTCTGCTGCCGCAAATCACGCAGAGCCAGAAGCTTGCCCGAAACTGCCCGGGATTCATCGCTGCGCGAGAAAAGAAAGAACCCAAATGTTCCTCGACCCTTGATTTCAAAATAGTCCCACATAAACCAGTGTGGAAAAAACTGGTAAAAAGCAAAGGTAGGCCGGCCGCGCTGGGTTCTCGCCATAACATCAGAACGGGCGTCACCACCAAGAATGCCCGCAATCATCGCTTCATTCTGCCTGGCGATCTCGCCCGACATCTTTTCGCCCCGATTAACCCTTACCAGATGCTCAAAAGCCTTGCAAAAAGCCCTTTTACTTGGCCTGGTTGAGGTGCGGGTGAAGAGAAGTTCAGTATTACCTGCCTGCTCGGGCAGTCGAAAGGCAAAAAGATCGTAATCTGGAAACGGCCACTTGAAAATTTTGTCAGATTTACTCTGCAAAAAGCCGGCCATCTGTTTTTCCTGCAGATCAGCCTCTCCAAGTGATTTGAAGGCCTCGACAAAATTACCGGCCCGTCTCGCAAACTGATATGAAAAGTCTGAGCCGGCTGCCAGTGCTTCAACCTCCTGCTGTGCCAGTTCTTTCTGTTCCTGTTTTTTCCAGTGAAGGTCAATGCCAGAAAGAAAACTGAAGCCCAGGTTCAGGGCTATCAATGGCAGAAAGCACAAAATGACGGGCAGATACATCCCTCGCCCGCCGCCTTTGTGCTGCTGTAAGTCTCTGCTCAAGTTGCATCTCCAGTTTTGCCCGTCTTTGCTGCATTGGTCAGCAGAAAATAGGCATCGACAAACGATAGAACATACAGCCAGAAAGCAACGTCAACCCACGGATTATCACCAATCTCAGTCTGTAGAGATGAGATACCATCAGTTCTGCCGGTGGTAAGTGCCTGATTCACACGTTTCTGAATCAATGGCGTAATCTGGCCGGCGTAAATCAGAAGACTGGCAGTCACCAGACCACAGATTATCACGCCTCTTAAACGATGCCCAAGTTTCCAGGCGCCCATACCCGGGCAAAGAAGATTATAGACCATAACCTGTAATATCCCGGGGCGAACAGGCTTATCAGAAGCGGATGGGCCTGTTTTCGGCAAACGACTCTCATCCACAAGCTTCGTTCTGCAGAAAGGGCAGACCAAAGCTTCCGGCATTATCATCTCGGCGCAATACGGGCATTTTACCCGTTGAACATCAGCTGCGCTTTCCGGCATGTTTTATCAGAAACGTCCTTTCTTGTGGTCTTTGCCCGAAATTCACCTTAACAGACTGTTTTGCAAAGACACGCCCGCATAACACTACAATCAGAGTGATATATAAAAAACCACAGAAATTTCAAATACTTTTTTTTCTTAAAGTGAACGGGCGGGTAAAAATACCCGCCCGCCCAATCTATGATTCCTTCCCTTGCTCAGGGCCTTGCACGAAATCAGTTCAAATCAAGGTCACCAAAAATTTTATAAACCCGGCCATCACGGGCAACCTTGAGTTCTTTGCCAGGAAAATCTTTGGGCAGTTCAAGTTCGAGAAGTTCGAGAACTTCATTTTCGAGTTTCTCAAGGAGTTCTTCGGGAACACGCTGCAAGGTTGCGAGCTTAACCCTGAAAACATAACCAGGACCAAAGCTCGAACCAATACCCACCGAAAAAGAAACCCCCAGATCAAAAAGCCCATCGGCATCAGGGGTAACCCCTTGTTTATGGGCTGGCCGATTAGGGCGCAGCGGGTACAAATCACCATATTTTTCTTCTAAAATGTGGTCAATCCGGTCGAATAAATCCTGCAGCCGGTCTTCCCATTTTTCAAGTAACGGATTTTTCAAAACGTTACCTCCAAAGACTTTGGTTCGTTAACAATCTTATGTTATAGTGCAGAATATTATCATACCTTTTTAGATAACTCCATGAATCTAAACGAATTAATTTTCAGCATCGGTATTGCTTTTGCACTTGGGTGCGACGCCTTCGCTGTCGGCATGGCAGTCGGCACCCGAAGCCCGTGTCAGCGTGCCTGTTTCAGGCTGTGGTTTCATTTCGGTCTTTTTCAGTTTCTCATGCCGGTAATCGGCTGGGCAATCGGCAGTTCAGTTTATGAATACATCAAAGACGTCGATCACTGGATCGCCTTCGGTCTGATGTTCTTCATTGCCGCCAGAATGTTCAAAGAAAGCCTCAGCACTGAAGAAGAAAAAGATGAAGAGCAAAGCGGGAATGGCGACCCAACCCGCGGCTGGTCGCTGGTCGGCCTTTCAGTAGCTACCAGTATTGATGCCCTCGGAGTTGGCTTCGGCATGGGCATTGCGCGAATGAACCTGCTGAAACCTGCAATTATAATTGGCGTAACAGCAGCCCTGATGACCTACACCGGTATTGTTCTTGGCCGACGACTGTCGGCAACTTTTGGCAAACGCGTCGAGACCTTTGGCGCCATCGTTCTGTTCGTCATTGCCTTTAAACTTCTTTATATCTGAAGTTTTTTGCCCGCAAACTGTAGCGCCTGGCTTGTTTTAACAAGTTCAGCTGATTTTTTAAAAGAGCAGAATATATAAATAATGAGCTGCAACTCCAGCCACCAGGCCCCCCACCGAATGCGAAATCAGAGCCTTTGAAGTAAGTTCCCTGAATTTCAGAGCGTCCAGCATCGCCGTATGTGTGCTCAGGTAACCGCTCCAGCACATACCCATGGCCGTGAATACCGCGATCTCATTGCCACCGACCAAACCGCGTGCGAGAAAACTATTAATCAATGAAAGAGCCGCACCCACGGCGCCCAGGCTGGTAATAGGAAAAGCAATCAATTCAGGGCTTTTAAAGCCGAAAAGAAAGTTGAACAGCCAGTCAAACTTTCCAGCCAGCCATGGCATCACCGGCACCCCTTCGTATGGAAGCCCCTGATACCCGACAGCCGCGTCAGCCGGCCCGAAAGTAAAAAGCATAACCGTCGAACTGATGATCAAAACACCGGGAATAATTGCCAGACCCAGATCAACGCCCTCTTTTCCACCATCAAGAATGGCATTGAGAAAGCGCAGAAAAATCGGGTCCCTGGACTTGAACGACCGGTCACTGATCACCGGTTCTTCGTCAGAAAAGACAATCGGTTCGCTGTTCTCTTTAATCAGGGGCTTGACCAGGCGCTGCATCAAGCGAGTAGAAACCAGGCCCCCAACTATCGCCCCGGCCAGACCAACCATAGCGGCCGCAGCAAAACCTTTGCCAATCATGAAGGTAATGACGATCAATCCCATTCCGAAGGCAGTGCCAAAATTGGTCAAAGATACCAGCTCATATTTTTTGAAATAACTGCTGAAATTTCGATCATGGGCCAGAGAAATAATCGCGGGGTTATCTGAAAAAAAGGTCATCAGCCCGCCCAGAGCGGCGACGCCCGGCAAATTGAACAACGGCCGCATCAGAGGCGCCAGAACCATTTCCAGCAGCCTGATTACACCGAACTCAACCAGCACCTTGCCGGTGGCACCAGCCAGAACTGTTATTCCCATGATATAGAACACAGTATTCATCAGCAGGTCATGGGCGGTCTTCATGACCGTGTTAAACATGTTAGAGATACCCATGCGATAGCCAACCAGGCCAAAAATCGTGCCAAAAAGCGCCAGAAAAACCAGGCCTTCAATCTTGCGCCAGGCGAGTTTGTGACGTGCCCTGACCAGTTTGCGCTGAATTTTGTTCATAATTTGACCTTTCTGTGATTAAAAAGTGTGTAAATGGTTGCAAATTAAGGGCGCCCGGGAACCCCCGCCTGATAGAGAAAATTCAAAAAACGCATTTCGAACTCGACAGGGGCGCGATGATGTGCGCAAACGTGCCAGGCATCTTTTACTTCCCAGGTCTGCGCCTGCGGCAGCCGGCTCTTCAGCGAGTCAAAAGCCACCCTGGTCGCCCGCGCGTCTTTCTCGTCGTGAATAAGATAAACCGCGCGATTACTGATGCCACGGGTCTTTTCTTCGGGGGCGTTGTTGAAATAATCGATGCCCGTAATCTGCCGAACTACAGCAAAAGCCACATCAATGAGAAAAGTATCTGGAATATACATGAAGTTCCAGGCATCACGGGCTGCAATTTTGCGCAACTTTTCAAAGCTTGACTCAAGAATGAAAGCTTTGATCTCAGGAAGATTTTCAGCGCCATTTATCAGAGTGGCCGCGCCCATCGACCTGCCATAGGCTGCCAGGGGTGTGTTTTCAGTGATAAAACCCTTCTCGCGGGCAGCGTTTAAAACTGCTTTGATATCGCGCCATTCAATCTGACCAATGGTCGTGTATTCGCCGCCACTTAAGCCGTGGGCGCGAAAATCCAGTAGCAGCAGGCCATAACCGGCCTTTCTCAGGAAGGCAATCATATCGTTCATATTGGTCATATTAGCGCCATGACCATGACAGAGCAGTATTGTGCCAGCTTCGGCGGCGCCGGGGTAATGAATCGCGTGAATTTCGATGCCATCGTCAGTCAGTGCCTTGAAAGCAACATTACCGGCATCGCTGAGGCGGCCTGGCGAGCAGAGATTCGGGCGTACAATCATCAATGAAACCGTGTGAGCAATTACGGCCACCACAGCAGTAACCAGCATTCCGGCAATTATCAGTATTTTTCGCAGCTTTCGACGCATCTCGGTTCAGCTTTTGTAAAATTCTCGTAGAGCTTTATACATCGCCAGGCTATCTTCAACCCCGCAAAGTTCACGAATTGAATGCATGGCCAGCATTGGAATACCCACATCTACCGAAGGGATGCCAACGTGGGTGGATGAGATCGGGCCAATCGTTGAACCGCCACGCATATCAGAACGATTTACAAAACGCTGGGTCTTGACCCCTGCCTTTTCGCAGACCTGCAAAAAGGCAGCCCCCGAAACCGCATCAGAGGTATAGCTGCGGCTGGCGCTCAATTTGATAACCACCCCACCGTTCAGCATCGGCCGCGAAGTAGGGTCAGCCTTGCCACCCATGTTTGGGTGAACTGCATGCGCTCCGTCGGCAGAAACGATAAACGAGCGGGCCATGGCCCTGAAGAACTCGCCGCGGCCGCCACCAGAGGCCAGCACAACCCTCTCAAGCAGATCGGCGAGAATCTGCGAATCAGCACCCTGCCTGGTCGAACTGCCAACCTCTTCATGATCGAAACAGGCCATCACACAGGTTGCAGAAGGCTTGCCGGCAGCACACAGGGCTTGAACGCCAGCCAGAACCGATGCAAGATTATCGATGCGCCCGGCCGAAATGAATTCATCATGCGCTCCGATGACGCTTCCCTTTTCGAATTCGTAGAGAAACAGATCAAAATCGAGAATATCAGAGGCTTTAACTTTAAGCTCAGTTGCCAGCAGATTCTGCAAGAAACCCTTTTCTTCGAGCTTCTGGCTGATCTGACCAAGCATCGGAAGCAGGTCAGTCTGTTTATTCGGCACGAAACCATTGTTGGCATCAGGATTCATGTGAATAGCGATATTTGGAATGATGCATACCGGCCGTTTGATGTTAACCAGCTTTACGGTTGGGTTAAGTTGATCGCTACTGCGGCAGGCAACCCGCCCGGCAATCGCCAGAGGGCGGTCAAACCAGGTACTGAGTATTGGCCCGCCATAGACTTCGCTGTTCAGCTTAAGATATTTTTCTTCGGCAACCATTTCTGGCATTGGTTTGATACGGAAACACGGGGAATCAGTATGAGCGCCGACGACCCGAAAACCTGAAGTTTCAGCCGGCTTGCTGCCGACGACAAAAGCCAGCAGGGCTGAATCATTTCTGATGATGAAATAGCGGCCGCCTGCTTTGATTTTCCAGGCATCGGCTTCGGCAAGTTCTTGAAATTTCTGACTCTCAAGCAGGGCACGAGTTGTAGAAACTGCATGAAAGGCAGTTGGGCTGGCATAACAGAAATCGATCAACTGTCTGGCAAATTCAATCACTTCCGACATGTTTATCAAACCTCGCTGCAAATTTTCATCATGTTAGCACAATAAGCGGCAAACTGCCGTAGATTTTTGCACGCCCCGCTGCCATGCTGCCTGATCAGGTAAGGTTTTTTTACTGTTATGCCGATAGATGATTACAGACATATATGCACAAGGATAAGCAGGCATGAACATTAATAATTCTCTGTCGGCATACCGGAATACCCTTACCACAAATCCCGGCACCCAGAATTCAGCAAGCGACGAAACCGCTCCGCTCCGCCGCGCCAATCTGGGTGACTACCTGCAAAACAACAGCCCCGCGCAGCAGGTCGGCAGCAACTCAACCATGGAACGCCCGACAGAAGGGGTTCTCAATCTGCAACCCGTTGCCCGCTATCGTTACCTGCAAAATCAGGCCGGCAGCCAGAACACCCTCGACACAACCGGAAGCGACCCGATGAAAACCATTCAGCAGGCCAACAAAATCATCAACGACGCCATATTGCCGCCAAACAAAGACAACCCTGACATGGCCG
This sequence comes from Candidatus Rifleibacterium sp., assembly GCA_035352635.1. Taxonomy (GTDB): domain Bacteria; phylum Muiribacteriota; class Ozemobacteria; order Ozemobacterales; family Ozemobacteraceae; genus Rifleibacterium. The sequence goes on from DAOPYA010000019.1 coordinate 24,694, forward strand.
AACTCACCAGAGCCATTCAGATTCGCCAGATGATGCAGGGGCGCCTCGACCTTGCCGCCTGAGGTTAATTGACCCCGGACTGGTTTTCCTGTATAGTGACCTCCTTACTTTTCCGGTCGCGAGGACGCTATGCATAACCACAACAAATCCGAGATCGACAGACGCCGCTGCTTTGGCATCATCAGCCATCCCGATGCCGGCAAAACAACCCTTACCGAAAAACTGCTGCTGTTTGGCGGCGCGATTCAGATGGCCGGCGCAATCAAGGCCCGCAAATCAGATCGCCACGCCACCAGCGACTGGATGAAAATTGAGCAGGAACGCGGCATTTCAGTTACAACTTCAGTAATGAAGTTCGACTACCGCGATTACGAAATAAATCTTCTCGATACCCCTGGCCATCAGGACTTTTCAGAAGATACCTACCGCGTTCTGACTGCCGTCGATAGCGCCCTGATGGTAATCGACAGCGTCAAAGGCGTCGAAACCCAGACCGAAAAACTCATGTCGATCTGCCGCATGCGAAATACCCCGATCATTACCCTGATCAACAAACTTGACCGCGAAGGTCGCATGCCACTCGAACTTCTTCAGGAAATAGAAGACAAGCTGCAGATCGAATGTACACCGCTATCATGGCCAATTGGCATGGGCAAGACCTTTAAGGGCGTCTACAATATTTACCGCAAACAGATCGTGCTCTTCAGACCTGGCGAAGCACGCCGCCCCCAGGATACCATCAAAATCAGGGATCTGTCTGACCCAAAACTCGACGAAATTCTCGGTTTTCAGGCACAAGAACTGCGTGACGACCTCGAACTGCTCGAAGGGGCCGCCGCACCCTTCGACCGCGAGCATTATCTGCGCGGAAATCAGACCCCGGTTTTCTTTGGCAGCGCCCTCAATAACTTCGGTATCCAGGAACTGCTCGACGCATTTGTTGAACTTTCACCGCCGCCAACCCCACGCCCCAGTGAAACCCGCATCGTTTCACCCTACGAAGCCGATTTTTCTGGGTTCGCCTTTAAAATTCAGGCCAACATGGACCCGGCACACCGCGACCGTATCGCATTTGTAAGAATCTGCTCCGGAAAATTCACCCGGGGCATGAAGGTCATGCATCACCGCCTCGGTCGAGAAATTACTCTTGCCAATGCCACGATTTTCATGGCCCAGGATCGCCAGAACGTTGAAGAAGCTTATCCGGGTGATATAATTGGCATTCATAACCGCGGCACGATCAAAATAGGCGATACCTTCACGATTAAAGAACCACTCAAGTTTACGGGAATTCCAAATTTTGCCCCCGAAATTTTCAAACGGGTCATTCTCAAAAACCCGCTCAAAACCAAGCAATTACAGAAAGGCCTGCAGCAACTCTCAGAAGAAGGAGCAGTGCAGGTTTTCAAGCCACTGTTCGGCAATGAGTATATTCTTGGGGCAGTCGGGGTTCTGCAATTTGACGTCACCATGTCGCGCCTTAAAGAAGAATACAGCGTCGATGCTATCTATGAAACCATCGAATATTCGATTGCCCGATGGGTAACCAGCGACAACCAGGCCAAGCTTGAAGAATTCAAAAAGCGCTATAAAACGAGCCTGGCATACGACACCGCCGAAGCTCTCACCTTTATGGCCCCTGATAAATGGCGCCTGAACTACGTGATCAAGGAATGGCCTGAAATTAAATTTTTCGAGACCCGCGAACACGAATAAACAAACGGCAACAAAAACAGACAGAGCCTGACCCTCAGGTCAGCAATCTGTCTGTTTTTGTACTTTAATGAACAAAGCAAAATGCCGATATATATATCAGAGTCTAAATTGAGGAGGCCAGAATGAAACGAGATAAAAGTTCCAGACCCGCCCTTCAGCCTGAATGCACAAACTGCAGCAGATTCGCCATATTCAGAACCCCATGTGATGCCGCATTCTGCATCTTCAGACAAAAAAACGACCGCCCCGACTGGATCATTCTCTAAACCGGCAGGCAAAATCAGTAAGCCAGCATAAACGCATCAGATTAATCAATTAAGGCTGTTCGCCATAACGAGAGACCCGGGTGTTGAGGCAAAAAAAGATAAGCCCAGCCAGTGCATTGTCAAAAATGCTATTGAATGCAATCCTGGTGGCGAAAACCCGAGATTTAAAAACAATACGGACTGGCCGTCTCAAACGTTCTGGCAAGACTGCCCGACATTTTATCTTGATTGCACTTTTGTCTTGATTGCACTTTTGTCTTGATTGCACTTTTGTCTTGATCGTAATTTTTATCAAGATTTCTCTCTCTGCTCGATTGTGAAAAAATTCACCTTTAAGCCAAAAACGCGAAAAAAAATCTGAGACTTTTGCTCAGTGATTTAACCTCAACCAGTCTTTTGACTGTACAGCTCTCTTGTCTGACGTTACGGCCCCTCACCTTGTCCTGGCTTGAGAAACTCGAGCGGATGGTACAAAGGTTCGGCGTCTCTCTGACTTCAGTATATCAGAAAATTTCTGACCTTACCAGACAAGCATAAAAAATAGCTGCAAAGATGACTCTGTGTTAAAATGGCAAAAAATCCTGAGGTTAAAAATGAGCGCACTTGAACAAACTTCTGCCATTGAAATAAAAGAAACCCGCATCTCCTTTTCTGAATCCGGAAAAGGAGAACCCATACTGTTTCTGCACGGCAACCCCGGCAGTCGCCGCGATTTTTCGGCGATTCTCGCCGATGCGAACGCACCGGCGTGCCACATGGTCATGCCCGACCGACCCGGCCATAACGGCAGCGAAGAACTGTTGAACGAAAGCAACGACCCATGGCTCGACACCAATGTCTACGCTGAGTTTATCGACCGGCGTTGCAATGGCAAAACCTGGCTGTTCGGCTATTCAATGGGCTGTAATATTGCCTGTCGTATTGCCATCAAGTTTCCCGACAAGGTCAAGGGTATTATCATGGCTGCTCCGTATCTGGTCCCTGACAAACCCTCAGAAAAACCAAGCTCGCTTCCTGACCTCGCGCACGGCGCCATACTTGGCACCGCCCTCGGGTTACTTTTGCCTCTGCTTTCGCAGACGAAAATGACCCAGCACCTTGAAAAGGTTTTTGCACCCGGGTCGCTGAGCGAAGACTACCGTGATACCTGGCTGCCTCGTTATACCCGCTTTGAATCGCTGATGGCAATGATGATCGACAAAAACGCCATGTTGCGCACCATCGGCGACGTTGAAGCAGGTCTTGATAAAATCAGTTGCCCGGTAATCGTGCTGAGCGGCGAGCAGGATTCTGTTTGTTCGGCCGAAAATCAGAAAAAGTTTCTGACCTCAAAACTGCCGGGCGCCCGAATTATCAATATCAGCGACGCAGGTCATGCTCTGCCATTGACACATCCGCAGGAGTGCCTTAAAATCATTGCCGAAGTGCTCTGCGGCAAATAGCTTCTTGCGAAGATAAACAACCGCAAACCCCGACAAACGAGGAACTATGGCAACATTTCTAAACCAGTATGTACAATACCAGAAACCGCAGATCAGCATGCTGGCGGCACTGAGTCTGCCCCTGGCCGGCGCTGTCTATAATTTTGGCTGGCGCTCGGCAGTTTTCGTGTTCTTTTCTATGTTCTGTTGCTGGCTGACAGAATATCTTTTCACCCGCCGCACCGGGAAACCTGCATCGGCGGCATCCCTGGTCACCGGCGCCCTGCTGGGCCTGATTTGCCCTCCCAACGTGCCATTCTGGCAGATAGCCGTCGGCGGCATCTTCTGCACGGTCTTCGCCAAAATGGCCTTTGGCGGCTTTGGCAAAAACATCTTCAACCCTGCCATGGTTGGGCGCTGCTTTCTTTACATCAGTTTTCCGGCTACTCTTGCCGCGACCTGGTATGTGCCGTTTCAAGGTGGACCGGCGGGGTTTGCCGCTTTCACCACTCAAACCAGAACCGCAGCAGTTGACACCAGTATGTTTAATATTGACGCGGTCACCAGCGCCACGACGCTGACCGCCGCGAAGCGTCTCAACATGCATCGCCGCGAGGCCCTCGCCGCCCAGAATACTGCTGAAGCCGACCGGGCCTTGCAGGCATTTTCAAACATTCCCATTACCCGGCTTTTCTTTGGCAACATCAATGGCTGCCTGGGCGAAACAAGCTCACTGCTCATTATCTTGAGCATGGCTTACCTTCTCTATCAGAAGATTCTTTTTATTCCTCTTCTTATCGGGCCGTTAATCGGCATTCTGCTCGCCAAACTCATGTTGCATCTTGCAGGCCTTGAGACCCTGCCACTCGTTCAAGGCTATCTGGTCAACCTGTTTGCCGGTGGCACGCTATTTGCCGCGGTTTTTATGGTCACCGAACCGATCACCGCCCCGATGAATAACAAAGCTCGCTGGGTCTACGCCATATTGATCGGTTTTCTTGCCGCGGTCATACGCAGTCTGTCGGCCTTCAATGCCGGCTTCATGTTTGCCATTCTGCTCGGCAACACCTTCGGGCCAATCATCGAAATCGGCATTATTGAGCTCGAAAAACTGCAAAAAAAGGAACAGACGGTATGAACGACAAGATAAAAACCGTTTTGTTTACCGTTGTGGTTACTGCCATCTTTGTCAGCATGGTCAGCGGAGTTAACGCTCTGCTCATCGATAGAATCACCGCCAATCGCACCATTGCCCGCCAGAAAGTCATACTTAATCTTTTCGGGCTGACGGTGCCGGCCAGCGAACAGCAGATTCCGGCTCAATTTGCTGCCGGTATCACCAGAGTAAGTTTTCCGGCAAGGCCAGATGCAGAATGTTATAAGTTGACCCAGGCTTCTGACGGTTTGTTTGTCGTCGCCTTCACAGGGCAAGGTTTCTGGGACAACATTTCAGGCTTCATCGCCCTGGACCTCAAAAACCGCCTGGTCAAAGGCCTTGAGTTCACCCAGCATGGTGAAACACCAGGTCTGGGGGGCCGCATCAGCGAGCCTGAATTTAAAGCCAGGTTTAATGGCAAACCATTCACCACTCTTCGCCCGGACGGACGTTGGCTGAAACTGGTGGCCGAAAAAACTGCGAGCAAACCCGACGAAGTCGATGGCATAACTGGCGCAACCGGCACTTCGAACGCCATCGAAAAAATTGTGAACCATACGATCAGCAATTTCCTGACATTGAATGAAGGGGGAACCCACCCATGAAAGGCTTTGCCGCATTTAAACGCATGCTCTGGGATGAAAACCCTGTAATCGGGCAGATTCTCGGGATATGTTCAGCCCTGGCAGTGACCAATCTGGTCAAAAATACTCTGGTAATGTGTCTGGGCCTCATTTTTACCCTGATGATGTCGTGCCTGACCGTTTCATTGATGCGCAACGTTATACCGCGCCAGGTGCGCATGATCATTCAGGTTCTCATCATCGCCGCTTATGTAATTTTTATTAAAATCGTTCTCGATGCCTTTATGCCTGATATAAGCAATGAACTCGGGCCTTATGTCGGCCTGATCATCACCAACTGTATTGTTATGGGCCGCACCGAAGGTTATGCCATGGGCAACAAGCCTCTAGACTCGGTTTTCGACGGGATCGGTGCCGGGGTTGGTTATTCACTGGTATTGCTGCCGATTGCCATGATTCGCGAACCTCTCGGGCTGGGCACTTTTTTTGGGATGCAGGTGTTTCCACCTGAATGGACCAAATGGAACATGATGGTCATCGCCCCGAGCGGTTTTTTTGCCCTTGCCACTTTTATCTGGGTCACCCGGGCCTATAAAGCAGGGGGGGCTGCCAAATAATGGATATTCAAAACATTCACCCTCTGGTAATTTTCTTTGCCGCCATTACTACTAACAATATTCTGCTGACCAATTTTCTGGGTATGTGCTCTTATCTTGCAGTTTCAAAAGACCTCAAGAGTTCGCTGGGCCTTGGCGTAGCGGTAATTTTCGTGTCAACCTGCACCGCGCCGCTTAACTGGCTGGTATATTACAAACTGCTCGTGCCTTTTGGCCTTGAATACTTGCAATATATCGCTTTTATAATCGTCATCGCCGCTTTTACGCAGATTATCGAGATGATTATCGAAAGGGTAAGTACGGTTCTTTATTTGACCCTTGGGATTTTTTTGCCGCTGATCACGGTTAATTGCGCTATTTTCGGCTGCGTTCTCTTTCTGGTAATCAGGCAATATACATTTATTCAGTCAATTGCCTACGGAATGGGCGCCGGCACGGGCTGGGCGCTGGCAATTCTGGCGCTGGCTGGCATCAGAACCCGAATGGAAAAGAAATCAAAAGTTATCCCCGAGCTTGAAGGCCCCGGAATCGCCCTGATCATTACAGGCGTTATCGCGATGGCTTTCATCGGCTTCTCTGGCATCGTTAAAATCAACTGATAAGGTAGCAATCATGTTAACTGCAATTCTGGTTATCTGCGCCCTGACCGGCGGACTTACCATACTGCTGCTGATCGCCGAATCCGTGTTTGCGAATTACGGCGAGGTCAATATTGATGTTAATAAGGGCGAAAAAACCTTCAAAACCAGGGGTGGCTCAAGTCTGCTGCGCACCCTTTCGAGCCAGAAGCTTTTTCTGCCATCGGGCTGCGGAGGGCGTGGCAGTTGCGGAACCTGCAAATGCAAGGTTCTTGAGGGCGGCGGGCCTTTGCTGCCCACCGAAACGCCGTATCTGAACGATGAAGAACGCAAAACCGGCATACGCCTGTCTTGCCAGCTCAAAGTCAAGAACGACATCAAGATCGAGGTTCCAGAAGAGCTTCTCAGCATCAAGGAATTTGAAACTGTAATCGAGAAAATTACCGATTATACCCACGACATCAAGGGTCTGCGCTTTAAACTGGCCGAAGGTGAAACCATAAAATTCAGAGCCGGCCAGTTTGCCAACCTCTTCAGCAAGCCCTATGACGACGTAAAAGAAGAGACTTCGCGCGCCTATTCCATCAGCTCAGCCCCCAGCGACAACCGCGCCATAGAACTGGTGGTCAGATACGTGCCGAATGGCATGGTCACCACCTATGTGTTCAAGCATCTGCACGAAGGTGACCGGGTTAAACTGATCGGCCCGTTCGGCGACTTCTTTCTGCGTGATACTGACCGCGAAATCGTCTGTATCGCCGGCGGGTCAGGCCTGGCACCGATTCGCAGCATCATTCTCGACATGATCGATCGTGGCATCACCAACCGCAAAGCGACCTTCTTCTTCGGTGCCGTATCGACCCGTGACCTTTATTACGTCGAAGAGTTCAAAGCCATCGAGAAACAGCACCCATGGTTCAAATTCATACCGGCTCTTTCTCGCGACGACAGCGGGCACCCCTACGCCCGAGGGCTGATTACCAACGTTGTTGCCGACAACTACAATGACATGAAGAATATCGAGGCCTATCTGTGCGGCAGCCCTGGCATGATCGATGCCTGCGAAAAAATGCTGACCGGCAAGGGTATGCCAAAAACCCAGATTTTCTACGATAAATTCTCTTGAGAAAGGACAGGCAAAGTGAAACAGACACCTGAACTTGATCTGGTGCAGGCGAAAATGCAGCCCGGGGTGCTTACTCTCAAAGGGTTTCTTGGCAACGACGACCGAAAGCTTGCCGACATTCTGGCCGCAGACGCGCAAAGTCTAGGCAACCTTGGTATAACCACAACAGCAATCGCCGGGCGCCTGCAACAACTGGCTGACCGGGGCACAGATCTCATGGAAGAAGAAATACTGGTCGAAAACCGCTACCGCATCAAAGTGCGTGATGACCGTGGCAAGATACCAAGCCCCTGGGGTGACGGGCTATTCGAGAAGGGCGACGTCGATCTCTTTGACACGGTAACCGGCCATTCACTAAAATGGAACCGCCTGACCCTGCGGCTTCTGAGCGCTCACGGCTTCTGTGGCGGCCTGGCAAGCGAATACCGGCTTGACCCGCAACGGGTTCAGGAAGTATTGAGCCTGCCACCAACCAGCGATAACTGAGAGCGACCAAACGACGCAAAAACAAACCGGCGCCCTGCAATCAAGCGGGGCGCCGGTTTGTTTTTAATCGTTACATCAGAAGTCAGAAATCTGATCTACATATTCTGGTTTATCAACGAACGGGTTGCGGTTGTTCTGAAAATTCTGCACCCGGTCATTGCGCTTCATTTCGAGTTCGTCTACCGGGTCTTCTTTGTGCCATTTGCGAAGTGTGGCTTCTTCATCATCGGCAATGCGCATGCCGTAACGAATTGCGAAGTAGAACATGCCTCTGGCAGTGTTGCCGCGCTGTTCTTTGCGAACTTCAAAAGAATCGCCATCTGATTTGCTGCCGCCTTGTTCCCAGGCGGGGTTGCTGATAGTGCTGAACGGGTTGTTGCCACGAATACCATTAGCCTTAGAATCAGCCGGGAAAAGGTGATGCAGGTCGCACTTGGCGATGCCAACCGCACCTTTTGACTGCGGCCAGGAATGTTCGACGTTCATGTTGGTAGCATCAGGTTCGCCGCTGGTTTTGAGTTTGCGGCCAGTATAAACGCATTCAACATAACCGGCGCGATTATCAAGATCGCTGAAAATGAGATCCTGGGCACGCTGATAGCCAACCGATACATGGTTGTTGACCAGACTTAACAGTTCTTTTTTAAGAGCTTCATCGCGGAGAGAAGCGGCCCGATCATACATGGTCGCGCCTTTTTCAAGGTCAGGAACAGTAAGATTGCCTTTAATATCAAAGGGGTCAGTCAGGTCGCCTGAAATGTGCGAATAAAGCTTATTGAGAGCGTCACGGGTCTTGTAGACGCTGATCTGGCATTTGGGTGCATGCTGCTCGATTTCGTCGAGGTGGAGCATTATTTCTTTGTACAGGGCCTGGGGAGACTTTGCTGGCCGCTGCTTATCGGCTGCGTCACTGCACAATGAAAAAGAGAAGAAAAACATTACGGTTAATGCGATACTTAATACGTTGTGGCGCCTCATGGCTACCCCCTTATGATACTCATTACTTGTCAGGGCTTACAACATTAAAACACCTGGGCAAACCGAAGTTTGTACATTGAATTATGCCAGTTTTTTCGCGAACCCGCAAGTTTAGAACAAAAATTTTAGCAATTCTCGGTCAAAAGCTATAGATTTCTATATTAAAGTTGCGAGGCGAGAAGACGGGATTGCTTTTTCGGAAGCTTGTGAGCGAAGCGAATCGCTGGAGAAAAAGCAACCCGGCTGATAGGCCGAAGCTGCCACTTTTAAAAGACGACTTGTTAAGCACAAGTAGCTTTTGACGCGAGTTACAAAACTCCCCCGAGAATTGCTGCAAAAATTTCTTCGCAAGCAAAGATTGATCGTCGAACGGACACTTGATTTCAGAGAGCAAATTCTGGCAAAATTCCTTGCATGATAGCTGTTCATATTGCAGAATAGACTGTAGTCTGGGTAATTTGGGTAGTTTAGCTCCCCACATCAAGGTCGCATCAACTTGGAAGATCTGCAAAGCCTGATAAGCGAACTTTCGGCGCCGGTAAAAACTTTCCGGATCTTTGCCATCGAGAAAGCAATCCGGACAGGTGCGGCCGTCGAACTGCAACGCGCTCTGCAACTGCAACGCAGCGTTGAAGAAGACAGCGAGTGTCAGATGCTGCTCGACCACGCCATTGCTTCGGTTGAAGAGCGTCTGGCGAACCGTGGTCAGCCGCAGAGTAAAAAAAGAACCAGTGTCTCCCCCGATGAATTCGCACGCATGAGTGCCCCTGAACAACTTCATGCGATCAGCCGCACCCCGGCAGCTACCCTTAAAAAAGACAGCCTGAAAACCCTGCAATTTCTGTGGCAGAACGCAACCAGCGCGGTTGTCAGGGCCGAGATCGTCAAGAGATGCTCGCAATTCTGGCCAGAAGAGCTGGTTGAACTGCTCGAAAGCAATCTTTACAGTGGCTCCCAGGTATTGCAGATCGCCTGTCTTGAGGCTGTTATAACCAGTTTTCCCGAACGATTGCAGAAACACTTTGACCGACTGGTAATGTCACCTGACCCGGTTGTCAGAGCTACCGCCATCAGGGGTCTGGCCCGACGACACCCCCAGAGTGCCGCGATCTTTCTCTCGCAATCCCTCAGAAAAGGCGATTATTACACACGCCTTGCCGCCCTGCGTGCTATCTCGGTCATGCCCTTCAATCTGAATCGTTCAAGCCTGGTTGAACTACTTGCCTGCGAAAAAGACGAAAAACTGCTGAAAATCATCGCAGCGATTATCATCTCAAACCCCGACCGGGAAATGCCCTTCAGAATCTGCGACATCATCGAGAAGGCACCGGTTTCGCGACGCGAATTTCTGCACGACCTTCAGAAAAATTGCTGCGCCATGCTTAAAATGGCCGAGATCTGCCCTGATTTTCAGCAATATCTGGCCACTTTAAAAAAATACCCAAACCGGCTCAAGGCGCGGCAGTTCGTGCAAAACTGCATGAACACCTGGGAAAGCGCTGACCAGCTCACCAGAAGTGAACTCGTAATTCTGCTGCGCGAAAAAATGCAGGTCGAAGAAGTCAAAGAAGCGGTTACGGCTCTGGCCGCGGGAGAATCATCTGAACTTTTGCAACTGGCCAGCGAGAAGCCCGCGATCAAGGCTGAACCCGTGGCCACGCCTGAACCAGGCAACGAACAGAATTTGTTAAAAAGATTGCTGCGAATCAGAATAGCCGGCGAAAAAGACGCGATTGAAACAATCGAAACCGCCTTCAAAACAGGCAAACCGTCTGGCAACCTGCTTCCGGCAGCCTTCAGGGCCGCAGTATTCTGTCAGGACGCTCGCTGGCGTGAAAAAGCATCTGCCTTTCTGCGCAGTGATAACGAAGATCTGGTTGCCACTGCCCTTGAGTATCTGAGTAATTTTGATAACGACGGCTTCATGCTGCAAATCCGCAATTTTATCAATTCGCCCTCTATGGTGATCAGAACTGCTCTTTTGCGCAGCCTGTGCCGTGAGAACCCTGATTCGGCACGCCAGCTGCTCGCCTCAATGCTCAACGACAAAGAGCTTAAAGTCAGAGGCAAAGCCATCAGTTCACTCGTGCATTTCGAGTTTGCCGGTATCCGCGACCTGCTTACCGCTTTTCTAGAACGCGAAAACAATATTGAGCAATTGACCGCCTGCCTGTCGTTCTATCTGGCAAACCCTGTAATGGAAAGCGTTTATGACCTCGACCGGCTTTCGAGAATAAGGCCCACCCTGCAACACGTGTTTGAGAAGCCCCGCGAATCAATAAGAGAGACTCTTCTTGAATTCAATATCGCCTCAGAAAGCGATATCAATAGTTATCTTGAGAAGCGGCGTTGCGAAGAAACTGAAAAAAAGGCTTCAGAAACCGAAGCCAAAGAAACAGCCAGACTGAACGATCTGGCCGGCAAAATCAGCTGGAACAGCATTTCAGACAAGCTGCCCGATTTGTCAGAGTTCTACCCGGTCATCAAAAAAGGCTTTCTGGCCGTCATGTTTCTGCTTGCTCTCTTCTTTTTCCTGTCAGGCTCAGGCGAAGAAACCGCCACGCCGCATACCGAGGGCTATACGCCGGTCGCTGCCGAGATTACCGAATTCAGACTTAAAATCACCTCTATCAGTAGCCATGATGGCTCGATACTGGCCTTAGCAGACGATGATCGCAAAATTCTCGCCCTTCCGAGGCCCGGAAAAGCATTCGTTGCGCGGCCCGGAGACAGCATCACAATCAGAGCGATGCCCTTCCGGATTTTGCCAGATCAAACGCTGGCGGTTAAAACAATCGAAGTAATAAATTCACGATAAATATGTTATCTTTTTGCAGGCTGACCCGTAGTATTTAGCGAAGGAACTGATATGTGAACAATGACAGAGAATTTTCTCGGCTGATCGAAGAAACATGGCGATCACTGGGCTTTTTTCTGAGATATCTCGGCCTGCCTGAAGCTGAAATCGACGACATTGCCCAGGAAGCTTATCTCAAGGCCTTCAAAGCCTTCGACAGATTTGAATCAGGGCGCTCTTTCAAGTCATGGCTGTTTTCGATAGCGAAAAACACCTTCATCGACTGGACAAGGCGTCAGAAGTGCCAGCGCCAGTTTATGGAGGCGAGTTTTACCAAAGACTACTGCGAAACCTTTGAAGACTCTGCCAACAATCGCAATCAGGTTCGTGACCTGCTCTCAAAGCTCACTGCAGAAGAACAGGTGTTGATTGAACTGAGGTTTTTTCAAGAACTGCCCTTCGCAGAAATAGCCGAGCTGACCAGCCTCAGCATCGGTGCGGTTAAAATGAGAATGATGCGCATTCTCGACAAGCTGAAAGCTGGCTGGCAGAAGGAAATTTATGACCAGAACCTGTGAAAAATTCGTTGAAGAGCTGACTTCGGGTAACCGGCAGTTCTCTACCGAACTGCTCGAACATCTGGCCGGGTGCCCCGAATGTCAGCAGGCAGCCGCATCGCTCAACCTTCTCGCCGCAAATCGCAAACCCCTGTCAGGAAGCGAAGCCGCCTCGATTGCCGCAGTGCTCAAAACCGTAACCGCAGACGCGGCAGCGTCTTCTGCAGCCGCCGGGGCGACAACCGCGAATACCTCATCTTCAATGTTACGCTACGTGCTGCTTGCAACCCTCGGCATTGCAATTATCACCTCGATTCTCGTTAACAGCAGCATTGACCAGCAACGCAAAGCGATGCAGCCTCCCCCACCTCTTCGCCAGATTCAGCCTGCCATGCCATCGGCTTCCGGCGCCATTCAACCAGAAGCCGTTCTGCCCGAAGACTCGCTGTTGCCACCGATAGAATACGATGAATCAGCCGTTCCCCTCATAAATCACGACGCCACTGACCCCGCCAGCGAGACAGCCAACCCTGGCACCATCGCCGAAGAAGTCAATGCCAGCCCGGCCACCGAAATTAAAATGGTTTCGCCAGACGAGGAAGAAATCACCCCTTGAGACCTGCCCGCACAATCGAACCGACCCACAACCTGCGCCCCAACGACTCGAGGCGCGGGGTAGTTTTTTATGTGGTGCTCTCTGTCGTAACCGTCATGGGAATTTTTATTCTCTTCTACCACAATTTTTCAAAACAGCTCGCCTTCTCTTCGTTTTACCACGTCAACCGCGAAAAACTTCGTAACCTCACCGAAATCATTATCGATTCGGCCTTCAGCAACTTGCAGATTGCAACCAGAGACCCCGCAAACCAGCTAACCCGAGACATCACAGACAGAATGCGCGGCGAAGCGATCAATGAAGCCACTTTCGCGATAACCGCACCTCTTTTTGAAGCCAACAAGGCCGCACTGCTCAACGGCGCACGCCTTCAATACAATCTGACCGGCAAAGTCTTTGACAAGCGCACCAGAACCCCCCAGAACCAGAAGTATCACCCCGGCGAAGGCCTCAGCACCCTCGAAATCTATGTCGATGCCACCCTCGAAACCCCATCAGGAAAAGTGCTGGCCCGCTGTCTGCGCCGCCGCCATTTCGACGTCAGATGCGCCTGCCTCGTGTCAAACTACCAGAAACGTCAGGATAGCTATGCCATGACTTTTCCGCTCGATTTTGCCCTTTTGATACGCAATGGGCTGCGTGAGTTCAACGAGGGCAACCGCGGCCAGAACCTCAATCAGGGCCAGAAAATCATCCTCCAGGACCAAAGCTCAATTCAGAGCGAAAAACGCGGGCTGGTGTATTTTGGGCAGGCCGACCAGAACAACGACAGCAAGCGCATTTATCTCAACACCTCAGATAATGGCGGCGGCAGCGATACTCTCATGCCGCAACTCCTTGCCGATTCTTTCACCATCAATCAGGCCGAATGCCTTAAACTGATTCCAGAACTCAACGTTGAGGGGATCGATAAAGTTTCCGGAATCAAAGGCGTTTTTACCTTCAAGCGCCACCCGGCCGCCAGAAGTTCATCAACCGCTGATGCCCACGAGAAAGAAGCACGCAACACCCTGTCTGCAGTTCCGGGCAGCCCCGACAAAATTATCGAGCAACTGCCTGCGGGCATTGACTTTGCCGGGCCTGGCGACCAGGGTTATCTCAGCAGCATTTTACGCGGTGCCGTCACCCAGAAGTGGCTCTACGTAGTGCATTTCAGCCTCGACGCTTCGCAGGCAAAGGCAGATGGCAAAAGTATCCCCGCTGAAGGCCGCCAGATGCTCGAAGAAGCCGCAAACTTCGTTTGCTTTTCCCCTGATGCAACCCGCTACAAAGAAGATATGTCAGCAGAAGTTCAGAAAAGACGCGAAACCTATCAGCGACTCGCCGAACTGGTCGGGCGAACCAGCCCGCCACTGCCCCTCTATTCAAACCTGGTCGAAGACTACCTGTATTACAAGGGCCAGGAAATGCAGAAAACCCCTGTTAACACAGCATTCAAAGAACCGCCAAGATTTTTTGGCCGCGATTCATCGCCGCTCAGCGACCTGACAATGACTGGCGGCGAGGGTTTTCGCCCGTTTCGACACTACACCCTTTGTGCCGCCCGCTATTTGAATGCTTCTGAACTCGAAAAAAACGGCATCTATGACCGCGTTAATGGCGTTCTCAACCTGCGAGGCATTGTCAGCGTTGAACTCGACCATGTCAGTTTCAACCCGCCGGCCGGCCGCGATCATCTGATCATCAAAGGCAGCGGTGCCATTCTTGCCCCGAACGGCTTTACCATCAACTGCGGCATGAAACGTGAAGACCCGGCCAGAGACCTGTGCATTCTCTTCACCCGCAAAGGCAACATCAGAATCGGCACTGAAGCCCCAATTGAAGCAAGTCTTCTGGCCTTTAACGATGCCAACACCGGCTCGATAGTTCCTTCCAAACCATTCAACGTCATTGGCGCCGTCGGGGTTGATCAACTGTTTCTCAGTCGGTTCCCCTCATCACCAGGCAAGCTGACCTATGACCCAAAGCTTAAAACTAATTCCGACAGCGACGAAATCTTTTCCCTGACGGTTTCTCCATGGGTGAGATTTGAAGACATCACCTACAGAAAGGAATGACATGACCAGGCGCCGCGGCTTTTCATTCGTCGAAGTACTCATCGGCATGGTGATCCTGCAGATCGCCCTGCTGTCATTCTTTCTCATCAATCAGTCTTCAAGCTCGCAGAGCATGGACGCCTATTACGAGTTTCTCGCCAGTTCGCTTGGCAGCGAGGTTATCGAATTCACCCAGGGAATGGGCTACGATTGGGCGGCAAAATACATTACCAAACCAGATATTTTTCCACTAGATACCTGGCAGGGGGTTCTCGACAAGCCAATCTTCGCTGCAACCTCATACTTTCGCGAATGTGACTCATTTGAACGAATGATCAGCATGCAGAAAGTCAGCAGCGCCGGCAATGGCATACTGGTCTCGGTTCAGGTCAGAGTCAAGAGCAATAACAAGGTTAAATCATGGCTGAGCCGTGGCCAGATGGCCTTTTCGACGATCGTCATGGAGAAACCGGCAAGATGAAGCAAACAAAACCGGCCGGCGCTTTCACCCTCGTCGAAGTAATGATTGTCTGCGCAATCATGATGCTGATTCTCATTCCAACCTACCGGATACTCTCGCATGGCAGCCGATCAGCGCTCAAAGGAGTGCAACGCAACAACGTCGTCATGCAGGGCCAGCAGATTCTCAGCCAGCTCAAGCTCGATCTGATGCTCTCTGGCTTTGTATTCGTGAATGATAAAAGCCACAGTATCAGCGATATCTTCACTGAAACCACCACCGGCAGTGACGTAACCATTTCATTTTTCACCTTCAGTGGCGACGAATTCGCCAATAAGGTAATACCTACCAGCAGCGGCCCCGAAAGCTACCGCCGGATGAACAGGGTCGAGTATCTGCTCAAAACCCGCACCGGAACAGTTTTTAAAACCCTCGAGCGCATATTTCACCCGCACCCGAAAATCGGCGGGGGCACTACCCGCAAGATTCTCAGCGACAAAGTGAATTTTTTCGAAATTCGCCCCGAAACCATCACCTCGGCAGGCTATTCGCGCAGCTTTTTTCGCATTTCCCTGCAACTGTTCGATCAGGACGATAATCAGAGGGGCAACATCGGTCAGCAGTTTATCGCCGACTTCATGGAAACCGCCAACCCGACCATCCTCAACTCGATCATCAACAACCCCGGCCTGAACCGCAACTGGTACACCGACCCGCACAACACAGACTGATCGCCGCCTTCCCCGGCAAAGACGACTGGCTGACAAAACCCAAAAATTATTCCGGATGGGAAAAAGACAGGGTTGAAAAGATTGTTGATCGAGCCAAAGCCAGGGATCAAACCGTCAGCTATCTCGGCAAAGTCGATTATAGCGATAGCGGCAAGGTACTCTCGACATTGAAAAAACACGAGGATGAAATTGTAAAACAGAAGCACGGGTCGGCCGTTGTGGTAATGAAGTCAGGAGAGGTTTACCGGGTTGACGGCGCGAAAAATCGCGTTTATCCTGATTATGTATTCGAAGATGAACTTATCGGCTCTTCAATAACACACAATCATTTGATAGAAGAGACGACGTTCTTTTTCAGTGACGATGATTCGGCATTATTCGAGCATTTCAAACTAAGGCTTTTGCGGCAAGTCGATGAACAATATGCTTCTGTGTTAGATCGAGATTCTGAAGTAGTCGAACCAATAGATTTTAACCCGCGAGAAAGTAAAGATTTCGAACAATACTGGAACAGCAAATTATCGAAGAGAGCGAAAGATGGTGCTTATGGCTACAAAAGACACAAAAAATGATTTAGTCATTCAAAAAGAGTTTGATTATCTTGCGGAGCAGGATTACAACGCATATCTAGAAGTATCTAACGACTTGGAAAATTACCCTCTTCGATCAACCAAGCGTCGAGAAAAATTCGCAGTTCAAGCGAGGGAGTTCTTCGAAAAGGCGCAGGCCCTGCGGAAGAAATACGGCCTGCCTGAGCCCGAGGAGCCACAACGATGACCATTGAGCTGCATTTTGATGATAGCCAGGTGAAGCAGCTGCTGAGTGCGGTGGTCAGAAACATGACCAACCCGCAGCCCGTTCTGCATAAAATCGGCCAGCTCGTCAGGGCCGGCATTGCCGATAATTTCGAAGAAGGTGTCGCTTATTCATCGCCTGATAGCCTCATCGGCGGAAGTAAGAAATGGCTGCCCCTTTCGCCAGTCACCAAGAAAATCAAGGCCCGCCAAGGCAAAAAAGGGCCCTATCAGATGTTGGTCGATTCTGCCAGGCTTGCGCGATTCGATTACCTCGAAGGCCGCTGTCGCCAGTGGCACTACCTTCCCTGAAATTGCCAGTGCAACGCTCACTGACCCGATTGCGGTAGGCACTCTCACGCCGGATATCTACATGATCGGCAGAACGGCTTCCCCGCTCAAGCCGCTCTCCCGGGTTTTTAAACACCGGCATTTGACCGCTGCAATCTGGTGACAGTTAAGCAGAGACGCCGCTCACTCAACGCCTGAATGATGATGGGAAGAACGGAATCAATTGTCAAGGTGCATTATAAGGCCCAAGAAAGCGCACACCGTTGAAATGAATAAGATGAGAGGGTGCATCAGCAACCCAGACCTCGGTTTCCCAGGCAATTTCACCCAAATAACGACCCATAATGGCCCGATTGGGAAATGCGGTAACAAAAACCAAACCAGCAGTTGCCCCGGCAAAAAGATCAGCAAGCTCTGCATGGCGCTTGCCATTGACCGGCCCGTGACTGGTGACAGACTCAACCAGCAGCAGCCAATTCATTTTTGTAAAGAGCAGAACCACATCTGGCATCTTGCCGTGGGAATCCACATCTACACCTAGCTTTGCCAACAATGGTGCGTCAAAATAACCCCACTTTTCGCCTGTATCGCCAACATAAACCAGCACGCTCCCCGGAGCGAATCGCGGAGCAAAATCTGCAATAATTGCGCGAATAAGTTCGCTATGATCACCAGGGCTGAGCGTGATTTTCTTTCCTGGCACTATTTCAACCGGGATACGGTTATGCTCTCGCGCCATTGCGTAACGGGCAACCAATGTCTCGCGTTCTGCCAGATATTCCTTGAGACGGCTTGGCCAGGCCTTCTTACCAAATGTGCGCAATAAAGCCAGTGCTGCTGGCTCGACCTGATAAACCGCCTTGGGGCTGTTTACTGGGCGATCCGACTTATCCGGGTTGTATGTTGCAAGCCCTGCCTCGCAGAACTGGTGCATTGTCTGGCGGCGAATAGTCTCACGGGTATTAGGGGCGTATTCCTTGCCATAATGCTTCTTCGCCCAATCCATTATTGGTGTGATACCTATGAGAGGGTTCTGTGCTTTGGCCCATACCCTACCTGGCTTGAGGTCTAGTAACGCCAGAAGGCAAAGAGCAGAACGCTCGTTCTGTTGTGCGCGAGGCAGGCCCAATGCAATTATGATTTGCAGTGCGGCATTGATGTAATTGTTTTGATTGTTCATTCTATGAGTGTTTCCAGCTTTTCATCAATCAGTAATTGCGTGAGTTCAGCTTGCTTCATAGCCCATTCACCGAGTTCAATAAGGTTTGCACGACTTGGATACTTCATCTGTTTGAGGTCAGTTGCATTAACTTGCGTGTGACCACTAAATCGCCTGAAATTTTCATCGACAATGGTCGAGTTCAGAAACATAGCCAGGCCGTGTGCCAATGCTTCGGGCAAGCTACTTCTATTTACATGAAATACATTCAGGTGATTTTCGAACCCAAGAACAGCCATACCATCAAATAAATGAGGGTCAACTACGCCAGCCACCACCCGGTGCCTTTCTTCTTTTGAAGAAAAGCGTCGTACCACACAATAAAAACCGTTTGGATACAGCCATTTTTCGGTTTCACTATTGCGCTGAATCGCATTCGGTTTCTTAATTTCAGGCTGTGGCCAAATTGTGCCGCTGCTGCTGAAATGGCCAGGGTAAAGCAAAGGAACAGTGCCTGGTTCTGGCATATTGCGCAGGTGTTCCTGCAAACGGAAATCGATTACTGGCCCAGTTGAAACATTAATTCCAATGTCACTCAATGAGTGACGGATAACCGAACATCGTTTTAATGATTGTTCGGGAATAGTTGGCACATGAATAAATTGTTCAGAATCACCGGGTAACACAATCTGGTCAAACTGATGCTCGTGAATTTCAAAGTCGGAAAAGCTATCATCCGTTGATGTGGAAACCATTATCGGGCCTTGTTGTCCAGCACGCTCCAGCCGAATGATAATGTTCTCCTGCAAAACATCATCATCTTTGAATGCCTTGTTACGAGACTCGAATAAGTGCATATGCCGAATGACTGCACGCTGGAAAACAAAGTTACGGAATGGGCGATAATATGGGCCATTGCAAAAGCTGCGTGGGATAATCGCAACAATCTGCCCACCCGGCACTGCTAACGCCACAGCAAGTGCCACAAACGCAGAATAAAGATTCACCGTTTCAATACCAGCGCCACGTAATGCCAGGCGATGCGCGGATCTGCTGTTGATTTTCTTGTATGGCGGATTAAGAATTGCGTGAGTGTAAAATTCTAATTTTTGTGAGAAAAGACCGTTTGAAATCGAATCTGTGGCGGCAAGTACAAAGTCATTTTCTATGATGTTAATGAATAAATTGCTGTTATCACGATACTTTCCAAGGGTCTGAACCAAATGTGGATGCAACGTTTTATCAATTTCATAGGCATCTAACTCAACACTTTTAAAATTAAGTGCTCCAGAATGCCATCGCTCTAGAAATGCTGCTGATAGTGAACCAATACCAGCACCAGCATCAAGCAGTCTGCAAGGTTCATACGAATCTGGAAACAGGCCGGCCATGAAAGTGGCGATTCGTTCAGGCGTGAGAAATTGACCGAGCAGCGATTTCTTCTTTGCATCAGTGTTTTGCGATACGCACAATCTTGTTTTTTCAACAACAGACAGCAATGATGATTATCCTGTTAATGAACCCTTCAACAAACGTTTGCGGAAAGAGGAGAGACAGGCCAGACTCGATTTTTTCAGCTATCAGAAATGCCCCAAGATATGTGATATCTGAGACACTGCATCAACAACCGAAGTAATTTTCATAAATTTTCACCGAAAGAGCCATACATCTAAAACATTAGCCATATTTAACTTAAAACAGAAAGAAGAATTCTTTGAAATTGCTCTTTATATTACACGGGAAACAATTCCGATTCAACCTGCCGGCAATAAATACAGAGCTACCGCACCGAAGGGCACATATCGCGCCAGCCTTCGCCTTGCCGCCGTCGGCGGGTAAGAATGGCAATCATTTACTGGAACTTACAGCAACATTGCCACCAAAAAATCAGCAAAAGAGATGCAGTTTAGTGAGCGCTTACTGATTTTGACGAGGCGCATCAATTAATGTTCTTCAATGGGCGCGTTTTAGAGTTTTCCGATGGCCAGATATGAAAAAACGCTCGCAGACAGCCAGAGAATCAGGCCAAGCAGCAATGGCGACAGTCCTACCTTTTTGAGGGTTTCCAGCGATAATTTGCTTCCGATTAAAAACATGGATAAAACAAGCAACTGGCGGCCAATTGCCACCAGAGTTGCCCATAAGGCTTCGTGTTCAGGCAAAATGGTTCTTGTCAGTGCAGCGGCGATAAATCCGATAATGAACCATGGAAAGGCATTTGCCTGCTTTGAACCGCTGAAATAGCTGCTTACAATGACGAATGGCGTTATCCACAACGCCCGGGCCAGTTTAACGGTCGTTGCAACCGCAAGCGCAGTCGCACCATAATGGCTTGCCGCACCGACAACGCTGCTTGTGTCGTGGATTGCGAGGCCCGCCCAGACCCCGAAATCATGCTGCGACATGTTCAGCCATTTCCCAATTACCGGAAAAATGAGCAAAGCAACCGAGTTAAGCGAAAAGACCGTGGCGAGCGAGACGGAAGTTTCTTCGTCAGTCGCCCTGATAGCTGGTGCCATAGCCGCAATGGCGCTGCCGCCGCAGATGGCCGTGCCGAATGCGATCAGTTTAGCAAGCCTGGGTTCTACTTTCAGCCACATGCCAAAAAGATAGCCAAGAAAGATTGTGAGAGAGATTCCGACCACCGTTACCGGAAGAGAAGCCCATGCCTGGGTGACAACCTCAGCCAATGACAGCCCGAAACCTAGCATTATAACGGCAATCTGCAGTACGTTGCGGCTCAAGGTTGAGCCTGCTTCGGAGAAAGGGTTTTTTAAGAATAGACCGAAAAGAATTCCGGTTACCAGAGCCATACCCGGGCTGATGCCAGGAACCAGACAGACAACTGCCAGAACGATAAAAAGTGGTTTTTGAAATATTTGTGGCTTCATATAGATTGAAAAGCAAGATGCTGAGTTTCAGAATTACTACGATTTCAAAGTTTCTGAATAAATAGCCTGTATGAAGCTACTTACCAGAGGTTTGGGGAATGATAGAGAGAAATTTATCCCATTCTTTGTCCAATTCTGGGGTTGTTAGTTTAGAGCGCAAATAATAATAGAATTCATTTTTCCAGGTTCCCAGAATTTTTTCTTCAAGTTGTGTAACAGTCCACAGCATTTGTATTATTGTTCCGTATTCTTGATAATTTCTTGGTCTGCATGGTCTTGTTTCTTTTGATAATTCGTATAGTTCTTTCGGGTAAATACCTTTTCTTCTGTCTATATCATTGAGCAAAAATCTTATATATCCTGTAAATGCCGTGTGTATTGGATTGTCTGGGCAATTACAATTTGGGTTGGCCCCATACTCTAAAAGAATTTTAACCGAATCAGCCCGTCCTGTCATTGCTGCAGCATAGAGAGGAGTGCCTGAAGAGCCGTCTCGAACTTCAATATCGGCACCATTATCTAACATAAACTTCAGAATTTCGGGGGTTCCGTTTACCGAAGCCAAGTGGAGAAGTTTATTGTGATTACTACCCTCAAAAGGGCTGTTTATGTTTTCAAGATTGGCAAGAATATCCCTTTTTACCTCTTCTGACGGCCGATCAAAAAAACTACAGACAACCTTGAGATCGTCACCAGGATATATTTTTACGTAAGCTGTCTCAGCAGAGACCAGCAGCGGAAACAATAGACAGATCAGGCAAAGCAACATATTTTTTTTATTCTTTTTCATTTTGTCTCACCTCGTTACATTAAAAGTTGCCGGGGGTAATTCAACGGGCTTTCCCCAGCTTTCAGGGTTGTCCCAATCTGGTTCAATGACGGCGGTGCCGTATTGTCGCACGTATTCGGTCACAAACTCCCAGTAGTTATCAGAAATAACACCCTCTATATCGTAAAGCGGCGCGAAATTGCCTCGTTCGTATCTCACGGCAAGCCCATAAGCCTGCGATTCATCAGGGTAAATAAGACCAACAGGGTACGGAGCACCCGTTGAGATATTTTTGCCCTGGTTTATGAGGTTAAGTTCTTCAGGCTCTACCCAATCATGGTTATTTGGCGAAGTGGCATTGGAAGAGTTGAACTTGAGCGGCTTTTTCCACATTTGCTTGTTCTTTATATCTTTGACAAGATCAGAAGATTCTGCAATTTCTTTGGCGATGTTTACTTTATTATCTTCAAGATCGTTTCTGAACTTCTGCCATTTTAGCCAGATGCTGTTACGTGCCACTGTTATGGCCTCTTTTGCTTTTTCATGTATGGCTGTGATTGGAGCATACTCTTCCGAGAGTTTCTTTACGAGAATGATGCTTATAATTCCATCACGTGGAGTCTTGACTTGTACCTGATATGGGATATAGCAGAGTAGTTTGCCGAACTCTGGAAACTTTACCAGCCCAGGAATGGGCACGGGAACGCCGGGAAAAGTAAAATCCTGACGTGGGGAATTTTGTTCAGACTCGTGATCGAATTTTGTTTCTTTTTCGGCAAGCGCCGTCAGAGACGACGAAAATAAAAGCAACAGCCCCAGCATGCCCATAAAAAAAGATTTTGGCATTCTGTTTTTCCTCTCTACTCAATCTGATCGGTTTGTAGCAATTGTTGAGTATTGCATCAAGCCTTTGGGAGAGCCGAAAATAGCGTTGCTATTTTTTGTGGAATTGTTGTAACTATTCCCATAATCAATTTGCTTTTGTTATCTCGAGATTTATCATGTTCGGTAATATAGCGTATTTCGACGAATTATGCCATTTCATGATTGCTGATTCGTTGACTTTCTTGGGCTCTATTGCCTACAATCCTCATTGAAAGTTAAACATGTGAGAGGGAAAGAGATGAAAATTTCGTTTCCTGTATCTGCAAAAAAAGCAATTATGTTACTTGCTTTAATGCTTTTCATAATTGTTTTCACAGCCTGTGATAAAAACATCAACGGAATGTTCAGTGGCAGTTCTGGAAATATTACCCCCTCAACGAGGGAAGGCACCATTCTGACAAAAGAAGAAGCCGACAAGATGTTGGCAACCGATCTAGACATCGACGGCGACGGTAGTATTGCCACAAATTCTTATTGGTTTACTTCTCAGATGTTTCCAGCAGCAAACAAGAGTATTAAAGCCTCTGTCAGAGCTAGTTCATCGCCTAATGGAAAAACGATTCTGTTTTTCACAAGACTGTTTTTATAAAATACTGCTCAAATCTAATTGACCAAATTAAAGTCACCGATTTCTGATCAGGCTTTATTCTTCCTTGATCCAGGCAACCGGGAACTCCCCTTCATTGACGGTGGGCATTCTACCACGGAACCGGTTATCACAGTGAATAGTGGTGCCGTTGCCGAATGCGCCATCACGGTTGAAAAGAAATCTACTAACAGCGCCGGCGAAAGGTTGTATACCAATAAATCACCCTTTGAATCTGCATCGCCGGTTGCAGATTTTGCTCCGGCAGAGTGCCCAGGAAACGCCACTACAGCAATCAATGCTCACATACCTGTTTCGAGCTGAATTTCTGCAGGAGTAGGTTAAGGCAACTTGCGAACCAAGCCTGGCACTTCTGCCCGGTTCAACCGCTCCCCCAGGCTTTTTAAAGCTCTTTGATGCTGATGCAAAAAGAAACACCCCGGTCTGCTATTGCTGCTGACCGGGGCTGATTAATAATTTTCTGGGGGGGATTACTTCAGGTTGAGGGGTTCAATTATTACGGGTTGAGCTGGGGCCTTGAGATAATCGGCTTTAACCAGCCAGGCATTGCCGTCGCCGGCCGCCAGATAGCGATTTATGTAGTAGGGGTTAGTAAAATCAGCTTTTGCCTTGACCTTGCCATCGGCAGAAATAGTGCACAATATCTGTGCTGAAGGGTTTCCGCTTGGTGGAACCATAGAAACCAGGCGTTCACCGTTGGCGCTGACACTCCAGATTCTCGGGTTCTGCATTTCGGGCATGCCGAGTTCATGACGGGCAATTTCTTTGCCGTCGGCGGCCAGGGTGACCAGGGCGTGCCCACTGCCTTCTTTGTAGTCGAGCATGTGCAGGTTGTTCTGCTGATCGGTGACAAAACCCGAAACCTGCCAGGGAAAACTGCGCTGCATCTGGCCATCAGCCGCGAACACCGAAACGCTGCCGGCGGCATAGTCACCAACGTAGATACGGCCTTCGCCGTCGATATCGACTTCATCGAGCTGGGTCATAGCATCGGCCTTGATGCGCCTGAGTTCTTTGCCAGTTGCATCAACAACCACAATTTCTTTTGCACGGGTATCGATTGTGACGATCGCCTGAACTTCGCCGGCTGACGAGAGTTGCAGCGCGAAATCGCTCAGAATGAATTCTGACTTGAGGGTCGGAAAAATAACAGTCTGGCTCAATTTATTATCGCCGGTAAAACAGATAACACGCCCTTTAACGGAGTCAAGAACCCAGAGATTGCCGTTAACAACCCGGTATGATGCGGGGCCGTCCGGGGCATCCTGTTCGTTCATCGGCGCGGCAACTCCGACCCGTTGGTCTTCTTTGCCGAATGAGAGTTCCCAGTTTGTGAAGGCTGGGCTGGTAAATGCAAACACCATAGCGGCCATAAGAGTAGCGGTGGTTTTTCTCATAATATTACTCTGATCAAACCTTTCTAAGAACCTGGGTGATGGGCATGTAGGTAATGCTGTTCACCCGGGGCGTTCGTTCTGAAGAACTATTCGAAATTGCCTGAAAGCTGCTGCCGTTCTTGACGATGATGCCAATATGCCTGCCAGGGCCACGGCTGGTGGTCCAGGTTACGACATCGCCTTCCTGGTAAGGGGGAACATTGACTCTCTGCCAGCCGACCGCACGCAGGTCAGCCACAACTCCATCGCAGTTCAAGCTGACGCGACTCAGAACGCCGGCGTTCTTGAGAGCGGTCGAAACAACCTTGGCGCAGGCAAGATTTCCGCCATCGACATCGGCACCGCGAAAGCTGGTGCTGCCAAGCAAACCTCTGATACTGCTGGCGATTCTGGCCTGAGTTGCGGTTGATGCGGCACCGGTAGCGGCAGCCGGTTGAGCAGTAGTGCCAGGATTCGCGGTGTTGCCGACTTCTTCATCGTCGCCGGCGCTGGTAATTTTAACATTGGCGTTGTTGGCAGCGTTCTGCTCTGTCGCGGTGTTATTGGTCGCCGGGGTGGTGTTATCAGCCGCATCGGTATTCTTTGGAATAGCGTTGGTGACTGTATTAACCACTTCTTTGATTTTGGGCATGGCTTCGGTAACTGCCGAAGCAACCTTGGTGATGGTATCGAGAATCTTGCTGGCATCGCAGCCAGACATGGTGATCGAAATGACCAGCAAAATGAGCGAGAATGAAATAACTTTGAAATAACGCATAAAAACCTCCCCAAGGGATTTTTCAATTTCAGCTTCTATTTAACTTACGCACCAGAAACCCGGAGGTAACAAAATTTATTCTTCGACGTCAGCCAGCAGATTCAGAGCCGCAATAACATCAGAAGCCGGCTGGGCAATCGGAATAATGCCGGAAATGGAAAACAGGGTTTCTTTAAGACTGTCGAGACCGCAAACCACTACATGCCCTTCGAAATCGCGGTCTATCAGAAGAATCGCTTCGAGAATTTCGCCCATGGCCGGGCTGTTGATCAACTTGCAGGCTGAAAAATCAAACACGAACTTCTTATGCCCATCAACCGCCAGTTTTTGCAGGCGATCACAAAGATCGTCAATACCTTCCACTTTGCAGTGCCCATGGATACTGACCACCGGAATATTGTTTTTAAGGGTAATCTGCATTGTCTGAGAATTATCCACACCGCCCCCCAATCACATGGCATTCTCAATGGTTTAACATGAACAGGCATCTGATTGCCATAAAAAAAGCACTGCCCGGATCGGGCAGTGCTTTTCAGGCTTCAGAAAGCCAGTTTTATCAGAAGAGGCTCATCTGATGACGCTCGGGCAGCAGACGATCAAGAATTTCACCCATCAGACGGTCGCGGGCTTCGGTATTACCAACGGCTTCGAATCTGAAACCAAGATAAACACCGGCATAAGTCTTGCCTTCTTTGCCTTCACCGCTGGCATAGATCGCAGCACCACGGCCATCGGGCATGGTAACAAAAATCTTGCAGGGTTCGGCGGTCTTCATTACGGTTACATCCGAGGCGGTTCTTGCTGATTCATCACCATTGAGGTTAAGGGTGAATTCGCCGCCCTTGCCTTTACAGAGAAGCTCGTCAAAGTCTTTTTCTTCTTCGACGAAGGTAAACTTGAAGTAATCTTTAAGCAGAGCGCGATGAATATTTGATTTGCCCACCGACTGGGCAGCCATCATCATACGGCCACCCCGGCTGAGATAATCATGCAGATCTTCTGAACTCGGGGCCAGCTGGCCCATACTGCTGGCACTGACGCTGTCAGTGATTACAACGCCCTTGTCAGCGAACTGGCGCAGAATATCTTTGAACTGATAAGCGAAGACGGAGGGATCCCAGAGGACCTGAAATTCAACCTTATTGGCTTTAAGAGCCTTGGCGATCAGGGGCAGGGTCATCGGATCTTCGACCATCTGGCCGCAGAGCAGCACTTCAGCTTTGCGTTTGAACACCGGGGTCTGTTCGAGGAATTCATCCCAGCTGGTGTCTTTGGCAAATCTCATTGATTTGTAGGTATTTTTGAATGAATGCGAGGGCGGGAAATAAATCGACAGGCCGTGGCTGTCGCCCATACCCTGGGTGTGGCCTTCGATTACCATCGGCGAAGTTTCGGGGAACTTCGAAACGATCAGATATTCTTTTCCTTGTCTGATGCGGCGTGGGTCAAGGCTTTTGCCGTCTTCAAGGACTACCTGATAGTTGATTTCTTCGACGAAAACGATCTTTTCGAGAGCTTCATCTTTGACCGGTTCGAAGGGGCCGATCTGGGTGCCATAACCGCCGCCTTCCATTTTGCGCAGCGGGGTCAGCGCCAGTCTTGACTGGAAAACCCTGGTGCCGGAGGGCCACAGAGACTGCGGGGGCATTCGCCCGCCGTTGTAACCCCAGACGACGACGCCGGGTTTATCGCTGGTGATCAAGACAGGTTTGGCCAGGCGATCATTCTCGACCGGGTAACCGTATGATTTGATGATGTCGATGCAGATTTCCCTGATATCGGAGGGTGCTTCGGGCATCTGGGCAAGTTTGTGAGCGAAATCAATCAGATCGACGAGAGTTTTGTCTGAATAGCGTTTGATCGAGGCGAAGCGCCCGCCTTCGGCGACCAGCAGGTCGGCGTAAACTTCATGGTTGGCGAGAAGCGCGCTGCCAAGACGGTCGAACTTTTTGACCAGTTCACCGACTTTGGCGAGATCGACGGTCGATTTGGTTACTGACGAACCTTTAACGTAAGAGTTGCCGGCAGAACCGCCGTTAGCATAAGACTGAACGTAGGTGCCAACCATGCGTTTGCTGAATTCAGCGGGGCTGAGAGCCGGGTTCTTTGCGAGAGGGGCCAGATAATCGGCATAAGGCATGCCATTACCCGGTTCGGTTTCTTCGGAAGCAGTCATGTATTGGGCAGTATCAGCGATTTCGTAGGCGACTTCAATGGTGCCCATGAGGCAGGCATCAAAATCAACAATGGCAAACTTTGAATCTTTGCCGTTCACCGCGCTCAGTTCTTTTTGCCCTTCGCGCAGCGCCCATGACACGTCGGTCATAGAAAGCAGAGTGTCGTCTTCCTGGTCCTGGGCGATGCCGATCCAGCCGGCGCCGTGGTTCCAGATGATGACGGCGACGTTGTCGGCCGGGTAAGTTTTTACGCCCCATTTGAGGAAATCGGCGAGAGTCGTTTTAGTGCCCATCGAGGCTTCGCCAATGTTCATCACCATTTTGCTGTTGACCTTGTTCGGGTCGTTATCTTTGGTGACATAATATCTGCGGGTCCCAACCCAGTTGCCGTCGGAAATGGTATCGCCGTCGCCGCTGCGCATACGGTCAATCTGCGCGACAATGTTGATGTTGTCGTCGCTGCCGACTTTTTCCATCTCGTTGACGTCCATGAGGCCAAAACGTTCGAGGTCGTTATCGGCGCAAACATAGGCGAGAACAGTCCATTTGCGGCGCCCCTGTTTGTGAGGAGTCCCGGTTTTGCGGCCTTCGGTTTCGAAGGCTACGGCATGTTGCGCGTCATCATACCAGTGAATTGGAAATTCTCTTGCAGAAACGTCTTTATAGAGGGCGCCAACTGCATCGAATCTGTCTTTGCTGGCGTTCTCGCGCATTTTGCTATAAACAGCCTGCCAGTAAGTATCGAGTTTCTTGATTTCGGCAGTGGGTTCATTGGCAGCCTGAAATTTGCGGCGGGTGGTCACCTTTTTGACGAGATCAAAATAAGCGAGTTCAAGCGGTGAAGGACACTGCTTGATTACCGAACCAAGCACCGGGTCAAGAGCGGGCTTATCTTTGAAAAGAGCAAAGGCATTGGTGGTTTCTTCGTCAGACTTCGCGGCATAGTTGGCCATGAATTCTGCCTTGTAGTCGCCACGGATGTTGCTGATAAAATTATTCTGCAATTTTTTCGGAAAATCAGCGAGCATCTCGCCAAGTCGCTCATCTGAACGTTTGTCAGCAAGATATTCAAGGGTAATTTTGCGCTGCCAGACTTCCTGGAGCATCTGCAGATGACCAAGAACCTGCTGTTGTTCAGGAGTCAGAGCCTTGGTTGCCGTTGTTGACTTTTTGGCGGTCGCTGAAGCAGCCGGCTTCTTTGTAGATGCGGGCTTTTTTGCAGCGGTAGTAGGTTTTGCAGCTGTTGAAGCCGGCTTAACCGTGCTTGCCGGTTTCTTTTTGGCAACGGTAGTGGCCGAGGTCGCCGGCTTTTTCTTTTTAACCGTGGTCGATGTGGTGGTTGACCCGGCGCTCCATGCGGGGCCAAGCGTCAAAAGATGCAGAACCACCATTAACGCTGCCAGAATGCGCTTACTCATAATCAATTCTCCTTGCCTGATGCTAAAGAGCGTACATTTTAGACAATTATACAAGAAAAGTTGCGAACCCGGAACTATTTGAAACAGCTTATTAAAAAGAAAAATTAGTCTGGTCGCAACCCGCAAAGATGCTCGCCGCAGCAATTCTCGGTCAAAAGCTATTGATCTCTGTATTGAAGCTACACCTTTAAAAGACAGCTTTTTAAACACATGTGGTTTTTGATGCGAATTACAAAACTCATCGAGAATTGCCCTGCTCGCCGGGGGGTAATAAAACATTTTAACAGTCTATAATTTTTATTGATCAGCCCTTATCTGGTATAATTCTTTAACTCTGCCAATGGAGAAATTTTCTGCTGAGTTCAGAATATATCGTATTTTCATTTGTGTTTCTGGTTCTGGCGCTGATTCTATTAAGAAGAAGATCGGCCCTGGCGCGGCGTGCCAGAGATATAGTCATCACGCCGACTTCAACCATTGCTTCATTGCTTAACGGTTCGAAGGCCCGCCGGATCGTTGAGATAAAAGGCAAACTGGTGGCTGGTGGTGCGCTGCTCAAAGCTCCTTATTCCAAGCGTGATTGCGTCTTTTTTCATGCGATCAGACAAGATCTGATCGAGAAAAAAGCCCCCATGGGCGACAAGCATCAACACCGCCGGTTCGGCTATCTGACGATTGAAGAATTCAGAAGCAGCGAATTGCTCTGGGTCGATGACGGCACCGGAAAAATTGCCGTAGACCCGTTGCAGCTGCAAATTTTTGGGCAGCGCACCGTCGGCCCCGATTCATCGATTATCAACCCTGAAAACACCGGATCAATAACGGGAAGCGAATTTGTGAGCAGAAATTCTGCCAGCACCGTTCGTGAAGAACAGATACTTTCGGTGGGCCGCCAGGTTTATGTGATGGGCGAACTTGTGGGGGGTGCAAACGGCGTTGCAATCTATAAACCACGCGAGACCGACCAGACCGCCAGGCTGACGATACGCAC
>DAOPYA010000020.1:0-8633 GCA_035352635.1 Candidatus Rifleibacterium sp.
GAACTCCTGGCGAAACCATGCAGGTGGCGTTGTTGTCGAGATAGACCTGTCTGATTTCACTCATTATTTGACCTCGACGATGGTAATTTTGCTATCGACTTCTTTGCGAAGGGTTTCTTGAACGATATTGTGCAGTGTTGCTTTGGCACCGGCACAACCGGCGCAGGCGCCGCGCAGTTTAACATAAACATCGACGCCATCAATATCGATCAATTCAATGTCTCCGCCATCCTGGCGCAGCATCGGAGCAACCTTGCTCTCGATGATCGCGGTTATCAATTTGATACGTTGCAGATTGGTCATGGCAGGCGTTTCTTTGGGTTCGGCTGCTTTGCCGGTTTCTTCGGCCAGAATGCGTTTTATGTCTGGAACGCAGCCGCCGCAACCCCCGCCGGCCTTGGTGTAGTGCGTGACTTCTTCAACGGTTGTCAGCTTGTGTTCTCTGATCTGGTGACGAATCTTTTCTTCATCGACCCAGAAGCATTTGCAGACTACGGCTGCATCCTGGTGTTCTTCGACTTTCTCGCCTTTGAAATTGGCAACTGCAGCTTCAAGGGCTTCTTTGCCCATAACTGAGCAGTGCATCTTCTGTTCAGGCAGGCCACCGAGGAACCTGGCGATGTCGTCATTGGTTAACTTCATGGCTTCTTCTACTGAGAGGCCTTTGATCATTTCGGTAAGGGCAGAAGCGCTGGCAATGGCACTTGCGCAACCGAAAGTCTGAAACTTGGCATCTTCAATTTTGCCAGTTTCCTTATCGATTTTGAGATACAATTTGAGGGCATCTCCGCAGGCCAGGGAGCCGACTTCGCCGACTCCATCCGGGTTGTCTATTCTTCCGACGTTGCGTGGGTTGGAAAAATGGTCCATGACTGATTTTGTGTAATCCCACATATTTGTTCACCTGTACCTGTTTAAGTTTGCTTCGGCGGCGAACCGCCTGTAATTTTTATAATAATATAATCATTCGGGGCAAGAGTTCAATAACTATATGAAATGATACTGGCAGAAAGTGCAAAAATTCACAAACTAGATTTTGGCAAAATTATGGCGTTTTTCGCGGTAAAATACGAGCTATTGCGTTCAAACCCTTTTATAATGCTAAAATCATTGAGGCTTGACATCTGGTTAATATACCAGTATAAATGTTCTACCTTGCAATCCACTTAAGAAAGAGAAGCTAATGGTAAATGAATCCTCAACTGGGAGAGCGCTGCTGGTTGTTCTGTTGTTGGTAGCGGTTTTCCAGCCGGGTGTTTTAAATGCCTCGGCACATTTCACGAGTCTCAAGTCTGCTGGCATGTTGGCCAGCCCGGCCTTTGAACAGGCCGAAAACAAGGATAACCCGGCTGAAAAGGCAAGTTTCTTCGGAACACTTGGCCCCGATGCTTCAGCCAAGGGCGCAGTTAAGACCTTTATCATCAAGACAGGCAAGCGCCGTAACAATGAATCAATAGCAAAAGATTCAGAAAATTTCTCAATTGTTAAAGCTGATCGCGCCGAAACAGGAAGCAAGGGTCTGTTAAGACCTGTAGTTGGCCGCATCAGTTCACTGTTTGGTCGTCGCCGACACCCCACAAGCCATTCATGGCATTTCCATACCGGGGTTGATATAGTGGCGCCCAGAGGCACCCCGATTTTCAGCAGCCAGGGCGGTAAGGTCTCTTACGCCGGCTGGCGTCGAGGTTACGGTCTGGTAGTCGTTGTCGATCACGGCAACAATCTGCAGACAGCTTACGCTCATTGTTCAAGAATCAACGTTAAAGTTGGTCAATCCGTTAGTGCTGCTCAGCGCATCGCTCTGGTTGGCAGCACCGGAGTTACCACCGGAACGCACCTGCATTTCGAAGTCCGCCGCAACGGCAGCGTCGAAAATCCACTGCGCTATCTGAGTCTCTAAGCTAAGCAAAGGCTTTATTCAGGCCAGTATCTGCACAAACATATTTCTCGTCTTAAGAATAATTTTTAAGACGGGAAATTTGTCTTTTCTGTTTCGCAACCCAAGAAAGCTTTTTCAAACTTTCGATTTTCTGTTAATATTGCGATAGCCACATAAACAAAGGATAAAAAAAGTGAGTAATGATTTTAGAGGAAAATTTCTTAGAAGCGGCAGTTTTCGCCTGCTGTTTGTTTTGCTGGTTGCCATATCCGTAACTTTTTTCATGCATAGAATGCGGGTGGCACATCGGGAAAGCCGGACTGGATTTAAGGCAATTTTTGCCGGTGATCCTGAGTTCAAACTCGATAGCCTCGGGCGTCTTGGTGACGATAAAATTGATGAAGCCATCCAGAAGGTTCTTTCGGGTGTTAAACTCCCAGAAAAGCATCAATCAACCATAAGTAGCACGTTTTTCTCTCCTTTCATGATTCGAGAATCATTTATTGAAGATAACTTCGCTACGGCACCGGTTTCACCAGACAATCTCAGAGCCATAATCTCCTCTTTTCCTGATTTTGACAACTTTGTTGTCAGCCTGACATCGCACCTTAACAAGCCAGAACTGGCTTTCGACGGCACGGTTCCGGCCTCTGATACCGTTGTTTTCAGCAAAGCCCTGGTTGATCCATCTGAGTTATATAACGAGGCCCTGGTCTGGTATTTCGTCGGCCGACACCTCGCAGAGCAAGGAAAGGGGCAGCAGGCGTTTCGCGTGTTTCTTGGCATTATTGATATGGCATTGGCATTCGAAAACAATCGTTTCTGTCACCCAGATAAAGAGCGTCGCCTTTTTTCCTGTCAGCTGATAGAGGTCGCAGCA
Source organism: Candidatus Rifleibacterium sp. (assembly GCA_035352635.1). GTDB lineage: Bacteria > Muiribacteriota > Ozemobacteria > Ozemobacterales > Ozemobacteraceae > Rifleibacterium. Next base: position 2,760 of record DAOPYA010000020.1, read on the forward strand.
GTCGGGTTGGTCGAATCTGCGGCATTGCTGTTTGCAAACAAAGACGAAATGATGGCTGGGCTGCAAGAATTACAACGCCGGATGAAGGGCTTTGTGAGCATCGAACAAATTCTTGCTTTTGATAAAAAACTGCCAGTTGAGTTCGGGCAGCAACTAGCCCGAGAAGTAGCTGCCGGCACTGCTCAGAGTAAATATCAGGCCAGCATGACCAGACTGGCTTCTATTTTTGGCAATAAGGCCAATCTTCTGAAAACGCTTGATCCTCTTTATGACCCGCTGATCAAGGTTGCCGCAAAGCCATACTCACTTGCCCAGAGAGAATTCAACAGCTGGAACCGGAAATATGCCGAAATTTTTGCCAGACATTCTCCAGATAGTGACCTTGGTGTCCTTGAGGCAGTCTTTTTTGTCGATAACTTTGTAGAACAGGGAATGCTTCACAAATTCACCAGCAATCTTCCTTTTTATATGCTGACTGATATTAAAGCCATGCAGCTCCTGGAAGGCGCTAAAGCCGCAATCATTCTGCATGGTTATTTTAAAAGTGAAGGTGCCTGGCCTGATTCTCTGGCCAAGCTTGAGGAATGGCTGCAACAACCGTTACCCCAGGACCTGATTAAAAATATCCCGCTACAGTTCAAGGCCGGTAACCCGCCCAGGCTTGCCGCAGTCGGCAGAGACGGTCGCCCGGATACCAATGACGATCTGGTTTTTGTTCCATTCGGTCAGAAGGCCAAAGAATAATTTTCGGCAGCGAGCCGACCCTGCCTTCAGGGACTGTCGTGATTCTGAAGCGGTTAAATATTGCCAGGCGGTTCGGTGCCGCGGCTGATGATCTCGATATATTGCGCATAGCTGAACATGCGGTTACGCTTTTGGGCGGTCAGTTCTCTGACGATGCCAAGTTTCTCCAGGTGCTCCAATGCTTTGTTGACAGTAGCCGGGGTTATGCCGGTCTTCGCGACCAGCGAACCGGAAGTGGCAATGGGGTGTTCCATGAGGGCCCGGTGTACCTGCTGGGTTGATGTTGCCGCCCGGCCGAGACAGGCGATCTTATCGCGATCCTGATTTGCCAGGTCTAAGAGCTGCCTGGCGGTTTCGACCGCCTGAGTTGCGGTGACGATAACCGCTTCGGCAAAAAAGTCGAGCCAGGCTTCCCATTCGCCGTTTAATCGCACGTTATTGAGAAGTTCGTAATAATATTGCCGGTGTGCCTTGAAATAAAGACTGAGGTAGAGCATCGGCTCGCGCAGCACTTTCTGTTCGTGCAGCAGCAGCACGATCAGCAGGCGGCCCAGACGGCCATTCCCGTCAAGAAACGGGTGGATCGTCTCGAACTGCACATGCGCCAGCGCGGCTTTGATCAATACAGGAGTTGGCTCAGGCTGATCGTGGAGAAAGAGTTCCAGCCTGCTCATACATTCTGGCACCTCTTCGGCGGGCGGTGGCACGAAAGCCGCGTTGCCCGGACGGGTGCCGCCAATCCAGTTCTGACTGCAGCGAAATTCACCGGGGGTTTGGCTGCTCCCTCTGCCTCTGGCGAGAAGCACGCCATGAATTTCGCGAAACAGCCTCAGGGAAAGGGGAAAATCTTCTTTCAGGCGACACAGGCCATGGTCGAGTGCCGCGACGTAGTTGCTGACTTCCCGCACGTCATTGAGCGGCACGCCGGGTTCCTGATCCAGTTCAAACATCAGCAGGTCAGACAGGGAAGACTGCGTTCCTTCGATCATGGAAGAGAGCACCGCTTCCTTGCGGATATACATGTAGATAAACAGAGAGGTGTTCGGCAGCATTGTTGCAACGCTGTCGAGTCGGCCAAGTGCCAGCATTGCCCGGTCGAATTTGTCGCGCAGCCCGGGTGACCAGACGATGGGCGGGCACGGTGGCAAAGGTGCAGGCACGAAAGCCCGGGCCTTTTCGCCCACTGTCGATATGGTCACATACCTGCCCTGTAATTTCCGTTTCATTTTGCCTATCCCGAATCTGAAATAAGATTCCAGCTTATTTTAATTTGGTTACTTATCTTAAAATAAGAAATAAAGAAGTAAAAGGCAAGCAAAATTACTAAAACACTTCAGGTCTGTTCGTTCAGATCGGAAAAACCGCGATAAAATGCCTTCCGGAAAAGGCAATTAGGTTATCTTAACTCAAACGCTTATATAGGTTCATTTGCGGTGGTTATACCACTTGTGGCTAATTCTTTTGAAGTCTCAGGGTTTTTTAGCAAAGGCCATACTATTATCTTTTTTAAGCTTTTTCCATCCCACTTATGCCCATGAAGCATTAACATGTCGAAAAATAAATCAGCATTGCTCTCAACAGTTTCAGATAGAGTTCGCGTTTGATCTGGTATTCAATGGCTGCAACAACCGTTACCCCAGGACCTGATTAAAAATATCCCGCTGCAGTTCAAGGCCGGTAACCCGCCCAGGCTTGCCGCAGTTGGCAGAGACGGTCGCCAAGATACCAATGACGATCTGGTTTTTGTTCCATTCGGCCAGAAGGCCAAAGAATAACCTTCGGCAGGCAGCCGAACGCACATAAAAAAGCAACCGCCAGCCAGAAGCCGGCGGTTGCTCTATTACCAGTTAATAGTCAAGCAGAGTCGTTCAGTCGATAAGCTTATTTGCCGGTCGGTGGAAGTTTAACCCAGACCTGCAATTTAGATTTTTCATCGATTCTGACCAGAACATAATCTTTATAGGTTTTATTTGTCTGCATAATTTTTCACCATGTTTGCTTAAAGCGTTACGACTGAAGATTATAGTAGCAAGTTGTGTGCCAATCATCCCTGATAGTCATCGGTTCGAAATCGTGAATACTTTAATTAGTCATGAACAGATGATTTGGTGCGGGTCATGCCTGTAAATCCTTTGTGATAAAAGATTTTGGCTGTACACCACGTGATGCGGTCGTATGGTTGCCGAAAAATCAGCAGGCTGTGCAAAAAATTAACTTTTGTGCAAAAAATGAGCAGGAAATTGAGTGAGCCTTTATCGGTATGTGCGAAATCTAACCATTTTTAATCAAGGCCTGGTATATCAAGCTCTTCAGGTTGGTATTTTTCGGATTCAGGGGCGGGTTTTTTGGTCTGCATGTACATCCAGAAGGCACCGCAGACCCCGGCGACCCCCATCAGCATCCAGAAAAGGCCAAGATCAAGAAAACGACTGCCGCCAATATTGATCATGAAAGAATAATTTTCTTTGCTGATAAATTCGAGTTCCTGGGCTTCATTGAAAGTCAGAGCTGAAACGCCGACCCGCTGTAGAGGCTGGTCAGGGTTGTGAAGGGCTGCAAGAATCTCTTCTGACGACATGGAATCAGAGGCCGGCAGCAGAAAAAGATGGTATTGGGTCGAGGTTATACCAGGTGTCGATGTCTTGCGAATCATCGTGCCGCTGAATTCCCGGCCCAGAGATCGAAAAGACGAAATCAACAGCCCACACGACAGCATGAGAAGAAGCAACGCGAAAACTCTCGTCTTTATTTTGCCTGAGTGGTTGCTGATGATGTTCATAGTTAATACTCTAACCCCGGCAGACAAAAAATGCAAAAAAATTGCAGGCTTCATATAAATTAAAAAAAAACGGTGGTACCCTTCCGGGTTCTGAAACTATGTGTTATATTAAATCAGTAAGTTTAACTTTGGAGGGTGAAGTACATGAAAAAGTTTATCATTGGGCTTATCGCAGTTCTTATATTGGCTTCAGCACCGGTCATGGCTGGTAACCCATACGGTTCAGGTAACTATAATAATAATTCAGGCCAGAGCAGCAACTCAGGCTATGGTACTGTTGATGCGAACGATAAAGCAGTGATCACCCTCCTCTGGATGGTCTACTCAGATCTGCAGATGTGCCGCATTTCGCTCGACAAATCAGTAATGGATAACGTTTCTGCTATCGGTCATCTTAACAATTCCCAGTCGGCTCTCAAAGTAACCGACATGGATCCAGCCTATCATTCGCTGCTCAACGAAATTGACAAGCGCATCAGCAAGATTAAATTCTACCTGGTCATGAATGAAAGACAGGCTGTTTATGAACGCGTTAACCAGTTGATGGCTGTTATCAAAAACGTACTCGGCGCCAGCGGCAATGGCCTGCCTTCCTACAACGGCGGCTACAACAATGGTTACAACCCGAACGCCAACAATGGTTTCACCAGCCCGGTCAATGGCAACCCAATTGGCAACCTGCCGAACGGCTCGGGTTTTGTGCCGAACCAGCCCGAAATCCCGGTTAACGGTGGCCAGTCTACTCAGATGCCGGTTCTTCCTTCTGGTGTTGTTCCGGTGCGCTGAAAAAATCTTAGATCTTTGAAAACGGCGGTGCGAACCGCCGTTTTTTCACTTTAGGGGCATTCGTTTTCTTGAAAAACATTTTTTTAATAACCGGCTTTATGGCTGCCGGCAAAACTACCGCCGTTGCTAATGCTGCTGCCAGGCTATCTCTGCCTTTCCATGACCTTGACGAGCTGATCGAGGCTGCTGCCGCCATGAGTATAACTGAAATTTTTGCTCAACGTGGTGAAGACAGCTTTCGCCAGCTTGAACACCAGATTTTTGCCCGGCTGGTGCGCGAAAATGTTGCCCCGGTGATTATTGCCGCAGGCGGTGGTCTGCCGGTTTTTGCAGCTAATCATTCTCTAATGAAAGATTGCTGCGTCATTTTGCTCGACACCCCATTGCCTCTTATTCAGCAGCGACTGGCGGCCAACTGCCCGGCCCGGCCGTTGCTTTCCGGCAGAGATGCCGATGCGGTCCGCGCCCTGTGGTCTGAACGGCGGCCGATCTATTTAAATCATGCTGATTTTGTGATAGTAGATGGTGATCAACTTTTTGTGCTGATCAGCAAAATTATTTCAGGTGCCAAAAATCAATGAATTCCAAAAATGAACGTATCGGCAGCGAATTTCTCAGGCTTGTAGATATTATGCGCACTCTCAGGTCACCCGAGGGCTGTTCCTGGGACCGCAAACAAACCACCGCCTCGATGGCAGAACACATTACCGAAGAGGCTCGTGAAGTCGTTGAAGCAATTCAGGGTGGTGACGACCTGCATATCAAAGAAGAGCTTGGCGATCTTCTTATGACTATTGTTTTTAGTGCCCAGATCGCTGCTGAGGCAGGAACCTACGACATGAGCGATGTGTGTGCCGGCATCTGCGACAAGCTCATTAACCGGCACCCGCACGTTTTTGGCGATGCCGCCCGGGGCGCTGACCCCGAAAAGGTAATTCAGATGTGGGGCGAGATCAAAAAGCAGGAAAAAGTTGATCGAAAGCGCCTGTCTAACCGAATGCGCGAGGCCCTAGATTTCCCGTCGTCGTTGGCCGGCGCCGAAAAGATTCAGGCCGAAGCCGCAAAAGTTGGTTTTGATTTTCCTGATGCCCACGCGGCACTGGCTAAAATCAAAGAAGAAACTGCCGAAATCGAAACTGCAATCGTTGCCAAGAACCGTGAAGAGATCGAAGACGAGATTGGTGATGTGCTTTTTGCAGTGCTGAACGTTTCGCGACTCTCTGGCGTTAACGCTGAGCAGTGCCTGCGACAATCGACCCGCAAGTTCGTCGAACGCTTTTCCCGTGTCGAAACGCTCGTCGAAGAAGATGGCGGATTTGCCGGCAAGGGTCTCGAAGAACTCGACCGCTACTGGGACCGCGTCAAACTCGAAAAGTAACCCGACTGGCAAGGCAGGCGTGTTCAGTCGAGTGAACTGTTTAGCAGCAGGCGAGAAAGTCTGTTGACTGGCGAAGCCGCTACTGGCGCAGGTTGTCTTTGAGTCGCAGCAGTTGCTCGCGGCGGTGCGGGTCGCTTTCGACTTCGAGGCCGAGATCGATTTCGAGAAGGGCGCGGCGGAAATCACT
>DAOPYA010000020.1:8643-54410 GCA_035352635.1 Candidatus Rifleibacterium sp.
ATCACTGTTCCGGGCAAAGACTTCTGCGAGAACCAGACGAGCTTCACCGTTGTTCGGGTTGGCTTTTAAAGCGCCTTCAGCATCGCTCTGGGCTCTGAGAAAGTCGCGGTTCTGCATGTGCAGGAGCGCAGAAAGAGATAGGGTCTGGCTGTTATTCGGGTTGACCTTCAGCGCCTGATCGAGGTAAGCCCGCGCGTCCGCAAAGCTCTCTTCGAAAATAAGCACCTTGGCCATCGAGTAATTTGGTTCTACAAGATTTGGATTGAGCCTGATGGCATTGCCAAAGAAAATTCTGGCGGCATCAAGATGACCTAATTTGGCGAGTTCAAGGCCGGCAGTGTATTGCAACCGCAGGTCATTCGGGTTTTGCATTGCCTGTCTTTTTAACTGGTCAGCCGGGGTGTCTGCATCGAGACCCGGTGTTGATACAACGGTTTCGAGGCGGGCCATGTTTTCAAGCTGGCGCTGTTGTTGCAGGCTGGCTACATGCGATGCGTAGCGGGCATCCTGCATGGCAAGAATATCGCATTCTCTGATGATGCGCCGGCCGTCATCTTCGTAAGCGCTGCCTTTAAGCTCGGGGGTAAGATGCGTTATCTGTTCTCTTGAGATTTTGTAGTCGCCGTTGATAAAGTTAATGAAGGCCGTGAGAAAGGTTTTATCGAGCGCCGAGCCATTCGCTTTAATCATGCGTTCGACAGCATTCATTGTACCCTTGTCGTCGCGGCCGAGCAGAGTTCTGTCCATGGTTACGGCAGAACGGAAAAACTTATAGGCGAGATCGAGACGGTTTTCTTTTTTGGCATCGATTGAAGCTTCAAAGAAGATCTGGGGCAGTAAAGGGTTCAGGCGATGATATTTTTCGAGATCGGCAAGCGCCTGCTCGATATTTTTCTGCTTTTTGAGAATATTGTATGTGTAGAAGTATGGAGTTGAATTATTGGGATCGATCTCGATGCAGCGCTTGAAATGTTTCATCGAATCATCGAAACGACCAGAATCGTAATAAAGCGCTCCCAGCCAGAAATTGTAATCAAAATTGCGGCTGTGATACTTTTCGCCGAGGTTAACCAGATTTTCGAGACCCTTGAGCTGACCGGCAGTTCGCAACAGTTTAATAAGCGCAACCACCCCTTCTGGTGAATCAGGGTAGTTTTTGACCAGCTCTGTATTGTATTTTAAGGCAAGTTTTAGATCGTTCTCATAGGTGCTGGTGCGTGCCAGGCCCTCGTAGACGGCTCGTCGCATTTTGGTGGGCAATTCTGCGCTGATCAGCTGTTCGTATAGTATGCGTGCGACATTTATGCGGCCGGTGATCTCATAAAGATAGGCGAGTGAGTAGGCATTCTCGGGGATCTTTCTTGATTCAAGGGTTTTTTCAAACGCAATAATCGCAGCGTCGAAGAACTTCAGGCCGGCGAACGAATACGCGAGCATGCGCTGCAGATCAAAATCAGCTACATCGCGGAATGGCGAGAGAATCTTGACAACTTCTTCGTAGTTGCTCTTTTCAAAGGGTTGTCGGGCTGCCTTGACCGCCGCCGCACTGTTGGCGGACCCGGCCTGTTCAGCAGAGCCTGAAGTTGTTCCGGGGGTCTTCGCCGGCCTTGTCTTGCCGGGAGTCTGTTTGCCGGAAAAGGGATTAAATAGAAAAACCCCCAGTGCCAGAACTATCAGTAATAAAAATATTGGTAGTTTTATTCCGTCCATGCGTAAAAATATAGCACAATTTTTTATCGAGCAAACAAATTTCGCTAAACCTGCGGTAACAAAAATTGGCCCGTATGCCGATAAAAAATCTGAAATCCGCCTTTAATCAGGAGTCACATCATGAGAGTAGAAATCAATGTCAGCGACAACCAGGCCCGTGACGCTGAAAATTCCCCGAGCGAAAGCACTGCTGAAGCTGCTGCTGGAGCCGTCTCATGTGACGTGGCGATCGACATCGGTCAGGTGCTTGCTGCAAATCAGGCGTTGTTAAAAAACATGGCCCGCAAAATGGAAGCCATGGAAAGCAAATTGAACACCATGGAACGTGTTTTTAACGAGCATGCGGCGCGTATCGCCGAAGACCGGCAGACCGTGCTGTTGCTCACTGGCCCTGTCAAAGAAGTAAAACCATGGGAACCACCCACAAGAGAACCCGACGAAGAGCACTTCCGGAAGTTCTCGTTGGTTGACAGGCTTTTTCGCCCATGGCGCATGCGGCGTCAGTAAAGTGAGAGAGCCGAAATTACTGATAACTGCACCAACAAAGTTAAACCTTTTATTGAACCCTTCAAAAACAAAATAGAGTCTGTTCGACGGCCCGTCTTCTCTCCGGGCCTGTTTATGATTTATTAGAGGGAGCTTTAATTATGCAGTTATCAATGAGTCATTAACAGGCATAAAAAGGCTGCGACCGGCGCCGGCCGTTCAATAAATAGCTGCTGACGCGCCCAAAGATAGAGTTTTGGCGGCCCTGACGGAATTCTTACTTGTTATCGTCGTCTTCAACGACCACGATATCTTTGACTTCTTCGATCTTCAAGGTGCCGGCCTGAAAAGCCAGATAATGTTTGCAGGTTTCGCATTTTGAATTGTTGTTGTAGATTTCCCAGCAGTATGTCATGTTTTGCTCCTTATTAATCAGCCTCTTCAAATGAATCAGGCTGCTTTTGCCCATCTTTCTTCGTCGTCACCGATGACTTCTTCGGCCAGTTCGTCGGCTATATCAAAGGCCTTGATCAGTTCAAGCTTGAACTCGGGTTCGAGCCAGATCGCACGTTTCCAGGCCCGGATTGCCTGAACAACTTTGCCGACGGTGGCCAGTGCAATTCCCAGGTTGTAGTGCGCCTGGGCGTTGTGCGGGCTTTCATGAAGCGACTGCTGATAAGCATCAATCGCTTCGGCGGTCTTGCCGCCGGCTTCAAACGCCAGAGCCTGTTCAAACAGTTCCTGACCCTTTTTTTTTGTCCAGAAGTTAGGTGATTCCATATTCTATCTAACTATCGGCAAAAAAATACCTTTGCTTCACAGGCATCTATGATACCACAAAATGACTTTTTTTGCATGTCGCCAGTCGCCCAAAAAATGGCCGTTAAAAATTCGCCGGTTGCAATTTAATAGCAGGTTGTTTAAAGTTCGAGCCAGTAGTCTGGAGGTTTTTATGCTAAGAGAGTTTTGTGGAAAACGGCCGGTGGTGCCTGGTTCTTGTTTCGTGGCATGCAGTGCCGATCTGGTGGGCGATATCACCCTTGGCGAAAACGCCAATATCTGGTATGGAACGGTCATCAGAGGCGATATCAACAGTATCAGTATCGGTGCTGATACCAACATTCAGGATGGTTCAGTTGTGCATGTGGACCGGATAACGGGCAAGCCTGGTTCGGGCGCGGTCAAGATCGGTTGCAATGTGACGGTCGGGCATCGGGCCGTTATTCATGCCTGCGAAATCGGCGATAATTGCCTGATCGGAATGGGTGCCATAGTTCTTTCCGGAGCGGTAGTAGGGGAGGGGAGTGTTCTGGCTGCCGGTTCGGTAGTCAGGGAAAACGAAATCATCCCGCCCGGATCGCTGGTTGCCGGTGTGCCAGCCAAGATTAAGAGTCAGGTTGGCCCTGAATGGCAGCAACGCCTTCGTGAGTCAGCCGAGCATTATGTCAGTCTTGGGCGGCAGCATAAAAACTCTACAAGGGTTTTAGAATGATTGCGGGTTCGGGGTATGCCGGGCAAACAGTCAGACATGCCCCGCAACCGTTGCAACGCTCAGGGTCAACCACCACGGCTGTGGCGGGTTGAATCGAAATCGCCGCCTGGGCGGCCGGGCATTTATCATAACAGGCCTGGCAGTCGTTTTCATGGCTGCGCAGGCAGTTCGCGGGCTTGATTGATGCCAGGGCGATCTTCGGTCTTTGTTGATGGTTGCCCTTGGTCAAGGCTCCGCTGGCGCATGCCGTGATGCAGGGCAAATTCTCGCAGAATCGGCACCAGGCTTCGCCCACCCGAAGTGCCGGAGTGCCCAGGTCAAACTCGTTGGCCATCAGCACCGGTTTGAGTGCAAAAAAAGGGCAGGCCTTAACGCATTGGCCGCATCTTGTGCATTTTTCCAGAAACGCTTTTTCGGCGCAGGCTCCGGGTGGCCTGACCAAATCAGGAAATCGCGCGGCAAAACCGTCGAGTTCTTCCCCGAAGGCCGTGTCGATGCCATCGAACAAATCGAGAAAATAGTTTTTAAAAAAGCTTTTTCGATCCATTGTTTATGCGATCTTTCATAAGTGCCGAGGTCCGCCTATGTGTCAATGTTCCTGCCTGATTATCTTAAAACACCACGCAAGCCAGGGCAAGCATCGCGAAAATTATTGAATCCTGCAAAAATAAACTTGAACCTGTCTTTCGGCCTATTCAAATTTTAGCCACGGATTAACACGGATTAACACAGATGCACACTGGTGTAAACTACAAAATCCGCTTTAATTCTGTAGTTGTCAATAAAACACGAAAAAACTTTTTTGATAACTTCAACAAATGAGGTTTCGCTTGACAAGTCTGACCGTTGAACCGAATCTGGCCTGTTTTAACAAGATTCACAACTTCTAAGTTGTGAATCGCCTGTTAGCGGGGGCTTTGCGCGGAATGCAAAATTATCCATTTCATGATTGACATCATTGATTTATCTGTATACAATTGAAAAATCAAGGCGTTTATCCCATTTATCCGTACCCTGTGCGTCGCAAGGTGATTCGGGTATAGCAGATAAACAACAGGTGTAACCGGGGGTTTAAGATCCCCACGGCGGCCAGGACCGTTTTCCGGGCAAATGAAGTATGAAGTAAAACTGGAAAGGGGACAGGTAGTGAAAAAAATTGTTGCGTTGCTGGCGATGATCGTTCTGATCAGTGGGGGGGCTTTTGCAGGTGAAATCGTTCTCGATGGTCATGGCAATGGTCTCAAGGTTGTCTCTCAGAAAGCAGCCGGAACCAAACTGAATTTGCGCATGAAATGCGCCATCGACAAACTTTACACTTATGATGCCAATACCGTTAAAGGTGACTTCACCGTTCTGTATTCACCCAATTTTTATTTTGGTGGCGAATACGGCGCTCCACAGCTTCCGGTAATCAATAAGCTCATCCAGGTTCCCTTCGGCGCCTCTTTTAAGGTCGAAGTAAAAAGCTACGATACTAAAGAATACAATCTTGCCGATTTCGGCGTGTCAACCCCGATTTTCCCCAGACAGCCTTCTGCCCCAAAAGATGGTTCAGAAGTTCCTTTCGTCTATGAAAAATCAGCCTACATTTACAAAGGCTTCAATGGCCAGCAGCTGACCTCTATCCAGGAAGCCGGCGTTATGCGCCACATGCGCCTTGCCAACCTGACTATCGCTCCGGTTAAGTATGATGCGGTTTCAAATAAAATCGTTGTTTATAACAACATCGATTTCGAAATCGTTATGACTGATGCCGATATGAGCACCAGCAAGGCAAAACATGATTCTCTCTGGTCACCAGCCTTCAGCTGGATGGAATCAATGGTAACCGTTCCGAATGCTCTCAAATTCGGCAAACGCAGCAACAAGCAGGGCTATGTAATCGTTTCTGACCCCGCTTTCAAAAAAGAAATCGAAACTTTCGCAGCCTGGAAAACCGAAAAAGGTTATCAGGTTAAAGTTGCCTATACCGACCAGTTCGGCACTGGCGCTGCAATCACTAACAACCTCAAGACCTGGCTGCACGGTCTCTACAACAACCCGACCGCTGATTTCCCGGCTCCGAGCTATGTGCTTTTCGTAGGCGATAATGAACAGGTTCCGGCTTTCAAGGGCCAGACCGGTTCACACATCACTGAACTCTATTATGTTGCCGTAACTCCTGGCGATTTCCTCCCAGATATGCTTACCGGCCGTTTCTCAGCCAAAACTGTTGATCAGCTCATTCCGCAGATCGAAAAGACCATGGAATACGAAAAATTCCAGATGCCTGATCCGACCTTTCTTGATGACGCAGTTCTGGTCGCCGGTTGGGATGCCAGCTGGTCAAGAAGCCACGGCTGGCCCCACATCAACTATGCCACCAAGTATTTCTTCAACAAAGAAAACGGTTTCAAAAACCTGACTGTTTCATTGTCTGCCGGTTCACAGATGAATACTGCAGCCATCGTTGCTGCAGTCGCCAAAGGCGTTTCTTACGTGAACTACACCGCCCACGGTTCTGCTACTTCATGGGCTGACCCCGCGTTCTCAATCGCCAACATCGAAAAGCTTGGCAACAAGGGCAAATATCCCCTCGTCGTCGGTAACTGCTGTCTGACCAGCAAATTCGAAGTCGCTACCTGCTTTGCCGAAGCCTGGCTCCGGGCCAAAGATTGCGGCGCTATCGGTTACATCGGTGGCACCAACAGCACCTACTGGGATGAAGATTTCTGGTGGGGCGTCGGTCTGCACTCAATCGTTAAACCGAACAACGACGGCGTTCCTCCCCTTAAGGAAAACACCGGCGTCGGCGCTCTGGACGCTCTGTTTGAAACTAACGGTGGCATCAGCAACGCTGGCTTTATGCTCGCCGGCAACCTGGCTGTTGAAGCTTCAACTTCAAGCCGCAAACAATACTACTGGGAAGTCTACCACCTCATGGGCGACCCCTCCCTGGTAACTTTCGTCGGCCAGCCCAAAAAATGAGGCTGATCTGACCGGGGCAAGTCCCTGGATTCGCAGATGAATGTGCGCCGTGTCTCTTCATTGAGACACGGCGCATTCTCTTTATGGCTGTTGAACCTCTATTTCTATATGGTTAATGCAAAATTCACCAATTGCCCCTTTTCTCTTGATAAACTGGCAATCAACTGCTGCCTGGTGTTTAAATAATTGGGTTATTATCAGGAAACTGCAAAAATGGCCTTTTATAAAAGGCTTCTGTAATGTTTGGAGTTCGTTAATACTTATGGATAATGCTACCAGGATAATTTCTTCGCTCTATAACCTCTGGTATGGCTATTTTGGTGATTTGAATGTTACCAGATACGGTCCGGCTATCGATCAGACCATGCTGGCCACTCTGGTTTTCCTGTTTGCCTTTCAACCCTGCGGGCCAATTCTTCCTGACCGTCGGCCAGCGCCTGAAGCAGGCCGTAAAGATGGCAAAAGTTACTGATAAAGCCTAAGGTTCTTTTCCGGATCTCATTTTCAACACCTTTGCTCCGGGCCATGGTGATCTTCGAGACGTTGCAGTGCCTGTCGCAGCAGCGGGTCGGAAACAACTTCGCTCTCATCGATCTGCAGACATTCTGAGAGGGCGGAAAGAACACTGCGATATAATTGCCGCCTGGAAGACGCCGATGCAGCAGGGCTGTTAGTAAGCTGCTGAAGAATGCCAGCCGTCTTTTGGTGAAATTTGGAAATGACAAGGGTCAGAAAGATGCCACCGATCAGCAGGCAGAGAATAATGAAGAGCGCCAGGGTCAGCAGATCTTCTTCGGGTCGAAGAAGCCAGGCGACAGGAGCAGCTATCAATACTGCAACTGCAAACATGATGTTCTGGTTCCGCCGGCACTTATTTCTGTTGCTGATAACGACCTGCACGGCGTTCATAAATTCAGGATCGGCCTGAACAGAACGACCACAAATCGCAGAATTGCCGTGCAGCTCTGAACTTGCCGGGGATTCCGGGCTGAAAATCTCAAAATCCCTGATGCAGTATGGGCATCTGAGCGTGGTTCCGGTAATGTTATCCGGAACCGCCGTCTCTTTGCCGCAAAACCGGCATTTTGCCTGACCACTCATCTGTTTCTCCTGTAGTAATTATACATGATCTGTTAAACTGACAAATAGCAGGTGACCTTCGAGAATACAATTCCGTTCATCCTTTTGATTTGCAAAGCGAGAGGAACACTCTGATTATCCGGGTCTTGTCTGGGATCACGCCGAAGACAAATGACGAGTTCAGAGCCAGCCTGTAGAAACGGCGTAGCGTGCCAGCATGCCGAGGCACATGGTTACAACCAGAATGCGCAGGTATTTAGCATTGATGCGCAGCAGGCACAATGAACCGGCAAAAGCGCCGAGAAATTGCCCGATCATCATGGTAAGCCCGGCCAGCCAGACGACTTTGCCGGCCATGAGAAAAATCAGCAACGCGGCGGCATTGGTCGCAAAATTAAGGGTTTTAGCGGTGGCGGTGGCATCGATCAAGCCCTGCCCGCGTAGCGAAACCCCCGCCAGCGCAAAAAAAGAACCGGTGCCTGGTCCGAACATGCCGTCATACCAGCCGATCATCGGTACCATAAATCGACGGTAACCATTGTCGGAAACCCGGCAGACACCAGTCGCGTGCAGCGGTGGCGCTAGAAGAAAATACAGGGCAATAATGATCAGAACCGCTGGAATGATGTAGTTAAGTGCTCCCGGGTTGATAAACTGCACGGCAATCGTCCCGAGCAGTGAACCGAAAAAGGCCGTCTGCATAAGGGGCTTGACGGTCTGCCAGCTGACCCGGCCGGTTCTGAACATCATAAAGGTGGCAGTGCCTGAACCCATCGAACTCTGTAATTTATTGGTGCCCAGGGCAAAATGTGGTGGAATGCCGCTTAGAATAAGAGCCGGCAAGGTAAGCAACCCGCCGCCGCCCGCCAACGTATCGATAAACCCTGCAATTGAAGCGGCACCGAAAAGAAAGAGCAATGTCTGCATTTAGCACCTGTGCATGATTGAATCGAGCACAACCAGGCAGAGGCGGTTCAACGGCCTGGCTGTGGTTCTGCCTTCGGCCCAAGGTGTGGCAATTTCGATCAACCGTTCGTGCAATTTCATTTTTTACTCTCCCGATTCGACTCTGTTATTGAATCCTGCATAAATAAACTTGAACCTGTCTTTCGGCCTATTCAAATTTTCTGCCACGGATTAACACAGATGCACATTGGTGTAATCCAGAAAATCCGCTTTAATTCTGCAGTTGTCGATATATGATTTATCTCAGGCCGGTTTCGCAGTCAGCTTGACCCGGCAGGATAAAACGTTATATTAGTAATATTAAATACTACCAAAGAATACCAAAAACAAGGAGTAAGTATGAACCAGAAAAAAGAACGTGTCGTGGTGCTTGGTGCCAGCCCTAACCCTGAACGTTATTCATACAAGGCCGTCTGCATGCTGCTCGAACACGGGCACGAAGTTGTGCCCGTTCACCCGGTTGCCGACAAAATCGAGGGCCTGCCGGTAGTTGCAAAACTGAATCAGGTCACCGGTCGTGTCGACACCCTTACCCTTTACCTTTCTGCCGATACTTTGACCGCGCTCGAAAACGACATCATCAGCCTCAAGCCCGGCCGCGTCATTTTCAACCCAGGCACCGAAAACCCGACTCTGATGGAAAACCTGCGCAAGAAGGGCCTCAACGTCCTTCAGGCCTGCACCCTGGTTTTGTTGCGCACCGGGCAATACTGAACCTCTGATTTAAAGAACAACCTTATTCAAAACTGGCTTTGAGCCGGTCATTGCCCCAGCAGTGACCGGCTCGGTTTTTTGCCGGTTAATTTTCGTTTTTAAAACAGCCGGCCGGATTTTTCGGAGGATCAGGCAATTATCACGGAATAATGCTATACCCGTTTTCCGGCATCACGACTATATTTAGTCATAGGAACGGCAAAAAACATCAAAACAGAGATTAAACAAAGGAGCAAAGTATGAATTTTGAATTTCAGAATCCTACCCATCTCATTTTCGGCACCGGTTCGATCACAAAACTCGGCGAGGCTACAAAGCGCTATGGTAAAAAAGCCCTGATCGTTACCGGCGGCGGCAGCGTCAAACGCAATGGCACATTCGACAAAGCAATCGCCAGTTTAAAAACAGCCGGAATTCAGTATGTTGAATGCAGCGGCATCGAACCGAATCCGAGACTCTCTTCGGTAATTCGTGGCCGCGATATCGCCCGCCGCGAAAAATGCGACGTTATAATCGCCCTTGGCGGAGGCAGCGCCATGGATGCGGCAAAAGCAATCGCAGCGGCGGTTCTTTACAATGGCGACCCCTGGGATATGTTCTTTCATGGTCAGCAGAATCAGTATTTCCCGACTGAAGCCATGCCATTGATTACTATTCCGACTCTTGCAGCCACCGGCTCTGAGATGAATTGCGGCGCGGTCATTACCAACGAAGAAAGCAAAATTAAATCTTTCGTTCAAGTTCCGTGCCTCTACCCCAAAGTGGCTCTGGTAGACCCGGAACTGACGGTAAGCGTTCCGAAAGATCAGACCGCCTACGGCGTCTGTGACATTATCACGCACATCACTGAGGGCTATTTCAATGGCGTTGACGACACACCGATTCAGGACCGGTTTGCCGAAGGCGCAATCCAGACGGTTCTTGAGTATGGCCCGAAAGCGGTTGAAAACGGCAACAATATCGAAGCCCGCACCCAAGTTCAGTGGGCATCGATCGTCGCCCTTAACGGCTGGGTTCAGTCTGGCACCAACGGTGGCTACCCGGTTCACATGATCGAGCACGCCCTTTCGGCACATCACGACGTCACGCACGGTGCCGGCCTTGCAGTGGTAAACCCTGCCTGGATGCGCTTTGCAGCAAAAAGCCGGCCGGCAAAGTTTGCTCAGTTCGCCAGAAGGGTAATGGGCATCACCGAAAAGTTCGACAATCCTCTTGATCTTGCCAATGCCGGCATTGATAAATTCGAAGAATTCTTAAAATCGATCGGCTGTCCGATCAGGCTTTCAGAATTAAAAATCGGCGACGAATTGTTCGAGCAATACGCAAAAGATGCTCTGCAGATAATTCACGACGCCAACGGCCGCCTGCCCGGACGTCCCCCAATGCGCAAAGAAGACATCGTTAACGTATTCCGCTCTGCTCTTTAAGGCAATTTTGCAAGGCGAGAAGACGGGATTGCTTTTTCGTAAGATTGTTTTGCACAGGAAGTGCTTATGCATAACCGCACAGGATAGAGCGGTTATGCTGAGCGAAGTGGTTTGCCGAAGGCAAAGGCCAGCTCTGAGCCAATCCTGGAGAAAATGCAACCCGGCTGATAGGCCGAAGCTTCAGAATATGAATTAATCAGCAAGCTTATATAAACACTCATCAAAGGAGAAAATCTATGAAAAAGATACTGATAGCCCTTGTTGTTTCTGTGTTGTTACTCTCATCTACAATCTGGGCTGAAGCTGCTGCAGAACCAGGGCAGGCGACGGCTTCCCAGGTTCTTTACAATAATGAATCAAACAAGTCATTTAAGGGACCAGAAGACTGGTTTACCGGCGACGTTCAGGTCGACATGCTTTTTCCCAAAAATGAAACAGCACACTACTCAGGAGCTTATGTCACTTTTCAGCATGGTGCAAGAACAGCATGGCATATGCATCCCGCCGGGCAGCATATGATTGTTATCACAGGCACTGCACTTACAGGCACCAGAGACAGAAAAATCATCAGATTCAACCCTGGCGAAACCGTATGGTGCCCACCCGACATCGACCACTGGCACGGCGCGACGCCGGATGCTCCGATGAAACATCTGGTCATAACTGGTGACCTGAATGGCAAGAATGTCATCTGGAAAGAAAAGGTCACAGATGATCAATATAACGGGAAGTAAAAAAGCAAAAGAAGAAGTAGCAGTCATCTTATCTTGTGATCTCAACATTAATGCTGGGAACAGCCATGGAGACAAAAACATGATTATTAATCAAACCTTTGACACAGAACGAGCGCTGTATCACCTGACCAATACGGAAATTACGGGGTGCCACTTTGCAGGCTCTCAGGATGGCGAATCTGTTCTCAAGGAAGCCAGCAATATCACGCTCACGGACTGTGATTTCTCATTACGATATCCGATGTGGCACGTAAAAGCTTTTGAGTTAATCAATTCGCGCATGGATGATAAAGCCCGAGCGCCAATCTGGTATGCCGAGAAGGGTACAATTGCCGACTGCACTATTAACAGCACCAAATGCCTGAGAGAATGCTCCAATATTCAAATCATCGACAGCAACATTGCATCGCTTGAATTTGGCTGGAAATGCCAGAATCTTCGCATCGAAAACACCAGTATAGAGTCAGAATACTTTCTTCTTGATAGCAGGAACATTGAAATCAGCCATTTGAATATGAAGGGTAAATACTCTTTTCAATATGTTGAGAATCTCACGATCAGTGATTCCAACCTTGATACCAAGGATGCATTCTGGCACAGCACTAACGTGACAGTTCGTAACAGTGTGATTAAAGGCGAATACCTTGGCTGGTTTTCAGATGGCCTCACTCTGATAGATTGCCGGATTATCGGAACACAGCCCTTGTGCTATTGCAAAAATCTCAAATTGATTAATTGCATCATGGAAGAAACAGATCTGGCATTTGAATATTCAGACGTTGAAGCAAAGATCCATGGTCATGTGCTCTCAATCAAAAATCCAAAGTCAGGCACAATTGTTCTCGACAGTGTCGGCGAAATCATTTTTGAAGATGCTGTTATGGTTTGCTCTGGCAAAGTGCTGATTCGCGAAGTTCCGCTTCAGAGAGAAATTGCGACTCAGCCTGCAGAAGATGAAAGCTGTCAGGTAACCCCTGCGGCTGCTTAACCTTCCTGAAGAAACACAGTCAAAGCTTACTTTTCAAAAATACTATAAGGAGTTCTATATGAAAAACCTGTTTTTTAATCGAAGCCTCAAGTTCTCACTATTTGCCATATTAGCTATAGTTACATTTTCAATCCAGGCGGTTCAGGCCGCAGAAGCTCCGGTATGGGATAAAACTTTTCCAAAAAGCGAGAGGGTAGACCATCAGAAGGTCACGTTCAAGAACCGCTACGGAATCACCCTGGTGGCTGACCAGTATCAGCCAAAAAACATCAGCGGAAAGCTGGCTGCAATTGTGGTGAGCGGACCCTTTGGCGCAGTAAAAGAACAGTCCTCCGGTCTTTACGCTCAGGCCATGGCGGAGCGTGGTTTCGTCACACTGGCCTTCGATCCGTCTTACACCGGAGAGAGTGGCGGGGAACCACGAAATGTCGCCTCGCCTGATATAAACACCGAGGATTTCAGTGCCGCTATCGATTTTATCGGGCTACAACCCAACGTTAACCGCGAACAAGTTGGCATCATCGGTATTTGTGGCTGGGGAGGCATGGCATTGAATGCCGCCGCTGCAGACAAGCGCATCAAGGCTGTAGTAACCAGCACTATGTATGACATGACCAGAGTCATGTCCAGGGGCTACAATGACAGTATGACCCCTGAACAGCGCACGCAGGTGCTGGAACAGCTGAGCCGGCAGCGCTGGGTGGATGCGGAAAACGGAACCCCATCCTACCAACCGTCATACAACAAACTGAGCGGTGGGGAAGCACAATTCCTTGTCGACTATCACAACTATTACATGACAAAACGAGGGTATCATGCACGCTCGGTTAACTCGGGCAACTCCTGGACACAAACGACACCCCTGTCGTTCATGAACATGCCGATCCTGACCTATATTAAGGAAATCTCCCCGCGCCCAATCCTGCTCATCCACGGCGAAAAGGCCCACTCTCGCTATTTCAGTGAAACCGCCTACGCGGCAGCAGCTGAACCAAAGGAACTCCTGATCATTCCGGGCGCAAACCATACCGATCTGTATGACGGAACCGATGTCATTCCTTTTGCCAAGATTGAGACCTTTTTCAAAGAAAACTTAAAATAGTGTTGTAAGTATTGTTCTTCAGGTCTCAACGAGATTTGCCGCTAGCTACACAAAAGGGAGTAAGAGCAAATTGAGAAAATGCCAAATCAGGAGGAAAAAAATGAGACCACGAATTATCTGCCACATGATTTCGACTATTGATGGAAAAATTGATGGCGCGGCCTTCAGAAAAGTGACCGGGGCTAACGATTACGAAAAAACGGCAGAAGAACTTAACAGCAATGCCTGGATCTGCGGACGCACCACCATGCAACTGCACTTTGCCGATAAAGATCCGTTTGTTTCAGCCACAAACAGGGCGGCTGGTTCGCAACCAGTTCATGTAGCCAGTCAGGCCGATTCATACGCAATCGTAGTCGATACAACAGGCCGGCTTCGCTGGTCAGAAGATAACATTGACGGTGACCACCTGATCTGCATCGTCAGCGAGCAAGCAACAGACGACTATCTTGAACTGCTTCGCAGCAAAGGCATCTCTTATATCGTCTCTGGAGCCACAGCTGTTGATCTGTTGCAGGCAATGGATCTGCTTGGGCTGCATTTTGCAGTTCGCAACCTGCTGCTCGAAGGCGGTGGGCACATTAACGGCGGCTTTCTTCAGGCCGATCTTGTTGATGAAGTCAGCTTGCTGATCGCTCCTGCAATCGATGGGCGAAGTAGAATTCCGGCTGTTTTTGATGGTCTTGGCGCAAATTGGAAGGAGTCGGTAACACTGACTCTCAAGAGCTTTGAACAACTTAGAAGCAAAGTATTGTGGCTTCGCTATGAAGTGGTCAGAGCTGATTAAAAAGAAAGGCAAAAATTATGAAAAAGCGATTTCTTGGCAAAGCTGGTCTGGAAGCGCCGGAAATATTATTCAGATGATTTCAGTGCTGCAGTAGATTTTCTGAATACACAACCTTTTGTCGATAAAGAGCGAATCAGCATTCTCGGAATATGCGGCAGCGGCAGTTTTGCCATCAGCGCCGCCAAAATTGACCCGCTCATGAAGGCTATTGCAACCGTAAGCATGTATGATATGGGTGCCGCAGCCCGCGACGGATTGAGAAAATCCACCAGTCTTGAGCAGCGCAAAGCAACCATTAAATCGGCTATTGAACAGCGCTTTGCTGAATTCACAGGGGGAGAGGTGCAATACATACCTGGAACGGTCAACAAACTTGATGAAAACACACCCAATCCAGTGTGAATTCTACGACTTCTATCGCACTGCCAGAGGCGCCTTTACACCAAAAGGCGAATTGCCTGAGCTGACAACCAAGTCCATGCTCAGCAGTCCGCCAAAATTCATGAATTTTTACCCATTCAACGATATCGAAATAATCTCTCCCAGACCGATGCTGTTTATTGCCGGTGAAAAAGCTCACTCCATCGAATTCAGCGAAGATGCCTACAAACGAGCCGCCGAACCGAAAGAACTGCTTATCGTGCCCGGGGCCGGCCATGTCGATCTGTATGACCGGGTAAACTTCATTCCGTGGAAAAAAATAAGCTCATTCTTCAGCAAAAATTTGCCATCTGCAGACAAAAAAAACGACAGAACTCAAACTAAAACCTTAACTGCTGCCGCAGCGGGCTTGATAAGTCTGCTGCGGCGATTTCCAGATTCAACTGGTGCCCCGACTTTTTTTGCAGAAATCTGGTAGAATTTCGACAATGCTGGCGCATTGATAACCGTTAGAGGAGTTTGCCCATGCCCAGAAACGAAACTCTCGAAGCCCTGAAAGTTAAGATTGCCCGGTTAACCGAAAAAACACGCGACCTGGAAACAGGAATTCCGAACTTCGCGCTTTTCAGAACCAACGAGCCGACTCAGATAGCAAGTGCTGTTTATGTTCCCAGCATCTGCGTAATAGTTCAGGGCGAAAAGCACGTTGTGCTGGGCGAAGACAACTTTACGTATAATTCTGAAAGCTTTCTTCTTGCGGCAATTGATCTGCCAGCCATAATCCAGATAAATGAAGCCAGTCACGAAAAGCCTCTTCTGGGAATGAAGCTCGAACTCGACCAGCGAGAGCTTTCTCAACTGATAATAGAGAATCGACTGCCGGCGCCAAAACCACATCAGACAAGCCGCGGCATGGCGACCGGCGAAATGACAGACCAGCTTCTCGAAGCATTCAAAAGGCTGCTCGACCTGCTCGAACAGTCTCAGGATATCCCGATCATGGCGCCTCTCATTCAGAAGGAAATTTATTACCGGCTGCTCACTGGCGATCAAGGCGTCAGACTACGCCAGATGATCTCAGCCGGCAGTCAGAGCAATCAGATTGCCCAGGCGATAAAGTGGCTGCGTTTGAATTTTTCGCGGCCGCTGCGAATCGACGAGCTGGCGGCACAGGCCAGCATGAGCAAATCGACGTTTCATCAGCATTTTCGTGAGCTGACCGCCATGAGCCCGCTGCAGTATCAAAAAAATCTGCGCCTCAACGAAGCCCGGCGCTTGATGCTGCTTGAACGCATGGATGCGGCATCAGCAGCATTTCAGGTCGGCTACGAAAGCCCGTCGCAGTTCAGCCGCGAATACAGCCGCCTGTTCGGCGCCCCGCCATCGCGCGACGTCAGCGGTCTACGACAGATTTCTGCCGACGCCTGACATGAATGCCAGCGGTTATTGCAGCAAAAGTATTTGCCGGAGGTAAAGAAATGAAACTTTCTGAAGCCGGGCTGGTTATCTCACCCGAAACGGTTGAAAAGTTGAAAACTCTCTGCCGCATGGTATTCAGAAGACAGAATGCGCTGCTGATCATCTGCGCCATGGCATTTTTCATCGTGGCATTTTTTCAGATCTTTCCGCCTGATATACACGAGCGCATCGCTCAAATCAGAAAATTGCAGCCAAAAAAGAGTTTTCATCCTCATGGGGATTTGTATGAAAATGTTTCGACTATCTGGATGAAATTTGAGATGGGTAAATTCTCAAAGTCTGAAGAATTGCAGGCCAACGCGGAAATGGAACGTTTGCTTCCCCTTGAATTCGATGTTAACAGATATTTTGGGGTGTTCAACCGTTTGAAAATGGAAGAAGGTTACGTGCTGGACTACCGCTATCATTTGTCATCCCCCGAAGGAAACCCGATTCTATATACCCGAAAAAAAGACGAATCGAGAAACTACAGTATTGACGGGGTTAGAACCACTTTTCGAAAAGATGCCGCCGATGAATACCTGCTGCACATAAAAACAGACGGCAGCCGGGAAGGATTCATTCAGCTGGCAGCCCTGCATCTAATCGGGGCAAACTTCTATCTTTACTGGCACGCTTTTTACGATGACCTGGAATTTTACAGTCGCGTTCCTGCTTCTGTGACATACTACCAGGATGAGGTGGCCATATCGTTTTATATATCGACGTTTCACCAGCTGATAGCCAGACATACCCTGCGGATAAAAAGAAATTTTCCACATAAGTATGTCTCAGAAACCAGGCAGACAATTATTCCATATCTGACTTCAGTCAGGCTCTAATTTTTCAGTGCCTGAAAACTTTTCTAAATGCCCACCTAAACCGACCCGGTCGCAGTCAATCAGGCTTGCCTGGAGCTGCTTTTTCTTTTTTTACTCTGTCAGACGACCAGACTGTCAAACAACCATCAAACAATGAAGCTCTAAAATTGCATCATTGAATGTTTTATAAATCTAATTAGCTGCCACCAATTATACTATAAAAAAGTGCATTGAGTATTTCGCACCGATTCGCCGCCGCTACCTGGCAGACAGGCATCTCTGGCCGCTATCAAATGAACTCCTGAATATGAAAGCTTTGCTGGTATGCTCTAGAATTTAAAAAGGTTTTTAAGGCCCTTCTTGAGAGCGTCTTCTTTTTTTGTTGGCGCTGCCGGTGGCTTGCCAGTAGAGTCGGGGGCCAGGTTACTGCCCGATGATTTTTTCTTTTTGAAGATATTCTGCAGGTCGTTAAGAAGATTCTTGCCAGAGTCTTTCTGGGGCTGCTGATCAGTAGTCTTGCCAGAACCGGGCATGATGATACCTTGCAACATTTTCTGGCCTTTGCGCTTCAGGCCTAATTCAAGCAGTTTCTGGGCGCTGAAACCCGGAAAAACTGGCGCCAGAAGGGTTCCTTCCACGCGCGTTGGGATCATTACCGTCTGGCTGTCGAGAGAAATCTGTTGCAAAACCTGGCTGCGTTCGACGGCCGCCGGCGAAAACTTAAGCTCGAGCTGACCCTTGAGGGTGGTGTCGAGGCCGACAGTGCCTCGATAGTAAGCGTTGCCGGCTCCGGTCAAGGCCGCGAGATCGCTGGTCGTAAAAATACCATCTTTTAGAGCAAAGGTGCCGCTTGCTTCCGTGAGGTCTCCTGACGAAAATTCTTTGAGATTGACCAGAGAAAGAACCGGCGTGATTACTGGCGGAGCCTGATATCGGCCATTTTTCAGTAACAGGCTGCCCATGCCGTTCCAGGTGTTTAGGCCCGTGACATCGCCCGATGCTTTAAAGACTGCGTCAACTGGGCCAGTTAGAGCCTGTTGCTGGGTGGTATTCTCTGACAGAAAGGCTTCGACCCGCAAACCTGAACTGCGTGCATCAACCTGCATGCCGATCGGCGTTTTGCCTGTTTCGAGCACCCCGTTGCCTGAAACGCTGCCACCGAATACTTCGGTGCGGGCATTCTCGATGGTGAGACGGCCATTGGCAAATGTTAAGGGGGCGACCAGATTTTTGAATGGAAAAGCAAACGCGCTTTTACTGCCCGGGGTGATTGCCAGTTCAACGTTTCCGGTGGGAGATATAAGATTACCTGTGGCGACGATCTTTTTGAGAAGCCCTTTGGCGCTGATGTCGGCACTGACATTCTGCATACTCAGTTTCTTGTCGGGCAGGGTAAGGTTGCCATCGGTCAATTTAAGGTTGGCGAGGGTTTCGGGGTTGCGCAGGTCACCTGAAAAAGTTGCATTAAACGAAAGGGAAGCGACAAATTGCGTGACTGAACCGGCATTCGCGGCCTGGTCGCCCGGGGGAGCGAGAGACAACCGACCATGGAACCCGGCCCGAAGTTCATTCTGAGTGTCGTTTCTGGTTACATCGACAGTCGGGATATCGAGAGCAGTGGTTCGCCCTGAATTCCGGTCAATAACGCGAAAATCAATATCGCGGCCATTAATCTTGTTGAAGGGCAGGTCGGCCACGGTCAGAGCCTTGCCGACCGAAGCCTGGCCGGTTGATTTGCCGGCAGTCGAGATTGTGACACGCCCTTTTAATGAGCTGAATGTGATTTCTTTGAGCACCAGATTGCCGCCGAGCAGACTCATAAAATCGCAAGTCGCCGATAGCTCTTTCAATTCTGCTGAAAGCTGTTCCTGATTCTTCGGGTCGCCGATCTTAATGCCTTTAAGGTGCACAGTGGCGTAGTCAAGGCTGTATTCATTAACCTTGACCGGCACACCGATTAACCCCGAAACCATTTTTTCGAACTGTTCTTTCAGGCCGGTGTTTTCGGCTCCAATGGAGGGGTTAACCAGAATCATCGGCAAGAAAAACGCGACCAGCAAAATCAGTAAGACTGATTGACGAAGTGGAGTGGGGCGGATTGCCGCCCAACAGCAATTGACGCGCCGAAGATTAGTCATGGATTTCACCTCTTGTGTCAACCTGCCAGAAAAAATTGCCGGTTGATTACTTTCTTAACTAAAATCTATCTGTTTAAGGTCGTAATGTCTACCGCCAATTTCAATGGCCGGTCGCTGCAATATAAGATTGAATCAAGTATTTCTCATTGATTCATCGAAGCGGGCTGTCAGCAGGGTTGCCTTGAAATGTTCAATTGGCCTGTGTAAAAAATAATGCTCCACTGGTGGCCTGGGTCATTGAATCGGTTCAACCGGTGAAGATTTTGCTGGCGTTTTTTAGCAAAGTAAATAATAATAGGCAAAGGTTGTGTAAAATTTCACAAACATATATGAGGTTTGCGGTTCGCCTTCCCCCAAATGGGCTGAATATGGCAGAAACTGACAAAGCCTCATTTTGAAAGGCTGGTTAACATGCAGGCAACTCCACGAGGTATCAGGCCACATATCGCCATTTTTGGGCGGCGCAACGTTGGCAAATCGTCATTGATAAATGCCCTGACTGACCAGGAAATCGCCCTGGTCTCAGAGACGGCGGGTACAACAGCTGACCCGGTTTATAAAAACATTGAATTACTGCCCTTTGGCCCGGTAGTTTTGATCGACACCGCCGGTCTCGATGATGTTGGCGAGCTAGGTAAACTAAGAGTTGAAGCCAGTCTGAAGGTTATGAAAAAAACTGATCTGGCGCTCGTTGTTCTTGAGCCAGCGTCAGCACTGCACCCTTCAGAAAAAGAACTGCTTGAAATGCTCAAAAAGCAGAAGATTCCCTTTCTGGTGATTGTCAATAAATGCGAAACTGGCATAGTAGAACAAAATCTGCGCGATGAAGTTGCGGCCTATGCGCCAGAACTTATTACTGTCAGCGCCAGAACCCGCGAAGGAATTGCCCGGCTGAAATCCGAAAAGATGCAGCAGGGCCTGCAGGGCTTTGATTCGGGCGTTATTCTCGGTGATCTGATCACCCCGCGTGATGTGGTTGTTCTCGTCACCCCGATTGATATCTCGGCCCCCAAGGGGCGTCTGATTCTGCCGCAGGTGCAGGCAATCAGGGATCTCCTCGATGCCGATGCCATCACAATTGTGGTTAAAGAGACTGAACTTAAAGCGGCCCTGGCGGCTTTGCAGCGGCCTCCGGTTCTTGTGGTTACCGATTCGCAGGTGTTTTTTAAAGTGGCCGCCGATCTTCCCCCCGAAATTCCGTTTACCAGCTTTTCGGTGGTTTTTGCCCGTTACAAGGGTGATTTGCCAGCCTATGTTGCCGGCGTCGCGGCACTGCAGCGCCTGGGTGGCAGTGCCCGTATTCTGATTGCCGAATCTTGCACGCATCATCAGATGGAAGACGATATCGGCCGGGTCAAGATTCCGAAATGGGTAAGGCAGAAATATGGCGACAGCGTGCAGTTCGATTTTTGTCAGGGTGTTAATTTTCCGGATGACCTGCAAAAATACGACCTTGTGGTGCAGTGCGGCGGCTGCATGACCAATCGGCGCGATATCTTGGCGAGAATTGCTGCCTGCAAGGCTGCCGGCGTTGCTGTTACCAATTATGGAGTGCTGATCGGCCACCTGCACGGGGTTCTTGAGCAGGCACTCAAGCCTTTCGGGCTTAGTCTTTCAGATAAAGCGGTTTAGTACAGCAGACGGGGCTGTTTCACGATAAGGTGATAACAGCCCCGGTGCTTGTATTGGTCAGACTTTTGGGGTCGTATAACTGCCCCAGCGCATGGGCATGATGCCATAGGTCAGGCCACCGCCAAAGCCAACAAACAGAACAGTATCGCCCTGTTTGATGCGCCCTTCCTGGAGCGCTTCGTGCAGTGCAATGGGAATCGATGCCGCAACAGTATTGCCGTAGCGCTGTATATTGATGTAGAACTTGTCGAGCGGGCAATCAAAGCGTTTGGCGGCCGATTCAAGAATGCGGATATTAGCCTGGTGCGGGATAATAATTTTGATGTCGTCGAGGGTTATCTGATTGCGTTTGAGGATTTCTTCGATCATATCGCCGACGATTTTGGTTGAAAATTTAAAAACTTCCTTGCCATTAATCTTCAGGAAATGATCACCCTTTTCGACGCCTTCAATCGTTGGTCGGTAAGCTGAGCCGCTCATTGGCACGATGATATGTTCAGCACCGCTGCCAATAGCTCCGAGCATGAAATCGAAAGCCCCGTCATCGCCGGTGGCCGGCGTAAATACTGTGGCCCCGACGCCATCTCCGAATAGTACGCAGGAATTGCGGTCGGCGAAGTTGAGAATGCGTGTAGTTACGTCACCGCCGACCACAAGAATATTATTGTACATGCCGGTGGCGATGAACTGGCAGGCAACGGTCGATGCATAAACAAACCCGGTGCAGGCTGCCTGCAGGTCAAAGGCTGCGGCACGATTGCAGCCAATGCGTGGCTGCAGCAGGCATGCCGAAGATGGCACCTGGTAGTCGGGTGAAAAGGTAGCGAAGATGATCAGGTCTATTTCTTCAGGCTTAAGCCCGGCATTTTCTATGGCCTGAACGCAGGCTGGTACCGCAAGGTCAACCATTGAGCGGCCTTCTTCGAGTTGATGGCGCTCTTTAATGCCGGTGCGTGTGATTATCCATTCATCGGTGGTATCGACAATTTTTTCGAGATCAGCATTAGTCAGAACTCGTTCTGGCAGACTGATTCCGGTGCCTGAGATCACTGCTTTTCTATTTGGTTTCATGTGACTCCTTAGGGTGCAGAAGCTCGCAAATAATACTTTATTACGTCGGGCAAGTCAAGGTTTATGAGCCGCGCGGCTCATGCCTTTTCAGGGTTTCGCCGTGCAGGGTAATGGCGCCCTGATCGGAACGCACAACCCCGGTAGCTTCAATGACCGAGGTTCCGTCGAGTATCTGCCGGCATTTGTTCCATGCGGCGGGAAACATGACAATTTCGATTAACCCGGTCTTGTCTTCGATGGTCAGAAATTTCATTCGTTCGTCGCGTGAAGTGGTAACTGATTTTGCCGCGATCAACAGGCCGAAAACTTTGACACGCCTGCCCTGCATTTGTTGCAACGACCTGGCGGGGCAGCAAGCAGTCGGGGTGTTGAAGATGTCAAGGGGGTGGCCGGTGGCGCTGAACCCCAGGGCGCGAATTTCGGCGACAATGATGTCTGATTGCTTTTCAGGGGCGGTGGCCATTGGCGGCAGGGCGGGTGAAGGCTCACTGAACAGGCTGCCGGTCTGCGTTAATTTAGTTTGCCAGCGAAGCGCGGCACGCCGGGCAAAGCTTGCCAGCGCGCCGCTGTCGATCAGTGCTTCAAGTTCGTCAGCGGCGGGCCTGACCCTGCTGATAAAATCAGGGGCTGACGAGAACGGCGCCATGGCTCTTGCTTTAAGAATTCTCTCAATAGTTGACTCTTGCAGACTGCTGATAAAGGCAAAGCCTGTCAGTAACTGGTTGGCCCGGCAGATAAATTCTTTATCGCTATGGTGGATATCGGGTGGAAGAATCTGCAAGCCCAGGCGTCTGGCCTCAGAAATATAAGCCTGCAGCCCATAAAAGCCGCCGCGGTTATTAATAACAGCGGCCATGAACGGGCCCGGAAAATGAACCTTGAGCCAGAGCAGTTCAAGCGATAAAACGGCGTATGCGGCACTGTGGGCTTTGCAGAAGGCATAACCACAAAAACTGTCGATTTGTCGCCAGATTTCCGCAGCAGTGGCTGCGGGAATGCCTCGCCCGCCGGCTCCCGAGAGAAAGCGTTCCCGGGCGCGGGTCATCTGCTCCTGACTTCGCTCTTTGCCGCTCATGGCGCGGCGCAGCACATCGGCCTCGGCCAGAGAAAAGCCTGCAATGTGGTGCGCGACCTTCATGACGTCTTCCTGGTAAACCATGACGCCGAAGGTTTCGGCGAGAAGTTCTCCCATGACTGGGTACAGAGGTTTCCAGGCGCCCGGGTTGTGCTGGCGCCTGATGTATTCCTGCATCATGCCGCTTTCGGCGACCCCGGGTCTGATAATTGAACTGGCAGCAACCAGGCCGGTGTAGGTTCGGCAGGCGAGTTTCTTCAGCAACCCGCGCATACCAGGCGATTCAATGTAGAACACTCCCATGGTCAGACCATCGGCCATGGCCTGAGCCACTTCGGGGTCACGTGTAATTTCTTCGGGGTCGGCCGGTGGCTGGGTGATTTTTATGCCGGGTGCGACCGCTGGTTCTGGGGTTTTAACCAGATCAGAATAAACTCCGAGGGAACGTTGCGAGAGAAGGTCGAGCTTGACCAGACCGAATTTTTCGATTCCATGCATTTCGAGCTGGGTGATTGGCAGGATCTTGCTTGAGGGCATGGTTGGAGTGAACTGATAGATGCTGCCCGGGGCAATGACGATGCCGCCGGCGTGAATCGAGTAGTGGGTGGGCACCCCTTCGATACTGGCTGCCAGTTTGAAAAGAGGGGTGAGAGTGGCAAGCCGTTCAGGTGAAAACCGGCAGCGGGCCATGGCAGTTGGGTCTTCGAGAAAGTGGGCCAGGGAGGCGTGGCCGATCAGCGATGTGGCGGCGTCGAGATCGGCTTTTTTCATGCCCAGGGTTTTGCCGGTTTCGCGCAGGGCGGCGCGGCCCCGCATGCTGATGTGGGTGCAGATCATCGCAACCTTGTCGTGGCCCCAGCGCTCGAGAAGATGCTGATAAATCTGGTCTCTGATGCGCCATGAAAAATCGAGATCGACGTCGGGTGGCGATTGGCGGGCTGAATTCAGAAAGCGTTCAAAATACAGGTTATATTTGATCGGGTCGACCTGGGTAAAATCGAGAAGGTAGCTGATCAGGCTGTTGGCGGCTGAGCCACGACCCAGAACGCGATGCCCGAGTTCCCGGGCCTTGAGTGTGATGTCGTTGACTACCAGAAAATAATCGGCAAAGCCGAGTTGCTCGATAACCTGCAGTTCGTAATCGAAACGGCTGCTGATCTCGTTGTTTATTGACGGGTAGCGGCGTTGCAGTCCTTCGGCAGCCAGACGGCGCAACAGTGCCGTCGATTCGCTGCGTGAGGGGCAAAATTCGGGCATGTAGCGGCGGCCTTCAGGTGGGGCCCAG
The DNA here is from genome assembly GCA_035352635.1 of Candidatus Rifleibacterium sp. Classification (GTDB taxonomy): domain Bacteria; phylum Muiribacteriota; class Ozemobacteria; order Ozemobacterales; family Ozemobacteraceae; genus Rifleibacterium. The sequence goes on from DAOPYA010000020.1 coordinate 32,958, forward strand.
GTTGGCTGATTGACAAATCTGGTGTTTTCGTCGGCAGCCATTGGAAACCTGGCGGCCAGTTCGGCAAATTTTGCCATCTGATCTGGGCGGGCCGGCTCTTCGGTTTTAATGTCTTCGAGGAGCGCTCCGGTGCTGATGGCTTTGACCAGTGCACTCAACTGTCTGTCGGCGGGTGCAGCATGGATCAGGTGGGGGGCGATCAGCATGGGTATTTGCCATTGCCCGGCGGTCTGTTGCAAACGTTGGTATTCTGAGAGTGCCCGCCCGGGTTCGATGGCAAAAAAGCAATTCCAGCCGCTGGCTGAAAGGATGTCGAGGTCGGTGCGGTCGGGGTTGCTGCCGCCGATGACGACGCGCCCGGCCCCCTTCAGGTTCAGCCAGTCGGTCAGAGCGCCAGGCCGGTTGGCCGGTTTCCCAGAGAGGCGGTGAAAGCGCGAAACTGATTCGTTCAGGCTGGCAAAGCCGGTCTGGTCGTCGGGGTAGAATAGCAGGCGGCAACTTGGAGATGGTGAAGATGATACCCCAGCCACAAGTTTCAGATTATGGCTCTGCGCGGCGGTGACTGCTTCGGCAAGCCCTGCCATGGACATTTCGTCGGTGAGTGGCAGCAGTGGGTGCCCGGCGGCATTCATGGCAGCAGCCATTCGCGTTGGTGTTACCGCACCATGGCCGAAACTGAAGCAGCTCGAAAAAGAAATTGGACTAATTTCTGGCATGCGACTATAATAAACCAGCTGAACAAAAAAAAATACCGGCAACCCAGAGGGTACACCGGCCTGAAAAATTGGAGGCAAACAAATCCACTGCCCCTGTCGGCACAAAGTGATAAATATTTAACTTTTGTGAAACGACCGGTTGGGTTTGTGCGTATAGTTCATTAGAATGACTAAAATCTGCACTGTGGGTTTTTGGCAGAAGTTCTGTTCATAACCGAGGAACTAATGTTAACGGAGGGAAATATGAAAAAATTTACCGGGTTTCTGATGGTTGTTGCTGTGCTTTTTTCTTTTGCAGTGATGATAACTGCGGAGGAAGCCGCAACCTCGACTGCAACTGCTACTTCTACTGCGACTGGCACTGACACTGCCGCCGCTCCTGAAGAAACGCCAATCCCTGACAACACCGACATGACCCTCGGCATGAAAACTGACAGCAATGTTATGCCCGCAACTTTTCGTGGTGGTGACCCTGACAGCAGTCTTGTTCATTGCCTTGAAGACGTTTATTATGAAAAACAGGAACACGCTCTGATCTACAAAGAAGACGCCAGTGAAATTAAAGAAGGCGCCAAGTTTGAATCAGATCCGAACATCACCTGGGATACCAAAGTAAAAGATGCCGACGGCAACTGGAAAACCCTGTCATCTGCCAATACTAATATGGCTGCCGATGGTGGTAAATTTTATGCCCCGGGCGAATATCAGATCGGCAACAGCGGCGCCCGCCAGGTTGGTGCCAGCAGTTCCGGTGCTGACAACGAAGCAGTTGGCGAAGGTGATGACCCGACCGATGACGAAAAAGAAGCCGCTGGTGGCGACAAAACTGAAACCGCGCTGGTAGGCGAAAACGGCAAAACCGAAGCCGAAACCAAAACCGTTACTGCTCAGCAGTCAATGGGCGTTCAAGTGCATGACGTAACTTCACCTGACCTGTGGGTTGCCTTCCAGGAAGGCGCCGGTACTGTCGATATGGCCGCCACCGAACAGGAACTCAAAGGTAAAATGATGGAAAAAATCATTACTACCATGGGTCGGCCATTCTCTCCGAACGCTGATGATTATGTAGAAGCCAGTTATATGTTCATCGATGAAGGCGCTGAAGGCGAACGTGATCTCGAACCCTTCAAGAAAACCGCCAGACTGACCGTTGCCGGTGCTCTTTTCAATGAACGTGGTGCTACCAAATTCGAAACCAAGGCTATTGAATCCAATACTCTCGACAAAGAAGCGATGACCCGCCAGGTACATGTTGCCGGTGGCGACAAGAGCGCTCTCAAGGGTGTGTTTGTAAGACGCAACGTTCCGTTCATTTTCGCTTCAATGGCCATTGACAATGGCGATCTGCGCAGCAAGGCCGGCGAAGTTGCCTGCAGAATCGAAAAAGCTGACGGCACTGAAGTCGAAAAAGAAGGTAACAGCTACCTGTTCCGCGTTCCCAATTTCCCCCGCGATAACTACGAAGATCAACCCGAATATTTCTTCGTTGCCAAGGGCAGCGACAAATCAGGTAACCTCACCACCGTCAGAACTCCCCTTTATGTTGTTAACACTCAGGCAGCCTTTGAAGGCGGCAGCAACCAGTAAGGCAAAACAGCACAAGTCATGAAAAAAACAATTCTGAGTGCTGTAGCTGCTGTTATCGTTTTCGGTTCGATGGTTTCAGCCCAGGAGCCCCAGACCGGGGCTCCTGCTCCCGCTCCTGTTAACCTCGAAAAAACACCCTGGCTCAAGGGTGTTGAAATCAGCCCTTACCCGGTAGATATCAGCCCGGTTATTCCGCTTAAAATATATGCCGAAAACAGCGAACCCATTCCGGCCACGATGACCGAAGACGTTCCGCTGACTGTGATCGCCGAGACCTCTGTATTTGACGAAGCTCCACCCGCAGAATATAAGGGCCAGGCGATCCCAAACCCCAGATGGGAAGAAAACCCCGCCATATCCTGGTTCTTCATCGACTGGGAGAAAAATAAAAATCACATGGCTTCAGTCAGCGAACCGCTGGCTGCTAACCAGATGGTCATCATCCCGACCACACCGACTGGCAAGGGTGCGATAACCTGCCACATCGCCCGAAAGATGCGCTACGACCTTGAAGAACCGGGTCGAACCAAATCGACTTATGCTAATTCAAGCGGCGCAAAAGATGTCAGGGTTCTTGATATCACCCCGCCCCTCTGTGGCCTTGAAATCTCAATAGAAAACGGGCCGAGTGGCGCCTGCTGGCCGGTCGAAAACCCGCCCGACAAGTACCCGTTGCCAAAACAGGCCGATGTTTATCTCAGCGGTGCGTTGTTCAATGCGGCCGACCAGGATATCCTGATCCCGGGTCTCGAACTGGGCAGTAATATGGTGGTGGCTGCTGAACAGGGTAGTCTCAACGTCTCCCCCAAAGACAAGCTTCACATCAAGGTTATCGGTGGCGATAATTACAAACTCGATAACGCGAAACTTAAATTCGGGCTTTGTAACGGCGCCGGTGGCGAACCCGCACCTGCCAGCCCGGTGAACGAAGAGATTCTTGATCTTGGCAAGCTTAAACTCCCCGAAACGCCGTTTCTGTATCTTGATGCAACAGACGTCGCCGGTAACCGTCAGGTAATGTTTATTCCGGTCAAGATAAAATAACGCGGCGATTTTCTCGCAAATCTACTACAGAAGCCAGGAGGGGCAGCTCTCCTGGCTTTTATTTTATTGCTGTGTTTTGCCCGTTTCTGTGATAACCTGATCATGAAAGACACGAATGATGAAGATGATCGGTAATAAAAATAGAAATGGCATTACCTTTGTTGAGGTGATGATTGCCTTTCTCATTCTTGGGCTGCTTTTTCTTCCGGTTTTCTTTTTTCTGACCGGAGCGGTTCGCGATACCGAAAAATTCTATACCGAAACCGTGGCAATTTCGCGGGCCAAGTTCATCATGGATACGATGATGTTTCAGATTCCGTGGTGGGCCATTAAAGACGGCAATCCATGCGGCTTCACTTCCTATAATATGGTCACCAAGGTCACGGTTGCTGCCGTCGGTTCGCTGCTGAAAAAAGCTGTGCCGAAAATGTTCGACGAGGGCTGCAAGACTGCCAACCCCGAAGAATTCAAAGGTGATGGCTTGTACACCTGCCGTAAGGGCTTTAAATACAGAGCCAGGGTTAAGGTTGTCGATCTTGATTATGATTCGACCTCGGCAAATCCGGTTATGTTTTCCATTCCGATTCCAGGCTCGCCGAACAAACATGAATTTCAGATAAACCAGCTCGTTTCGAAACGTGATGACAAGTTCAACCTGATCAAAAAGATAATTGTGCAGTTGAAGTGGTCTAACATCAAAGGAAAAGACCCCGAACAAGACCCTCTGGCCAAAAGCCTTTTTCTGGTTGCATTCAAATCAGACCTGGAAGGTTAGCAGATGAACAGAAATGGCATAGCAATTGTGGTAGTGCTGTTTTTCGCATTTTCTATTGCGATCATTCTTTTTTTTATGCTGCAATCAAATACCAATCTTGCTTTTCAGAACAAGCAGACGCTATACCAGATGCAGGCCTATTACCTGGCACATTCCGGCATGCAGCATGCCAAGCTGCAATTGCGACTACTTCCTAAAGAAACCTACGAATTTTTTTCCAAAAAGGGCACTGGTAACCCCTACGCCGATATTGATTCTTCCAATTATCCGCCGACCGCCATGGGGGTTTTCAGTAACAAGAACTCCGGCTATGACCTTTTTAAAGCCGATAAATGCCCTGACGACAAGTTTCCCTATGGTGGCAAGTATTTCGTCGATACCCTCGAACTGCTCGGTTCGCACGATAGCATGAAAATGGTTCAGGATGGTTACAAAATTGTCATCAAAGCGCAGATCGACGGCGGTCGCGGCAAGATCTTTTCTGAAGAACTTGCTGAAGAAATGATTGTTTCGAGATATACCGGGGGCATAAAATGAGCATGCAGCCACTTGCCCGCCCGAAAGGCGTGACTTTTGTCGAGGTGATGCTGACTGTCATCATGCTGAGCCTGTTGTTTGGCTCGGCTAATGGCGTTATGAGCTACTCGCGCCGCGAAACCGAAAAGGGTTTCTGGATACAGCAGGCCATCACGCAGTTGCGCAATACCACTCGCTTCATTGCCATGCAAATGAAACAGACCTCTTACCCATCAACATTGATTCGCGCTGCTGACAACACTCAGAAGGTTATTTCCTTCAAAGAATTCCGCGTATATGATAAAAGCGGGCGGTTGCGCAACATGGAAATCAACCCAAGCGATGCTTATGAACTGCGTACGGTTATAACCGGTGGCGGCGCCATGCTTCCGTCTTTTGCAGAGCAGACGATCATGTATTTTCCGATCTGCGAACCCGAGAAAGACTTCAAGACCGGTTATACCGCAGGCAACATCACCTGGATGCACCTGGTTCTGCGGCCGTCAGCCAATTACCGCACCAGCGGCCTTGGCAGCATTCACATGGTCGAGCATCAGGAGACCTACGATACCCGTTCATCGCCTAAACGGGCTTACAGCTTGAACAAAACCTTCAGCAAAAGTATTCCGGTGGTCAGAACCAAAGAGCTGATCACCGATGTTCGTGAAGTAAATATTGAATCTTTCGACATCAACGAACAGAAGGGTGTTTATGTTACTGATGCCGGTAATTTGAGCGACCCTATTTTTCTGAAACGCACGCTGATCTCGCTGTCAATAAGCTGTTGCCACCCAAAAGACAAAAAAATCTGGATGAGCGACCAGTGCTCGGTTATCAATAACGTTGAACTGGTTGAACTTCCAAGCCCGGCAACCATGGAACTGGTCAAAATTTTATCCACAGGCGCTGGTGGTTCGGCTGAGGTCAAGCTTGCCGGAGTTCCTAAAACAGTGAATGTCGGCAGCCCGATGAATGCCTACAAAGTTAAAGACATTCTCAATGATGCTCTGGTGCTGCTTGACCCAACCACCGGCGTTGAATCATACCTTACCAAATTAGACGAGTGATCTGAGTGGCAGTTTTGCCTGCCGCAAATTTTTCCTTAATAAAACCCCCATACTGCACGATAGTAATCTGGAAATTACCAAACATGGGGAAGAGCATGAAGGAAAAACGTTATTCAATTGCCAGTGTTCAACAGATGATCAACATCAGCCCTGCAGAACTGCAGATGATGATTCGCAGAAATGCCGCGGTTCTTACCGTTTTCAAAGAAGATCTTGGCAACGGCAAAAAAGAGATCTGCATCGACGAAGAATCGTTGCAGAGGCTAATTTTTATTCGCCAGCTCAGCAGTGGCAGCAAGCTTTCTGATAAAGAAGTCTGCGGTGTTATTCGGGTTCCTGAATTGAATAGTCTTAAAACCTGCGCCAACACCGAAAAAGAAACGATTACCCGCCTGCTGAAAACTATCGAAAACGTTTCTTCAGAGGCGCTTGAACTTAAAGCCCGCCTTGACGGCCTCTTGATCAAACATGATCACCTGATCAAAATGCTCAATGTCTCGCAGGCCAAAAATATCACTCTCGAAAAAGAAATCGGCATTCTGCGCAATCGACAGGCCGCTTTGATGGGCCAGCTCAGGCAGAACGCCGAAAACTTCGATGACGAACTCGAAGTTCGCCAGGTTAACTGATCTTTTGCGGTTCTTTGCCGGCAAGATGATCTTTGATCTTGCGGGCCAGAATAGTGACGGTTTCAAGGTGTGATGAGGGGTCGAGCTTGGCAGCGACCTCGGCATGCTTCTGTGCGTCAGCATATTCACCGGTCTCAAAGAGAGCGTTGGCCAGGTTGAAGTGGGCCAGAGCGTAATTTTTATCGACCCTGACGGCCTTCTTATACCAGATCGCCGCTTTTCCGAAGCTGCGCAAGGTTGCGTAAGCGACCCCGATATTGTTCATGACCTCGACGTTGTCGTGTTTGTATTTCAGGGCATCCTTCCACCATTTGATGGCTGAATGCAGCCGGCCTTCGTCGCGTGCAACCTGCCCGAGGTTAAAATAAACTTCTGAATCTTCAGGGTTCAGCTTCAGCGCTTTTTTCCAGTAGGTGCGGGCTAAATAGAGGTTTCCCTGGAGGTAGTGAGCCAGGGCGTAGTTATAGATCAGATCGGCATTTTCGGGAAACTTGCGTAACGCGTCATGCCAGATCTTCTTGGCTTTGCCGAGAAAGCCTGTGTATGCAAAGGTATTGCCATAAAGCCGCAACGCCAGCGGGTCATTCGGGTTGCCGGCAAGGTATTCTTTAAGAAGAGGGCGGGCTTCATCATAGTTGCCGTTGCTCATTATCTGCTGAATCCTTGTTAAATCAACAGTCATTTCTCCCATATTCTTTCCTTTCAGTTTTATTGTATCAGTATATCAGAAAGTGCTGCCAAAAATAAACCCGCATGTTGCGCTGAAAATTATTACCAGCGCCAGAAAAGCAGCTGCTTTTCGCGAACCGACAATTGGCGCGAGGGCCAGTATGCTGGGCAGACTGACTGCCGGCCCAGATAAGAGCAGGGTTAGCGCTGGCCCGGGGTGCATGCCGAAGTCTTTCAGAGTTGAGACAATGCTGACCCCCACAATGGTGCCAAAATACATCAGAGCGCCGACTGTCGCCGATAACAGATTACTTTCGGTACTGTTGGTGTCGAAAAATTTCATAAAACTGGTCAGCGGAAACAGGGCAGCCAGGACGCCTGACAGAAAAATCCCGCCGAGAACTTTCGGAAAAATCATGATAAAAAGGCTCTGGGACTTGCGCAGCCAAAGAATGATTTCGTCGCGATGAAACCATTTCAATGCCATAACTGTCAGCAGAATGATTTCGAGCATCAGAGTTAAAATTCTTGGCAGAAAAACGCCTTCAAGGCCTGTAAAAGCTGAGACCGCCAGAATAAGTGAGTCGAAGACCCCGGTTGCCGTGATCATAATAAGAATCATGACAACAAAGAACATCAGCAACTGCAAGTCAGTGCGGTCGGTTTCATCCTCGACCATGACGATTTGAGAGGGTTCAACTACCTTGTCGGTCCGGCCGAAAAGCAGACGCATAGAGAACCCGACTGCGATGGCCATGATCATTACGAGAATGGTACGGCCCACCAGAAATTTTGTACCGAGAAGGGTGTATGTATAAGAGAGTGCGATCAGATTAACGGCCGGCGAGGCAAGCAGAAAGGTGAAGGCTGGGCCAATGCCGGCCCCTTGCTGCATGATACCGGTGAAAATAGGGATAACCCCGCACGAACAGACTGTCAGGATGCCGCCAGAAAAAGCTGCAACCGGGTATGAGATGAGGGGGTTGGCATCAGCGCCCATCAGGCGGGTAATTCTTTGTTTATCAAGAAAAACAGCGATTGCCCCGGCAATAAAAAAAGCTGGAACCATGCCGGAAATCAGGTGGGTACCAAGAAATTTGCCTGATTCGGCAAGACCTGGCCATATCCAGGTGTCACGCAGTGGCTCAAAAAGACTGATTAATGTATTGATCAGGTTTTGTAACATTTATGTATTAGTGCTCTGGCTGGCCAGCTCTTTTTTGATCCAGCCTTCGACTTTTTCTTTGATAACGGGCTTGCCCATTGAATAGATTTTTTTGCCGAGCGCGACTACCGGGGTTGAGATAATTCCGAATTCTTTAACTTCGGGGGTCCCGTTGGTTAAAACCCTGAATTCAACGTTTTCGGGGAATTTTCGTGAAATTTCTTCAACCAGCGTTTCGGTTTCGTTACAGGTTGAGCATTTGCTTGGGCTCTTTATTACGGTGACGGTGAGCATGATCAGTTCTCCTGGCGGGGCTGGTTAAGGGCTGGAAACCATTCAAACATCAGAATGTGCGATCTGAGTGCTTCAAACGCGGCTTTTACTTCCTGAAGGCTGGCATCAAGTACGGTCGGGTCTGTTTTTTTAATAATACCAGCCGCTATGCCATCGATGAGCGTGCCGGTTTTGCTGATTTCTGAAGAGAACGAAGCCGGCAGCAGTGGTTTGAATTCGTCGAGGTTTTTGTGCAGTTCTGCGGTCAGGGAAGCGGCCTCGCCGTAGTTGGCGCTGAGAATAAAGCGTTCAAGGCTGGTCAGGTTTCCGGAAGTTTTGATAAAAAGCTGCTTTTCATCGCTGACTCCGAAAGATTCAAAGAACGTGCCGATGCGGCCACTGAGATCGAGGACTTTATCGTGGGCCTCGCCGAAATTTTTATTGCTGACCAGTTTGCGGATTTCACCGATGAAGCGAGCTGTTTCGCTGGTCTTTTCGGCCCAGCGCCGGTCATTACGCGCTTCTTCGGGTGGGCTGGTCATGTATTTCTTCGAAAATTCGAGCCAGGAATCCATGACCTGGTTCATTTCGGCATCGTATGAGTCGGCAGGTTTGTTTTTTAACGCTGAACCCAGAACCGTAAGGGAGTTGGTAAAACTGCGGATTGATTTTGAAAACTCACTGGCGGGGTTGGTTGAGGTCAGAAGCATTACAAGAGTGTCGTCGCAGGCAGTAAGGCGGGTTGGCATGCAGCACAACGCTGTCAGCAGCACTAATAGCATCATATAGCGTTTTATTTGCATTGTTCAGCCTTTAAGGTAATAACAGCGCACTCGTTGGCCCGCTTCTAAAACGACGACATCAGCCGGGTGCAGAAAAAGAAGGTCGGCCCCGGCCATGCTTGAAAGCATGTGAGATTCCTGCGATTCAAGGGGTTCAACCATCAGGCGCCCGTTGCGATAAACCGGCCGGCCCCGTTTGAAAAAATCACGACCATCTTTATTCGTGCTGGTTGTCGTCAGTTCAAGGTCGATAATCAAGCGGTCAGTGGGCGCCCCAAGAATTTTTCTGATAAAAGGTCTGACGAACAATTCAAAAGTTACTGAGGTAGAGACCTGGTTTCCGGGGAGAGCAAAGAGAGGCTTGTTCTTGAAAAGCCCGAAAAACACGGGTTTGCCGGGCTTGATCTTTACGCCGTAAAAAACAGTTTCGATTTCGAGTTCGCTGAAGACCTGTTTAAAGGGGTCGCAGCGCCCCATGGAAATGCCGCCCGAGGTGACGATTATATCTGCAGATTCGGCAGCCCTGAGAAAAAGATCGCGTGCGTGCGTGCCACGGTCACGGGCAATGCCTGCGTCAAGCACACATGCCCCCGCTTCAGCTGCCTGCAGCTTCAACATTGTCGTGTTTGAATTTCGTACCTGCCATGGATGCGGGTATTCAAAAGGCATGAGAACTTCATCGCCAGAAGTCAGAATCGTCACAACAGGTTTGCGGGTCACTTTTACTGCGGTCAGGCCGGCGCTGGCGAGTTGACCGGCAATCTGCGGCGTAATCAGGGCCGGAGCACTGACCATCAGATCGCCATTGCGAAGCTCAGAGGCTTTTGGCCTGATAAAATTACCTGGCCCGGCGGCTGTGAAAAAACTCACCGTCTTTTCGCGTTCGTTGAGTGCGGTGTCTTCAATTCTGACGACCGTGTCGGCACCCGGGGGTAGAATAGCGCCGGTGGCTATATAGGCGCAATGGCCCTCAGGCAGTCTCGCGATGGTGTGACCTGCATCTATGCCCTCAACGCATGGAAGTAAAACCGGATTGCCGGCTGTCGCTGTTTTCAGGTCTGAGGCTCTGGCGCAGTAGCCATCCATTGAAGAATTATCGGCCCCGGGAATATCGAGGTCAGAATGGATGTTTTCGGCAAGGATGCGGTTAATCGAAGCTTCGATACTGACGGTCTCTGATGAAAGGCTGAAATGGTCGGCACGTTGTTCTATCAGTTGCCGGGCTTTGCTGAAGGAAACGGGCTTTTGTGTCATTTTATTCATACTGTAATTGTATCATAGGGCCCAGGCTATTTCAATGCGGGTGTGACGCGTTCGGGGTGTATTCAATAATCGTTATTATTGGCGAAATCGAGTTCAACGATAATGGGAATCGATCTGAGATTGGTCAGTTTTTCGAGGTGATTTTCATGCCCTGGAAGGTTTTTGCCGCCATAAATCGTGGCATTACCGGAGAGTGTCATCGGAATTGTACGTCCTCCAGCTGAAAGGCTGACTTTTCCGCCTGGTTTAAGGGCTGAAAAAAGCTTGTCGATGCTGATTTCGTATGGCAGAACAGGGCTGAACGGGCCGATTTTTTTTTCATCGGCTGTTGCGGTCGCAGCAAGATCATGCATGGTTACTGGTATGTGAACCAGCCCGTCAAGTCTTCTGATTGCCCTGATGAGGGCGGGGGACCATGCTTCTGATTGTTCAGGGTTGCTGGTCGCGTAAACGAAAAGTTCGGTGAGGATGGCCAGACAGCCTTCAAGTTTTTCGAGTTCAACGGCCTGATCTTCGATGCCGGTGCAGTTGAAGCGCAAGGCACGGCACTCTGCTTCGCCAATGAGAAAGTCAACCCTGGTCTCGTCGCTGCGCAGCGCGGCAATGAGGCTGGAAAAAAAATCTTCGGGTTCAAGCCAGATTTTCATGGTTGCAAAGCGGTATCTGCTGAGATTGAGTTCATTTTCAACCAGAAAAAAGCGTTTTTGTGATCTGATTTGCTGGTCGGGCTTGTCTGTCAGGCGGTCAGCCTGAAGAATATGGCAGTATTTTAAGGGTTCTGCGAGTTTTAACTGCAGAGAACCTTGGCTGGTCATACTTTCGAGCTTAAGCGAACTGCTTGAAGCAAAAAAGCCGGGCCTGGTAAAAAATAGACCTGAGAAATCAGTTTCTGAATTGTGGTCGAGGTAAAGCCCGGTATCTTTGAGGGTCGCGATGGCCGGCGTCAGTCGTTTATCGCCAGGCAGAACCGCCTTTTCCTGAATTCGAAAAGATGTTTCGCCCATTTGCCAGATTCTGAAAAACAAGGGTTGGGTCTGGTCAACCGGGTGGGGGAACGGAATGGAAATTCGCCCGGAAGCCAGTTGCAGGCCACTGTTGTAAATCAGGCTGCCGTTTTGCCATACTTCGATCTGGCGATGCTCTGAGCCGCTGCAGTCGTATGCGAGAAACGCCTGATCGATTTCGGGTCTGATCTCAGAGAGCATTTGGGTGTGGCTGGCAGCAAAAGAATGGCTGCTGATAAGATAAACCGGTGGACTGGCGAGTGCGAGGTGGTTTAAAAAGGCTGAAGAAACTGGCTGAATGAAATCAAGCCGATGTTGAAATAGTTGTTTCAGCAGGGTTGACCGATCAGGGGCGCTTTGTACAGCCAGTTCGAGAGTTCGGCGGGTTTTTCCCTGCACGAATTCGAATTCATAACAACCGGGAGTTGCGTGTTCATGCATGTGGGTGGTAAAGACGGCGGTGCCATGGATATCAGTCTGCAGAACCCGGTTTATAGTTTGATGACGACCGGGAGTATGCATTTTGACCCGTATGGGAACCTTGAAGTTACCGGCGCCCGTTTTGCGGTTTATCGAGGCAATTCTGAAACTCAGCCAGTTGCCCGGATGCACCGGAACGGCGGGCGGCAGAACCACCAGATCGTTATCGGCTTCAACAGGTATCTGGCAGCTAAACAGGGTGGTTTTCGGGGCGCCGGTCTGAAAGATTTGCAGGGTTGCGCTGCCACTGAAGGCTTCAGGGATGGCAAAGCGGCAGATATAAGCCCCCGAATCGCTCAACTTCAAATCGGAAATTTCGAGCAGTTGCGGCGCTGAATCGTGCAGGCTGGCAGAGAGCTGCATGCTGGTTTCTCTTTTCGGGTTGCCATTTTGTCTGGAAAAAACGTTGATCAACAGTTCCTGCGTCTGACCTGGCTGAGCTGGCCCGTCTGCTGAAACAACGAAGAATGCGCCGGCAGGAACGCTTGGCACCTTGTGATCAGCAAAATAAAACAAGGCAGCAGCAACCAGTGCCACAAAAAATAATGCGGTATAAAGTTTTCGCATTGCCGCAAAGTAGCATTAGAAGCCTGCATTTGTCAAACAAGCTGGCCTTGGTTCTGAATCAGTAGCGCTGTATGGTTCATTATCCGTTCAATTAATGTTATAAATACAAGCGTGGAAAATGAATGCATAACTGTAACAATTGACCGGGTCACCTTCTGTAACGAACAGACGGGTTACTATGTGCTGCGTGCCTCGAATCGCGAGCACCCGCAGGGCGTGACGGTGGTTGGTAATTTTGGCTTTATACAACCAGGCGAAGAGATTCGCGTCTATGGCACCTGGGCTTGTCACCCTAATTTTGGCATGCAGTTTCAGGCGATGAAATTCACAGTCATGAAGCCTGCAACCCTCAAAGGCATTGAAAAATACCTTGGCTCAGGCATGATCAAGGGCATTGGCCCGGTAACGGCGAGGCGTCTGGTAGAAACTTTCGGTCTCGATACCCTTGAAGTTATTGAGAACCACCCCGAGAGGCTTGCCGAATGCCAGGGTGTAGGCCAGGGCAAAGCTGAAAAAATAGCGAGCGGCTGGTTTTTGCAGCGTGCCATCCAGGATATAATGATTTTTCTGCAGGGCCATGGCATTTCGCCGGCTTACGCCACCCGGATTTATCGCAAATATGATCGTGAAGCCGTGCGAAAGGTCTCAGAAAACCCTTATATTCTCGCCCACGAAGTGCCTGGCATGGGCTTTAAAAAGGCAGACAGCATTGCCGCCGAGTTTGGTATCACCGGCAGTGACCCGCGTCGGGTTAAAGCCGGCATCATATTTCTCATGAGCAGCATCACCAAAGACGGTCATCTGTTTCTCAAAGAAGACGAATTGTTGCGCCTTGCTGGTGAAATGCTTGCCACGGGCGAGGGAGACGATATTGCCAGCTCTCTGAAGGCTTTAACCAGCGAAAAAAAGTTAATGGTACGCGAGTTCAGACAACAGCGTCTGTTTTATCTGCCGGCCAGTTATCGTGCTGAAGAAGGCAGTGCAGCGATTGTCAGGGCATTGGTGGCACGCAATCATGAGATTCCCAGAGAAAAGCTTATTCTGGTTCTTGAAAAAGCACTGGCGACCCATGGCATGCACTTGAGTGAGGTTCAGCAACTCGCGGTAGAAACTTCTCTCAAAAAAGGTTTTCTGGTAATTACCGGTGGCCCCGGAACCGGGAAAACGACCACTCTCAAGGCTGTTGTCAGCGCACATCGCGCCCTGGGCAACCGGGTGCTGTTGGCCAGCCCGACCGGGCGCGCTGCCAAACGTCTTGCAGAAGTGTCAGGTTTTCAGGCTCTGACAATTCACCGCCTTCTTGAATACTCCCCACAGGAGAAAGGCTTCAGGCGCAATCGTCAACTGCCTCTTGAGTGCGATACTCTGGTGGTTGATGAGGCCTCAATGGTTGATATGAACCTGTTTTACAGCCTGGTGCAGGCTGTTCCTGATCACGCGACCCTGATTCTGGTTGGCGATGCTGACCAGTTGCCATCGGTTGGCCCGGGTTTGGTTCTGCACGAACTTATAGCCTCAGGAACAGTTCCGGTGGTTACTCTGAATGCTGTTTTCAGGCAGGCAGAAACTTCGAGTATCATCAGAAACGCGCATTTGATCAATAATGGTCAGATGCCACAACTGATGGTTCCTGACGGGCATAATCAGTCTGACTGTTATCTGGTGGCCGCCGACGACCCTGACAAAGTGATCGCCCTGCTGAAAAATGTCGTGCAGAAAAGTTTGCCGTCCCGTTTCAATTATGATCCGGTGAACGATATTCAGGTTCTGACGCCGATGAATCGAGGCAGATTGGGTGCTTCGAGTTTGAATGGCATTCTTCAGGAAGTTCTCAACCCGCCGTCGCCAGAACGCGCTGAAATTGAGCATATGAGCAGAATTTTTCGAACCGGCGACAAGGTAATTCAACTTCGAAATAATTATGAACTTGAGGTCTTTAATGGCGATATCGGCCTGATTGCCGAAATCATGCCCGAAGATCAGGAAGCAACAATCGATTTTCCCCAAGGCCGGGTGGTTTTTCAGGCCGCTGATTTTATCGATCTTGCGCATGCCTATGCGGTTACGGTTCACAAATCACAGGGCAGTGAATACCCTGCAGTGGTTCTGATTGCCTCGACGCAGCATTATATGATGCTGCAAAGAAACCTTCTCTACACCGGTCTGACAAGAGCCAGGCGCACCATGGTCTTTCTGGGCAGTCGCAAAGCCATTGCCATGGCTGTTAACAACAACCGTATCAAGATGCGCAATACGATTCTGGCAGCCCTGCTCTCGCAATGAAGTCGTATTGCTTCAGGCAAGGTTTCTGATACCGGGCATGACTTTGACAATCCCATGCTGGCCTGCCGTATCAGCATTCACAGGTTACGGGATCTTCCAATCCTGGTATGTGTAAGCAATACCGCCGCGGAAAAGCGGTGTTCATGGCTTGTTTTAAAAAGAATCCAGCGAAAATTTGCTCTTTGAGAAAAAAAATGTTCAGGTGCCTTGACGCTTTGCCCTGCCATCATTACACTTGTAAGTAATTCTGAAGGTACACAACTCTTCTCGACTATTATCAGGGGGTTTGATTATGATACGAAGATATGAATTTAGAGTAACACTCTGCATTGTTCTCTCGTTGCTCATGCTGGTTGACTTCACAGTATTCAATCCGGCTCCAGCTTTCGCTCTTGACAAGAAAAGCGTTCTCATCGGCGCTGGCGTAGGCGTTGCTGCTGGCGCTGGCATTGTGCTCGCCGCTCCGGCCATTGGTGGTGCTATTGCTGCTGCTGGTGGCGTTGCTGGGGTTGGCACTGCTGTTGTAGGTGGCGTAGCCGCGGTCAGCGGTGGCGTTATCGGTGCCGTAGCCGCTTTCGGTGGTGCGATTGCTTCGGCGCTCGGCGCTGTTGGTGGTTTCCTGGTTGGTATTTTTACCAGTCCGCTGTTTATTCCGGCTCTGATCCTTGTTGGTGCCGCTGTTGCCGGTTATTTCCTCTACAAGAGATACAAAGCTAAAAAGAATGCTTCTTCGCCCTCTGGTAAAGATGACGTAATCTCCGGCTCAGAAGAAATTTATGTAACCCCCGGTGACTACGAAATGAGTGGTGGAGTTGTTCCTGCTGGTGACGCCGATCCTATCAGCGTTGGTGATACCATCACTATCGGCGCTGGCGCTGGCGATGCGGTGAGTGTTTCTGATGATATCCCAGTTGTTGCCCCAACTACTGCCGCCGCAGCAACTACTCCGACCGAAACTGCAACCACTGTTTCGACTTCAACTTCGAGCGAATCTCTCAAGGCCGCTCATGACCGCTACATCTCCGCCTACCAGAAATATACCACTCTGGTTACCAACAGTGGTGGCGCTCAGCCTGATGAAATCAAAGCTGCTCTGGCCGAATACCGGACCGCTTACAATGACTATCAGAATCTGCGCATGTCTGGAAGCAAATAACCCCCTGCACTGATCAATAAAAAAAATCACCGCCCATCGGGCGGTGATTTTTTTATGGCTGATCGCCAAGGCTCAGGTCGGGGCGGCTTTTAATCTGAAAAAAGTAACAACCGTGTCGCCAAAAACCCGTTCATCAAGAAGACGATACTCTGGCATATTTTCGAGACCGAGCTGATCTTTTTTCTGTCTTTCAATAATAAAAAGTGTATCAGGTGTAAATATCGGGCAGTCTGGTATATGTTTGAGCAGGGGTTCGAGTAACCCCTTGAGATAGGGCGGATCAATAAAAACAATATCGAATGGTGGCAGATCGATGGTCTGCACAAATTTCAGGCAATCCATGGTATAGACTTCGCCGCGGTCGGCAAGCTTCGTTAATTCAAGGTTTTCGCGAATGGTTCTGGTGCATTCTCTTGATGCATCGACAAAGGCAGCATAACTGCCGCCCCGGCTCAAGCCTTCGATGCCCAGATTCCCTGAACCGGCAAAAAGGTCGAGAAACCGCGCGTCTTCGACGAGGCTGGCAATAATATTGAAGGTCGAACCCTTGACTTTGTCCATGGCGGGCCGGGTTTTGCCGCCGCCCGGCATTTTCAGGTGACGGCCCTTTGCAGAGCCAGTGATGATGCGCATCTCTTAACCGCCTTCCATGAATGTTCTGTAACTCTCGCCGAATGATTTGACCATCTGGCCATAAAACCATTCGCGAATCTCGACTGGCTCAGATGTAAGAATTTCAAAGGCACGCGTTCTCGCATTCTCAACAAGTTTTTGGGGAATGTGGTGCGAAAAACACGGGTGCGAAAGCCCGCTCTGCCTCGTGCCGACCAGGTCGCCCGGGCCACGCATTCTGAGGTCTTCCATTGATAATGCAAAGCCGTCGTTAGTCGATGCCAGAATTGCCAGGCGTTCTGAGCCTTGAACCGCTGCTGAAATCAGCACGCAGGTCGAAGCTTCTGAGCCTCTGCCAACTCGCCCACGTAGTTGATGTAGCTGTGAAAGGCCGAAACAGTCGGCGTTTTCTATGATCATGAGCGTGGCCCGCGGGTTATCAACGCCAACTTCAACTACGGTAGTGGCAATGATGATATCGAGGCGGCCGGCTTTAAACTCATGCATGATCTGTTCTTTTTCTTCCCAGGTCTGATTGCCGGTCAGGCAGGCAAAAGATGCTTCGGGAACATAATCGCTGACCCGGTCAGCGGCCTCTTCGACCGAAACCCGCTCGCTGTTCTCTGAGGTTTCGATCAGCGGGCAGACGATATAAATCTGGTTTTTGCCATGCAAAGTTGCTCTGATGGCTGGCAGTGCCTCGGCAAAGCTGCTGACCAGATTTGTTGCAACCGGCAGGCGACCGGGGGGCATTTCGTTGATAGTGCTGGTATCCATGTCGCCAAAAATAGTCAGAGACAATGTTCTGGGAATGGGTGTTGCCGACAGCAGGAGCTGGTGAGGGTTAGTGCCTTTGCGGAACAGCTGGCGGCGGTGATTGACGCCGAAGCGTTGCTGCTCATCAATAATGCATAAATCAAGACGATTGAACTGGGTTTGTTCCTGAAAAAGGGCGTGGGTTCCGAAAATAAAGCGGGCATCACCACTTGCGGCGGCCGAGTTCACTTGTTTGCGCCCGGCGGTTTTCAGACTGCCGGTGACAACCATGGCCAGGTGAGCGAACTCTGGGAAAAATCTGGCGAAGCTCTGAAGGTGCTGACGGGCGAGAATCTCGGTTGGGGCCATGAATGCGCATTGCGACCCGGGTGAAAGCTCGAGTGCGAAATGCATCATCGCCAGAAAAGCCACCAGAGTTTTGCCCGAGCCAACATCACCCTGCAGAAGCCTGTTCATGGGAGGTTTGTCGGGTTCGGGCTGCAAATCAGCTATGATTTCGCCGAGAGCCTGCCGTTGGCCGGCGGTCATCTTAAAAGGGAGCGGGTATGGCGAATCAGAGGGTGGGTGCTTCATGGCATCGGGCAATGACAGAAAGCCAGTGATGTTTTCGCGGCGTTTGAGAACACCCATCTGAAAAAGAACCTGATCAAAAAATGCGAGCGTGTGCCGTGCTTTTTTAAGATGTTCGTCTGATTCGGGTCGATGAATGTCTTCAAGGGCGTTGGCAATAACGTTAAAAGATGAGGCACGCACCGCTTCAGGAAAGGATGCCGCCCAATCGACCTGGTCGAGCACATTGTCGATCAGTTTGCGCAATGCCAGAGGCGATATTCTTGCTTCAGAGAGACGGGCATTCGCCGGGTAAACTGGAGTCAGTTGCTTTTTGGGGGTGCTTACCACGTCAGGGTCAACAGCTTCAATTTCGGGATTAGCAAGAATCGGCTGGCCTCTGGCACAATCGACCGTGCCAAAAAGCCAGTAGTCATGGCCGGGTATGAGCTGCCTGATCAGATAAACCCGATTAAACCATCTGGCGACAATTTTGCCGGAGCTATCAGAAAATTCGGCATTAATAACCGTCAGGCCACGCCTGGCATGATAAGACTTTATGCTTTGCAGAGTGGCCCGCACCAGGCTTTGGGCCTGTGGTTGCAGACTGCCGATCATTACCGCGAGGCGTCGGTCCTGGTATCTGACCGGGTAAATGCGCAAGAGATCAAAAACACTGGCAAAGCCAGCCTTGACCAGAGTGTCTGATTTTTTGGGGCCAATACCGGTGATTATGCCGACATGGTCATCAAGGCGGATCTTTGCCGGTGTCTTAACTTTTCTGCTGGGGGGCATTGTTTTCTACGAATTGCTTCAGATGTGGCTGTGCAGCTGCTGACTGGCGATGGTTCACTCTTTCGAGAAATACAGCTGTTTGAGAACCATGAAGCTATCGCACATGTAGGCGAGATCCCAGCCGTTGCGCCCTGCCTCGTCGAGCAGGTTGCCGAGCTGATCGAGAAAGTCAGGGCCTTGCAGGGGTGTGAGATCAAGGGTTTTGTAGTTCCAGCGTTGGGGCGATTTTTCAAGCATCATTTGTTCTCTCCTGGCCGGGTGATTGTTCTTGAAGGATTGAGTTCAGATAGAGGTAGCCTTTTAACATCTGGCGAAGCGATGCATCCTGCTGTGGCGATTGAGCGCAGGCACGCAGGGTCAGATCGATGGCGCTGAAAGCCTTCTGGTGCTGGCCCGTCAGGTTAAAGCAGTAGGCAAGCAGCAAATTTGATTCAACATCGACCGGAGAAACATCGACGGCCTTGAGCAGCACTTCAATAGCTTTGTCATATTGCTTCAACTGGATGTGCAGGGTGGCGAGTTTCTGGTAAATTACCGGGTTGCGAGGTGAAAGTGCCGCCGCATGCGTGAGCAGCTTGACGCTTTCATTGAATTTTCCGGCAATCTGGTAAATCTGCCCAAGGATCAGGTAAGCGCCCAGAATTTTTGGGTAGATGCTTAAGGCTTTAACCAGGTGTTTAACGGCATCTTCGTATTTGCGGCCGTAAAAATAAATCGTGCCGAGGTTAAAATGAGCCTTAACGAGGTTCGGGTTAATCTTGATTGCCTCGAGATAAAGTTTTGCCGCTTCATTGTTTTTTTTCTGAAGGAAGCAGAGGTTGGCGTAGCCAAGCAGGCTCTTCAGATGCTGGGGTTCTTTGAGATGAATGGTTTTGAAAATCTTTTCGGCTGCGGGGAAATTTTTGGCGGCAATAAAGCGGTTTGCTGTTTCGATTTCTTCGTCGAAGCTTTTGTCAGGAAGAATCTGACTTGTCAGAACGACTGGTTTTGCAATGGTTTCTTCAACAGGTTGGGCGGGTTCATTACTGGTTACCTGCTTGCCGGGTGCGGTATTCTGTAGTGGTGTAGAAGGTACGACGAGCGATGCGACCGGCGCGACAACTCCGCCATCAGCAGCGATTTGCTGGTTAATTGCATCTGGGTTGCCGATCAATTCAGCCAGCAGGTTATTGATTTGCTTGAGAAGTACTTCATCGAGGCTGATTTCTTTGCCGATTTCGCCAAGCACAAAGGTTGCTGACTGGATATTTCGGCGGTCTTCGCTTTTAAAAAGCTTGTGCAGGTTATCGAGAACATTGTATTCGCCCCAGACCCAGAGGGTTCTGATTGCTGTGCTTTTAACCCGGTTGTCTTCGTGCTGCAGCAGGTCTTTGAGTTTTGCAATCATGTCGGGGGTCGGCGTTTTGGCAACCTTGACCATCGCATCGATGGTATTCGAAATAACGCGCGGATCTTCACAATTCAAAAATTCGATGATGAGCGGCACGATTTCAGGGCCGGCGATCTGCCCGAGGCATGAAATCAGAGTTGCCTGCACAATGAAGTTTTCTTCACGTTGCAGTTTGTCTTTTAGCATTGGCAGAGCGGCTTCTGGAGCACAGCGCGACAATGCGAGAGCCGCTTCGACCCTGACGTCGAAGTTCGGGTCGTCAAGCATTGGTTTGAGGTGGGGCAGGGCGTCTTTCATTTCAATTTTTCGCAGGGCGTTGGTGGCATTGCGTCTGACGTCAGGGTCTTCGTCTTTCAGCGAGCGACCGAGTTCTCTGATGAATCTGGAATCCTTCATTTCGCCAATCGCATAGGCCGCCGATGCCCGGTACCATTTGTCGGTGTGTTCGAGCATCTGCCGCAGGGTTTCTGAGACATCAAAGTCGCCATATTTCCAGATGGCCTTGGCGACGTTGGCCCTGACACGATTGTTGGGATCTTCAAGATAGGGCTGAAGAATGCCGACAATCGAGCCAGATTTGATGGTTTCGATGGCTTCAATGGCATTCGCACGCACTCTTGGGTCTTCATCACGCAGCGCGGCCTGAAAAACAGGCATCAGCTTGTCTGATGCCATATTGCCCAGTGCCATAATGATCGAAGCCCTGATCCGGGCGCTTTTTTCCTGGGCCAGCAATTTTTTCAGCAGCGAGATTGCCCGCCAGTTTTTGATTTTGCCGACCGCGATAATGGCGCTGATGATCGCATCTTCTTCAAAGAAAATCTGGGAAGCATGCTCTTCAAGCGCCTGGGTGCTGGCGCCGACATTCGATTCTGAATAGGTGTTGAGGGCTTCCATGAGTATATCGAAAGCCTCGGGATTTTCGAGCATTCCAAGGGCCTGGGCAGCGTTAAAGCG
Organism: Candidatus Rifleibacterium sp.; assembly: GCA_035352635.1. Classification (GTDB taxonomy): domain Bacteria; phylum Muiribacteriota; class Ozemobacteria; order Ozemobacterales; family Ozemobacteraceae; genus Rifleibacterium. The sequence continues at coordinate 54,014 of DAOPYA010000020.1, forward strand.
GACTTCCTGCTGGGAGTCGTTCAGGGCATTGATCAAAAGGCCTATTGCTTTGTGATTGTCGATGTTGCCGAGTGCCAGGGCCATGAAATCCTGGATGTTGTCACTCTCATAGGTCTGTAGTAGAAAGTCGGTCGCTTTTTCGCCCTTGAATTTTGAGAGGGCAATCGCGGCTTCGCGGCGCTGATCATAGTCGCCGGCCAGAAAATTGTGAATGAGTCTGGCAATCAGTGGTTTAATGCTGGCAAGAACAGTATTTTTGGCGGTCATCGGTTTTCCCCGGCAATTGAAGGCTTCGGCATGAATTCTAGCAGAAATGACAACAAATTGAAATAGCGCAAAACTTACCGAAAAATAGCGTTGCTATTTTTTGAGGAACGGGTTTTGGAGTTTTCGGCCT
>DAOPYA010000021.1:0-52251 GCA_035352635.1 Candidatus Rifleibacterium sp.
GGCGGTTGGCACCAGTCTTTATGGAGAAGACGTGCGCGGCTATGCCGATGTCGGGCATACAAACCGGGTGGCAATCACCGGCCTGGCGCTCGAAGGTGACCGGCGTTATTTCGTAACCGTGCGCGGCATCAATGCTTTTGGCGTGGTGCAGGCTCTCGGTGTTTCAGATGGTTTTACGGCCCGACGCGATCAAGTTCTTGTCGATACCGCTTCGCAAACTTTTTTCAATAACGCCAGAGTCATCGACCGGGTGGCAATTGCTGCTGATTCAATCAGCCCTGTGAACTTTCAGGGAACCGGTGGCAGCGGTTACTGGCGTTATTATATGCCGGTAACGGTCAAAGAACCAGGGGTTACCGACCGCATAAATGCGCCCTGCCGCGTTCAGTTCAACATTCCGGTTGCAGGCCAGAGACCAGGCAATGTCAACGAATTTCGGGTCGCAGATGAGCATGGTAATGAACTGCCGCGTTACAATTTGCCTGGCGGCAATACAACCAACCCCGATCTTGTTTTTCTCGTCAATATGGCCAGAGGCGAAACAAAAACTTACAGGATTTACTGGGGAAACGCCTTGGTCAGCGATCCGGCATACGGCTTTGTATTGAACACCAGCCAGCTTTCAACTAATGCCGGCGGTTGGTCACCATATTACACAAGAAAAAATCTGGCACCCGGCATGGAAACCGTGCCGCTTGCCTATAATTACGGCTGGCGAGAGGATGCAGCCACCGAAAACAACTTTAACGAAACCTGGGCAGAAGAATTTGAATACAAAAATGGTAATTACGGTGGCGGTTATTATACGGCCTGGCGTGATGATGCCCGAAGTAATAGTTTCAATCTTTTTGGCGGGAATTTTTACTTTTTCGGAACCAATGAAAGAACCTGGCGCGTCTGGGTAAATGGTTTGCTCTATGGCCGATCTGGCACTAACGAAACTGTGAATAATGATGACTGGGCATTTTGTGGTTGGGCAGCGGGCGAATTCGACAGGAACACCCGTTTTCTTGGTGGAATAATCTGCCCGTTCTGGGCAGACTTGCGATATAGCAGCCCGGGTTACCCCGATAATCCGGGAATTTTCAGAGACCAGATGTCTGGCCCTGAGCGTGAAGTTTTTTCATGGCGCATGAATAACTGGCTGCCGGCTGGTGCAGAAGACGATATCTACATTTTTCAGACAGTACTTTACCGCACCGGCGATATTGCCCACCGCTACTCGAATCTTAGCCCAAGATCGACTATCGGTGGGTCGGCCTCTAATCCTATTGTGAACCTGCACAACACCGCCGGTCTTTCCGCTAATGATGCAGCGGCTGCGGTAGCCAACAGGCGTTTTATGCAGAATACTCCTTTGAATATGGGTATTGGCAAGACGCCAACGTCTTTTTATCAATGCATGGATGCCTTCAGAGGCAATTACACCCTTGGAGCAATTGTTGGCGGGGCGGCACCCACCTGGGTCGATGTCGGTCATTTTGAGTCGATGGTTTTTGACTCGCGTGTCGCTAACCCGATCTGGCAGAGCATGGCATACGACTGTGTCGGTGATACCGATCATCAGATGCTGCTCTCGACCCGCAGTGGCCCGACACCGCTGCCTGATGGCTCATGGACAGCCTGGGCGGCCGATACCACTGCGACACCACCGTCCGGCAACATCAACCTGACCCCGTCGGTTACCAATCGCTACATTCAGTATCGCTGCCGGTTTCAGCGCAAGGGAAATAACGGCACGGTTTCGCGTCTCGATAAAGTCAGTTTTATCCATGGCGGCATCAAGATCGTAGAGGTAAAGGCCAACACTCCCGATGGCGTCTCGCAAGGCCAGGACGGAGCCTATGCCATACCGGTCGAGGTCATGATCCAAAATTTTTATTCGAGTGATGTTTTTCTGCAGACAGCATCATTAACCTTTTCACTCGGTACTCATACGCAGACCAATGACTTGACGCCTGGAACCAAGATAATTAGCGGCGCAACGCATAAAGTGACTTTTATGGTCAGCGTCGATGAAAACTCCGCGATCGGAACTGCAACTGTCGATGCCATGGCTACTGCAACCGTAACTGCTCCCGCCCTGACTTTCTGTGATGTCGATGCTGATCTAAAAGATCAGTGGCGAATCCGCAGCAAGGCCCAACTTGTTATCGACAGGGTCGAAACCGAACCGACCTTTGTCAATAAGGGTATGGCTGACATTCCGGTGCGCATGCATATTTCGAATATCGGTGAAACACCTTTTTCACTGACTACAGCGAATCTGACTTTCATCGATGGTCTCTATTCGCAGGTTACCCTGCTGGAACCGCCCATCGGCACGATTATTCCCGCGTTGAACAGTTTTATTGCCACCTTTTCCGTTGATATCGATATTAACAGCCCAAGTGGAATTTCGATCATTGGCGGGGCGGCTTCCGGAACCAGCACCTTTACCGGGAAACTGACTGAAGATTATATTTCTGCCATTACCGACTCCTGGACAATTCAGAACCGTGCCGAACTTATTCTTCAGGAAATAGTCGCATCAGCGACTGTTTATCGTGGCCAGATCAACACGCCTGTTTTTTTGCGGGTTTTTAACAGCGGTGAAGCCAATGCCCGCTGGTATTATTCAAGCATTATACCGTATTTTGTTGTTGGCAATTATGATGCAGAATACCCGGTTACGCCTTTTGACATTGTTATACCGGGTGGCTTCGAGTCAGTAGCACGTTACGGCGTTGATATTTCCCCGACCAGCACTGTGGGCACCACGATTGTCGATGCACAAATCAAATACGAAGATTTGAACAAAGGCTCGACTTTTGATTATACCAACGCTTTAATACCGGCTGAATGGACAATTCTCGCCGAGAAGATCAATACCTTTAAAGATGCAGCCTGCTCGCAGGGTTCAGTCAGCTTTAACCGGCCATCTTCGGGCAATCTCACTATTTATGCCCGGGCTGAAAACCTGAACCCCTTTGGGGAATTTGTTATAGTCTGGCTGGATGCTGATAATAATGAGATTGCCGCCTCGCCCTTCTGGACTGCAGATGCTGACGGGGTTCTGAAACATGATATGACAATTACCCCGGCCACCAGTTATGGTGTTTACAAGGTTCGGGTGACCAACGCCATCCGTACTGTCGTGTCTTGCGAAAATCAGTTCGAGGTGGTTTCTCCGGCTGTATCAGGAGCTATTTTTACACTGCCTGCCCAGGTTTCGGTTGGGCAACCGTTTGTGGGTTCGTTCACCTTTGTTAACAGCGGTGGTGCAGAAATCAAGGGGGCCAAAACCAGCAGTCTTCAGTTTTTCGGCCTCGGCAGCGCCCTACAGACGAGTGGTCTGCCGCCCTTGACCGACATACCAGGTAACAGTCAGAAGACCGTGAATTTTTCGTTCGTTGCTAACGGGCCTGGGCAATTCTGGGCCTCAGGTACTGCCTACGATGGTTTCGATGCCAACTCGGGGGTTGTATTGCCGCCTGTTGCAGCAACCAGCAATCAGTGCAAGATTCAGACTCCCCCGTTGGTGACCAATGGGCCAATCACCGCCGCGCCAATCACGATCGTCTACCTGAACCAGAAAAATCTTCAGGTCAGGGTACCGGTCAGCAACTCGGGCAACGCTACCGCGATGCTCGCCGCTGCCAGTATAACCTTCTCGCTGGGCGATTACGATCAGACAATTATTTCGCCTGCTTTTCCATACGCCCTGGCGCAGGGCGCGAGTGTCAATCTTGTCTATGAAGTGGCCGTTCGCCCAGATTCTGCAACTGGCTTCAGTAACCTGACCCCCAATCTGCTCTGGTATGACCAGAACTGGCCTGCTTCAACTACCTGGATGGCTGGCACGCTGCCTGCCTACACCTGGGAAATCAGGCCGGTCGGCATCAGATTGTCTGCGGTCTCATCGTTTAACCCGCTTCAAGACAACTTCTGCCCGGGGCAGACGGTTTATATCAGGGGTTATGGCTTGACACCCGGTTCCACGCCGCCTCTGCAGACTGACTGGCACCGAATTCGTATTTACAATACCCCGATTCCACAATCGCATGACAGTCCGAACCCTTATTATAGTGTCTCGCCGCCTTTGTCCCCTGATGGCGATGGTATCATTGCGCATGAGTTCATTCTGAACCCTGCGACCCCGCCCGGAACCTGGAGCGTTGTCGTTGAGAATGATTATGGCATGAACAGCGCCATTCCTCACACCGCGACCCTGGATGGCGATATGCTTGGCTTGCAGTATTTTCTTGTTCAGAACCCTGGGAACCTTGTGGCATCACTGTCTATCAGCCCGGCCTCTGTATTTGTGGGCGAAACTTTTTCGGTGACCATGCTTGCTACCAACACCATGGTTTCGGGTTCTACGGTCTGGAACGCATCGCCGAGTCTTCTCGAACCTGCGACTGCCTATTCGGGGTTTGCCGGGGCGGCGACCCTGCTGAGTGGGCCTGACCCTGCTACCGTAACTGTCAAGGCTCAGCAGAGCCAGAGCCTGCTTTATACTTACCGTGCAGACGCTGATACCGGCCTTAACGGCAGTTATTCCCTGACCGTTACACCGGCCTGGTATATTGGCGGTTATGATCGAAACACCGGTGTCGCTACCACCTCTGAAAAAGGTGTTTCTAACCCCCTGAAAATATATAGCCGAAGCCTGTTGATGTCACCGGATTCATTTGACTTTTCGACCCTGGAATGCGGGGCAACGCAAAAGCTCAACGGCCTGATCAAAAATAATGGTAACTCCCAACTCGACCATGTTAAATGGATCACTGCCGACTTGAATGGTCCGTCAGAGCCAATCAGCAAGGTTTATCTGGCGATGAGCCCTGAAATAATCAATTCTCTTGCTGGTGGCGCTACTCAAAATGCATCGGCTACACTCACTGTGCCCTACTGGCAGACTGCCGGTGCCTACGTTGCAACCATGACGATCTACAACGACCGCAATCAGAACGAGCTGAAAGACCTTGAAGAAGCTTACGACCGCTTTAACGTCAAGGTTAACGTTCCTGTCTGCAAGCGCATTTTTGCCGTTGAAGACTTAATTGATCTGGGCGCCTGCCCCATCCCGCAGACTTCTGAGGGCGGGGTGTTGCATTTCTTCAGCGGCGGTAATCTGCCACTGGAAAACGTCAAGATTATGCAGATCGTCGGCACCAATACCGCGCCCGTTAACCCCACCCCGTTCACTATCAGTTGCACCCCGCCAAACCCCGGGGCAATGCTGATTAAAGGCAGCGGTGTTGCCAGCCTGGTCGCGAATCTGGTTGACAACCCCGGGGTTTATATCGCTACCTGGACTATCTTTAACGACCAGGACTCTTCAGGCGCCTGCAACGGAACTGAAGCGAGCGATACCTTTCAGGTGCGCGTACATGTCGGTAACATGAACTTCACGGTGACTTCACCAGTAAATGCAGGCACGATTGAGCCTTCCGATTATAAACTTCAGATTCCGTTGACTCTGACGAACAGTGCTGCCGGTCTACCTCTGTCTAAACTCAAACTCGATAAATATGACCTTTCTGACGGTGGCACTAACACGATTGCCTCGAACCAGTTTGCCATAAATCAGAGTGTGCATCCACTGCCCGCGTTGGTTGGTGCTGGTCAGGCGATCACGATAGATATAGCTCTGGCCGTCGAAGCCGCCAAAGCCAATGGTTTCTATCAGGCCACCCAGTACATTTATCACGATGACAATGGCAACAACAAAAGAGACCCGCTCGAGGCTAAGGCAGCATTTATACTTCAGGTAACTGTTCCGCCGGTGCCGAAGGTTCAGGTAATGGCTACCACAGTCGCTCTTGGTGGTATCTCGCCATCCACCAGCAAAATTGTAACTTTTTTGTGCCGCAATACCGGCAATGTTGATCTGACCGGTCTGCAATGGCAGAAAAATGATCTGGACGGGCCAGGTGCGAATATAATTGCCGCCGCTCAGGTTGAATTTCCCCCAGGGCCTGCATTCTCAGCAGCCAAGGGTGAGATATTCACCAGGCAGATCAAAGTTACGGCTGGCCCTGACTATGGAATCTTTGAAAGCCACCCGGGGGATTTCTGGCTCTGGGCCGATTTGAATGGCAATACCGCCCGCGACCCAGGCGAGGCTTCCTGTTCTTTCCTGGTCAACTGCCAGGTCGGTGATCTGAAGCTCATTATCACGGAAGCGGGTCTATCGACCTCAGGGTCGCCAAATGCACTGTCAACGGCTGTAACTTTCACTGCAAAAAACGATGGTTCGCTGGCGCTGGTGAATGTTAAAGCGACGGGCACCGCACTGCTGTCGATTGGCGCTGCTGCGAATGTTTTCACACCTTCGGCTATCATCGGCGACTTGTTTGCCGGTCAGGAAAAGCAGCCGAAATGGTCAGTCAATATCCCTGCCAATACGCCTGCCGGCGTTTACACCGGTGATATCATCGCCTGGGTAGACTCCGATTACAGTAGTTCTATAGATCCCGGCGAGAAAACGGCCATCTGCCCGGTGCAGTTGACGGTAATTTCTGCCCCGGCCCTGGCGATTAATCTAGCGCTTCTCGATCTTGGCATCTGCGGCAAAAGCTCTGCAAAATCAGGGGTGATCGAAATCAGCAACGCCGGTAACGTTGATCTGACCGGGGTGCAGGCTTTTCCGGCCAACCTGACGGTTGGGTCATATTTTATTCCGGCAGCCAATATTTCCTTCGCTTCTTTGCCTCCCATGCCCTTCAATCTGGCGGTTGGCGAGACGAGATTGGCAACGGTTACGGTTAATATCGGGCCTTCGCAGCAAAATGTCGTGTATGCCGGCAATCAGCTGGTCAAGGGTTTCTGGGGGGCTGTAGAAACTTCTGCCGGTTTTAGTCTAAAAATCGAAGTCGGGAATAAACAGATTTATGAACAACTTCCTCCCTTCGCCAACCCGCCGGTTGACTTTGGCCCCCGCGATGCAAACAATACGCATACTCAATCCTTTCTCGTTTACAGCGGGAGTTCACCACTCGACCGGGTCCACTGGAAAGTTAAAACGCCATTCACCGGGGTTCTGGCACCATTCTATGCATTTCCGGTCGCCAGTCTGACCTTTTCGAATCCGGCAAACCCAGCTCTCTCAGGCAACAAGAATTATGTGGCATTTGCCCAGGTTGGCGTGCCACCAGCCGGCAAATACATTGCAACTGCGGCTTTCTTTGACGATACCGACAACGACTGGGAAGTCGATGACAACGAGGCATCAGCAACCTTTCAGGTCTGGCTGACAGTCAACCCGTTTGAAAGCATTAATATTCTTGCCTCTGAACTTGACTGGGGAAATATGGCCCCCGGCGAGACCAGGTCCATAGAGGCTGGTTTTCAAAACCTCGGCAATGTTACTTTGAATGCCAGTGATCTTAACTGGCAGTTCAATGATATTGCCTCATTGACTCTGCCATCTCAGCTGATTCCAGCGAGTGAACTCTCAGCTATATCGTTTTCGATGGCGACGATAGCACCCGGCGCTTTTGCGACTGCCACCATCAGGCTAAGTATACCCGCCGGGCAGGTCAAAGATAAATACGGCCCTTCCGGGCCGCAGAGATTGCGGTCGATTTCAGCTGACGACTGGTGTGATTTCAGGGTTGAAATCGGTGGCGAACCCGCGGCTCTTGTTGAACCGCACAGCCTTTATCAGGAAATTGCCACCCTGACCTTTCAGCCGCCGCCGCCCCAGAACCTCTACTTCCTGTCGGTGTGGGTCTGCCCGGGCAGCAGCAGCGCCGATGTTGGTTTTATTCAGTATAATGTTGACGGGGTGCCGATTGCGACGGTTTCGGTGCGCGTCGATCAGTATGGGCATCTGGTTAATAATATTGACCAGGTGGCGACCTTCACAATTCAGCATTCCGGGATCTCGGATCAGGTTCCGATAGAAATCGACGGTCTGGATTATAACTATTACAGGGTTTATGTTGCTTTCAACCTTACGATTGCCCCGGCGATTCCAGATGCTGCAAGCTCCACCCGACTGATTCTCCATAATTCATCGAGTGCCGCTGACCCCAGATCAGTCTGGTTCGATGGCGTTAAACTCGAAAGGGCATTTGAGGGGCAAACCAGGCCGACTACCTATCACCCGGGTGCGACCCTGCATTCACCGTCGCGCCAACAATCTCTTGATGGAAACCATAATTATTATGAGTGGTGAGCCGCTGATGAACGCTAAAGAGAGAAAGAAAGGGAAGATTTCCCACGGATGAACACGGATAGACTCGGATAGTGACAATTTGGGCTTAACTGGCCTGAAGAGGGGGATTTGCCACAGATGAACACGGTTGAACGCGGATAGACTCGGATGGAGACAATTTGGGCTTAAACGGCCTTAAGAGGGGGATTTGCCGAGGATGAACGCGGATAGTCTCGGATAGGCGCGGATTATTGATAATTGCATAATTAAAGTCCCCGCTAATAATCATAAACAGGCACGGCTGATATGCCGGGCCGTCGAACAGGCTCTAATTTTTTTTGCAGGGTTCAATAATCATAGAAAAAATTCTCTGATTGGGTCGCTTTGGTTTTTTTTAAGATTGCCTCTAAGAGATGGTTAGAGTAAGTGTCTGGTGTAAATTCTTGACGGTTGGCCGCTGAAAAGATCTATGCCATCTTCGATTCGCTGCCAGCCGTATCTTTCATAATAACCATCATGATCGGTTGTGAGATAAATATCGGCAAACCCGGCCTCTTTTGCCTTCAGGCAGGCATGTTCAAGCAACCGGCCGCCGTGGCCTTTTCCCCGCTCGCTTTCTGCGACATATAGGCAGGCCGCCCAGGGGTAGAGATCGTGACGACTTATGAAATCATTCGTTATGATTGCCGCGCAGCCAATCGGCCGGCCAGCATCGAGTAACAGAAAGAACTGCGGCAATCTGGCGCTGGTAAAGGAATGACGCAGCGCGTCCTGGTAGTATGAGAGGCTTCTGGAACTGCCCCAAATACCGTGAATGTAAGCAATGCCTTCTTCGATGCCGTCAGCAAATTCATGAATGTTGATTATGGTGATCATTCTATGTTTTTAACTCAAGTCAATAATTGCTGGCAATAACCCTCTTTATCAGTTGTTGAAGCGCCCATGGTTGATATCGCCTGTTGTCAGTGCGTGCTGCCCCTGGTTTTGCGGTTAATTTTTTTTTGCAGGGCGCGTCTCTTATAAACATGTTAGAATTAAAAGAGATATGAACAAGCGGGTATTGTTGGCTGGGCTGGTTATATATTTAGTTCTGGCGGTCCTGGTCACTGCCAGAGCCAATATGCGTGCGACCAGAATGCGGCAGGGTTCTGACCAAAAGGTTACCGAGCTGATGATTCTGGCGCAGCAGGCACGCAATGCCGGTGACATGGGCAATGCCGAGCTTTTCTGGATGCACGCCCGCGAACTGCGGCCAAGTTTGCCGCGCCCGCAGTGGCTTGATAAAAAACCCGAACCGGTAGTTTTCAAGGCCCCGCCGAGCGAGTCAGAGTTGCTTGAGCGGGTGGCGAGTCTGCCTTACGCGCAGGCCAAACTGCTGCTCGAAGAAAGGTTGCAGCAGAACCCGGGCGACCTGAAAGCACGCCAGTTATTTCTTGAACTGGCCGAACGCAACGGCGATCACACCGAAGTTGCCCGGCATAAAAGCCTGCTGACCCTTAAAAATTCAGGCTCGTGGTCAGCATATCTGTGGAATGCCACAGGTTTGCTGATTTTTGGTCTGCTGTTCTGGCAGCTCTACGCATTGTATCGTGATTTGTATCACTAGCCCGCTCTCAACAGATCGGGCCTTTTATTGTTAGAATTGTACAGGGATATTCAAGTTGGTAAGACAGGCAGGAAAAATATGAAAAAATCAGACCAGAATATATTTTTGAGATCGATAAAAAGCTGGCAGTTTCTGCTGCTGGTTCTTCTCTTCGCTTTCACTGCCGATGCTTTTGCCCTGCAGCAACTTTATAACGAAAACTTTACGGGCAGTCTCGCAAGCTGGACGACCGACAGCCCTGTCAGCAGACCAAATGCGTTATCTCAGTGGGATTACGACGGTGCAAATGGAAATCCCGCCGGTTCTTTCAACGGCGGATATTTTCCGGCGTCGGGTGGTGACACCTGGGGGGATGCTATTCTTCAGCAGATCGTCAGAACGCCTGATGACCCGGTTATTGCAGTTATGAGTTGCGACCGCTTTATTTATCGAACAAACAACATTGCGAGTTTCAGTGTTTACGGTAGACTTCAAGATAACGATGCTCCTGGCTACCCGGCCGAACCTGCTGCAGTTACATTTCTTGCCATTCAGAGTAGCGGAAACTTTAATATTCCCAACAACGTATGGGCTAGCTCAGGCCTTTCGTCTCAGGTTACTCTGACTCCCGGAAAAAATTATGCGTTCAGATTTTATATGCAGGTTAGTACAAGAAATGGCAGATCTGCCGGAGCAAGAATCGACAACTGTTATCTGAATTTCAGCCCTTCAGGCTTAAGGGCCTCTTTAAGTGGCGGTACCAATAATCTTTCCTGGACCATAAGTACTGGCTCTGCCATTTTGCATGGCACCAACCCTTACCGTGTTTATCGAAGCGTCAACTCTGGAGTCTACGGTGCGGCCATTGCTAACAGCACTACCAACAGCTATTCTGACGCAGCGCCTCCAGCTGCTGCTGTTGTTTTTTACCGACTGGACGACGTTGATACAAACAGCGTTGTATCCCCGCCATCTCCCGAACTGCCGGTGATCAGAACGTCTGTTAATGATGGAGTGGGGGCTGATATCGACTATACCAGCAACTCGTCAGCCATTGCCATGAACTGGACAAACGTCGCCAACGTTGGCGGTATGACCAAGCTGCGTTATGAAGTCGCCCTTGGCACAACTGCAGGTGGTTTCGATGTTGTCGGCTGGACAGACGTAGGTGGGGCTACGAATTATAATTTTACCGGCCTGTCGCTGGTTAATGGCACAAAATATTATACTTCGGTAAGAATTGTTACTGCTGCTCACGGCAACCTCAATGCCTGTTCCAGCGATGGTATCTCTTACGTTACCACTGCGGTCAGAGATGGTGCCGGTGCTGATGTGACTTTTACTAATTCATTAACCGACGTCACCCTGAACTGGGATGCTATTCCGGGCGGACTGCCGTTGCTGCGTTACGAAGTCGCGCTTGGCACAACCGTCGGCGGCACAGAAGTTTGCGGCTGGACCAACGTCGGCGTTTCGACCAGCCACACTTTTTCCGGTCTCGGCCTGACCAACGGCAATGTTTACTATTGCAGCGTACGGCCGGTTGATACATCAGCCGTGGTCATGGGAACTTTTACCAGTGACGGTTTTTCGCCGGCAGTTTCATATTCGACCACAGTTCGTGATGGCTCTGGGGCAGACGTAGATGTTTCTTTATCTGCTTCTTCGATTAACTTGAACTGGGACAACGTGGTAATGACCAAAGTGCGCTATGAGGCAGCTCTTGGCACCGCTCCGGGCGGAACCAATATCGTTAACTGGACAGACATGGCTCTTGCCACCAGCGGTAGTCTGAGCGGTTTCACCCTCGTAAACGGCACGACTTATTATTGTTCGGTTCGCATAGTTCTTGGTGCCGGCCCTTTGCCGGCTGATTCAAGCGATGGCTTTACTTATAACGCTTTTGAGGTTCGTGACGGCACCGGGGTTGATGAAGACTTTTCTTACCTGCCATCTACGGTAAACGCTAATTGGAGCGCGGTGTCAGTGCCGATAAATCGCTATGAAGTCGCTTTGGGCACGACTTTTGGCGGCACCGACGTTGTTGGCTGGACCAACGCCGGTATGGCGACATCATGGTCTTTTACCAGTCTCGGTCTGGTGAATCATCAATTCTACTATACTTCGGTCAGGGTCTATGACAGTGGCGGCGCTTTAATCGGGTCGGTAAGCAGTAACGGTTTCGAAACCATTCTTCCGACTTCAATTACGGTTCGTGACGGTCTCGGGCCTGACATCGCCGCCTCGTTTTTCGAGAACCGCGTCGAAGCCAACTGGGATCACCCCGATGTCAGCCTGTACCGTTACGAAGTCGGGGTCGGAACCGGCATGTACACCGACAATATTTACCCGTTTACTGACGTCGGGCAGGCTAAACAGGCTTCTATTACCGGGCTTTCTCTAGCAAGCGGCACCCCATATTACGTATCAGTGAAGGGGATAAATACATACAAAGAGCTCGAAGCACTCGGCTGTACAAACGGTTTTGTCGCCCGCCGCGATCCGGTATTGATTGATACTGCTTCGCAAAGCTATTTTCACAATGCCAGAGTTCTTAATATGATCGATACCACCTCAGACCCGGGTTCAATCCGACCCAAGGTTTTCAGTGGTGGCGCCGGAGCTGGTTATTGGCGCTTCTCGATGCCGGTAACCGTAGTTGAAAATGGCATTACCGACAGGGTGAATGCGCCTTGCCGCGTGGCATTTACTATTCCGGTTGCGGCTCAGCGCCCGGCAGCCGTCGGGGAATTCAGGGTTGCCGATGACCAGGGCAATGAGCTGCCCCGATACAATCTGCCGGCAGGCACGGTTGCGGCTCCCGATCTGGTATTTCTTGTTAACATGAAAATGGGCGAAACCAGGACCTATTACGTTTACTGGGGCAATACCGGCGTTACCACAGTCGAGGCCAATTATGGTTTTTCGCTGAACTCAGACGATATTTCAATCCGAAAGTGGACCCCTTATTACAGCCGAAAGAATCTTCCTGCCGGCATTGAAGAAGTGCCGCAGGCCTACAAATTTACATTTACCGGTGGTCTTGCAGGTGATGACCAGATAAGTGCAGACTTTAACCTTAACTGGCCATTTTATTTTTATAATGAATTGCAGCAGAATGGTTGGAATATCTCCATCAATGGAGCTCTGGCAATAGCTGGTAGCACCGATTATTCGAATACCTGGGGAGAATTTATCGGCTCAACGGCAAGATGGACGAGGCTGATTGCACCACTCTGGATTGACCTGCGAATTGCTCCAAGCCCACCTGCACCAGCTGGTGCAGGGATTTTCCGTGATTATCTTACTGGTCCTGACCGTGTCGCATTTACGTGGATAACCAACCGTTACACCAATACCGACGACATCTATACATTTCAGACAGTTCTTTACAGATCCGGCGACATCGCAAACCGCTATTCATATCTAAGCCCGCTCGGTCTGGACAGGGCTGCGGGTGGGACAGATCAGCCGGTAAACAGCTCTATCAATCACACTGTCGGAATCTCCTATCCTGACGATACAGGCGTTACGGCAGCAAACCGTCGCTGGTTGATCAACACCCCGCTTCGGGTTGGTACCAATAAGTCGCCGACGGCATTTTACCAGTATATGGATGCCATGACGGTTACCCCTGGGGCAATAAGCGGTGGTGCAGTCGGAACATGGGTGACAGTAAGTCACATTGAATCGATGGTTTTTGATTCGCGTTCGACAAAGCCAAAATGGCAGCGGGTCGAATACGATTGTTCTGGCGATGCTAACAATCGCCTCCTTATCTCAACGCGAACCGGGGCAACACCCCTTCCCGACGGAAGCTGGACAGCCTGGACCGCAGATACCGTCGCGGTTGTGCCCACCGGCAACATCCCTCTGACCGATACCAATCGTTATATCCAGTATCGATGCCAGTTTCAGCGCAACAACAACGCCGGCACTCTTCCGAGGCTGAACGAGGTCAGGTTTTTTCACGGCGGCATCTCAATCGAAGAAATAAAGGCCAATACCCCAAATGGCGTGTCGCAGGGCCAGAACGGAATTCCTGTTGAAGTTACCATCAAAAATTTCTACTCGGCCCCGGTTGACCTGCAGTCTGTTGAATTGACATTCTCGCTTGGCAATCATACCCAGGTTCTTACCGGGCCAGCAATGCCGACGTCAATTGCTGCAGGTGACACTGCCTCGGTGTTTTTCACGGTTAATGTTAATGCAAACTCCCCGGTCGGAACTGCAACTGTCGATGCCAGAGCCACGGCAACAGTAACTCTGCCAGTTCTCACTTTCTATGACGGTGATGCCCAGACTCCACACAAATGGTGGATTCGCACCAAATCCCAACTGGTCATAGACCAGGTTGAAACTGAAGAATCTTTCGTTAACAAGGGGCAAACTGACCTTTTTGTGCGAATGCATGTTTCAAACACCGGTGAAACGCCCTTCGCTCTTACGGCCGCTGGCCTGATTTTCACTCTCGGGCTTTATAATCCGCCGACCATACTTCAGAGCCCAGCCCTTGGTACGGTGATCCCTCCACTGAGCAGTTTTATTGCGACATTCACCGTTAATGTCGACCCGTTGAGCCCTTCGGGCGTTGCAATTATTGGTGGCACCGCTTCTGGCACCAACACTTTTTCCGGTGCGCTTACCGAAGATATGCTGGCTGCAATAACCGACTCCTGGACTATTCAAAACCCATCTGAACTGGTGCTTGAAGAAGTTGTCGCTTCTGACACAGTTTACCGCGGGCAGACTGACACTCCTGTATTTTTGCAAGTTTCTAATGGCGGCGAGGCAACAGCCCGCTGGCAGTCATCCAGTATTATTCTCTACCTCAATCTGGGTCTTTATGATGCTGAATATCCGATAACCCCATTTGAAATTCTCATTCCTGGAGGGTTTGAAGCTACGGCCCGATACGGGGTCGATATTTCCCCGATTTCTCCGGTCGGAACATCTATCGTTGATGCGTCTGTCAGTGGCCAAGACTTCAACACCGGGTTCGCGATCAGCTGGACAAACGCCCTGGTTCCGACCCAATGGACAATTCTCGCAGAAAAAATCAATACTTTTAAAGATGCCGCCCATTCACAGAATTCGATCAGCTTTAACCGGCCTACGGCCGGATCTTTAACCATATATGCCAAAGCTGAGAACCTGAATCCTTACGGTGAATTTGTCATTCGCTGGCTTAACCCGTCGGGCACCATTATTGCTGCCTCGCCGCCTTTGACGGCAGATGCTTCCGGAACCATATCGCACCAGATGGACATTACTTCGGCTTCCCCTTACGGCAACTACAAGATAAGGGTGACAAACCCCATCAACACAATTATTTCGTGCGAAAACCAGTTCGAAGTGGTTTCACCGGCAGTTTTGACTGCGGCGTTTTCAATGCCGTCACAGGTTTCAGTCGGACAGCCTTTTACCGCATCGTTTACCTTTATAAACTCGGGTGGTGCAGTGGTGAGCAGTGCTTATGTCAGTAATCCGCTGCAGTTTTTCGGGCCTGGCACGGCTCTTCAGACAAGCGGGCAACCTGCATTAACAGATGTTACCGGCAACAATCAGGCGACAGTAACCTACAACTTTACCGCGCAAGCGGCCGGTAATTTTTCGGCTTCAGGAACGGCTTACGGTTTTGATGCCAACTCAGGCAAGTTTTTAACCAGCCCGGCAGTTACGAGCAATGTTTGTCTGATTCAGAACCCACCAGTTGTTGAAACTTTTGCTATTTCTGCGGTGCCTGCAGTCGTCTACCCCAACCAGAAAAATCTGCCGATAACCGTGACCATACGCAATACCGGTCAGGCAACCGCTGTTCTTCAGGCCGCCAGTCTAACCTTTTCTCTCGGAAGCTATGTTCAGGGAATTGATTCTCCAGCTTTTCCGTATTCTCTTGCTGGCGGTGCAAGCATTAATCTGGTTTATAACGTTAGTGTAGCCGCCAATTCTGCGGCCGGTGACAGCGATATAACTTCAAACGTTCTCTGGTATGACCAAAACTGGCCGGCTTCGTCAACCTGGTTGACAGTGGCTCCGCCCAGCCGAAGCTGGAAAGTGGCTGCGGCTGGTATCAAACTTTCATCAGACGAAGACTTTAACTTTGAGCAGGCTGACTTTAATAGAGGCCAGCGCATGTATATCCGTGCCTACGGTGTTGCGCCTCTCAGCGGCCCATACCGCATCAGAGTCTACGGTCCGCCAGTCATTGCTCAGACTGCAAATGTGCCGGGCGGCTTCGTTTCCGTATCGCCACTGTTGACGGCAGATGCCGGCGGCGAAGTTGACTTCTACTACGACATCGGAGCCGGGGCAACTGTCGCAACCTGGAGTGCTGTGCTCGAAAACGATCCTGACTCAAATGTTGGCACCCTCCAGTCCATGCTCTCCCTGCAGTATTTCAGGGTTCAATATCCTGGTAGTCTCGTGGCATCTTTAACAATTTCACCCGCATCGGTTTTTGTCGGCGAAAACTTCACTGTTACCATGACCGCAACTAATACGGTTGCCCAGAGTTCAACTATAAGCAATGCGACACCTTCCACGCTTGTCGATGCCAGCGCTTTCCCGAATTTCGGCGGCAGTGCAACGCTGCTTTCCGGGCCTGCTCCTGCGAGTGTCACCGTAAAATCGCTCGAAACAAGAACTATTTCCTATACTTATCGTGCTGACAGCGATACCGGTTTGACGGCCAGTTATGCCCTGACCGTAGCCCCGGCCTGGTATGCAGCCGGGAAAGACCTTAACACTGGCGCTGTCGTCTATTCCGGCAAGGGGGTGTCGAATCCTCTGAAAATTTACAGCCGGCGATTGCAGATGACCCCTGACTCGCTTGACCTGGGCTCTATGGAATGCGGCGCAACAAAGAAGGCTGATGGCGCGGTTCTGAATATCGGCAACTATCAGCTTGACAACATAAAGTGGATCACCACTGACTTGAACGGCCCCGGTGCCCTGAAAATAAGCAAGTCTAATCTCAGCATGAGCCCGAACCCGGTAAATTCGCTACTTGGCGGTGGCAGCAAAGCGGCTTCGGCTACTCTGTTCATCCCATACAACAAAGAGGCCGGTGATTATGTCGCGACGATGTCGGTGTACAATGATCGAAACCCCAACGACCTGGCTGATATAGACGAAGCTTACGACCTTTTCAACCTTAAAGTGACAGTTGCCTCTGCACGCAAGATATTCACAGTACAGGAAAAGATAGACCTCGGTGCCTGGCCCCTCGGGCAGACTTCGCCCGGCACTCCACTGAATTTTTTCAGCGGCGGTAATATTGCGCTTACCAATGTTAAGCTGATGCAGTTGCCGGGCGCGGCCAACGGCACCAATACCTTCGTGATCTCTGCGACTCCCAGTAATCCGGGGCCAATGGCCATAACCGGCGTTGGCGTCGCCAGCATTTCAGCTGTCAATGTGGCTGTTCCGGGTATCTATATCGCCACCTGGACAATCTGGGATGACGCAGCCAACCCGGGCGTGGTCGATGCTGGCGAAGCCAGCGACACCTTTCAGGTAAGAGTTCAGGTCGGTGTTATGAATTACGCTCTCAGCCCGTTTACTGTTGACGCCGGCTCTGTCGAACCTTCAGGCCTGAACCTCGGTTTTGGTTTAACCCTGACAAATGATGCTGCCGGCTTGCCTCTTACACGCCTCAAGCTTGATAACTACCCATTGACAAGTGGCGGCAATACCATCGCTTCTGACAATATTGCAATTTATACGGTTAATAACCCGATTCCGCCGGTGGTCGTCGCTGGCCAGGCGATACCGGTCGATCTCGCCCTGTTCGTCCCAGCCGGGACCGCTGCCGGGGCTTACTCGGCGCCCCAGTATATTTATCATGACGACAATGGCAACAATAAATGGGATGGTCCGGCAGAATTCAGGGCCTCGTTCGTTCTTCAGGCAACTGTTCCTGCGGTGCCAAAAGTGCAGGTAATGGCTACTACCGTTGGTCTTGGTGGTATTGCGCCCGGCACATCAAAAATTGTTTCTTTTAATTGCCGTAATACGGGTAACGTCACCCTGACCGGCCTGCGCTGGCAAAAGGTGAACCTGATGTCAGGAGCAAACGTCATTCCTGCCGCCAATGCCAGTTTTCCGCCATCAGAGCTGTTCTCGGTCGCCCCGGGGGCTTTCTTTACCCGTCAGGTTGAGTTATCTGTTCCGGGTGGAACACCCTATGGCCTCTACGAAAGTATTCCGAATCATTTCTGGATCTGGGCCGACATGCCGGTTAACAACGTCAGAGACCCGGGCGAAGCTTCATGGAGCTTCAAGATAAGCTGTGAAGTTGGCAATCTTCTCGTTGATATTGACGAGGCTAATCTGTCGGTAACTGGCCCGCCCAGCGCCACGACGCCGTCAACTATGCTCAGCGCCAGAAATACCGGCAGTCTCGCTCTGGTTAACATTAAAGCCACCGGTACGGCTTTGATTCTTACCCCGGCGGTAGCTGGTGCGGTTAACATTGCTGCGCCTGCGAATAACTTCAGCCCTGCAACTCTCGGCAGCGCAAATGCGGGGCAGGTAAGAACCAGTCAATGGTCGGTCACCGTTCCTGCAAATGCTTCTGCCGGTGTTTATCTCGGAACAGCAACCGTCTGGGAAGACTCCAACAACAACGGCCTAAGGGATGCCGGCGAAGCTTTTTCTGACTGCCCGGTTTCGTTGACCGTGCTGTCCGCCCCAGCAATCAATGTGGTTCAGACCCAGCTCGACCTTGGCTGGGTGTCGAGAAATTCTTCCAAGTCTGGCCAGATCGAAATAAGAAACACCGGCAATATAATTCTTAATTCCGTTAATCCACTGAAGGCGCCTCTGGTGTTTGGGGCCAACAATATACCGGTGGCCAGCATAACTATTACAACCATCCCGGCGATGCCGTTTTCGCTTGGGGTCGGTCAATCTAAAATTGCGACGGTTACGGTTACTATTGGTGCGGTTCAAGGTGCCTACACTTATTCTGGCATTCAGAGTATCTTCGAAGATCTCGCCCCGGCTGGCTGGAATGCCGGCGATGTTTCGGATGTTTTTGATCTGATTGTCAGCGTTGGTAACAAGGTTATTTACGAAACGGCCCTCAGCAACCCGCCTCTGGCATTTGGGGGCCGCAACGTCAACGGAACCTATAACGTTCCTGTGACCGTCTACAGCGGCTCGGCCGTGCCCCTTGACCGGGTCACCTGGAAAGTGATTTCTCCCTTTACCAGCCCAAACTATACTTTCCCGGTTGGCAGCTTAACATTCACTCCGGCTCAGGCTACCACCCAGAGTATTGCCGGCCTTGGCAACCGCGCCTGGCAGGCTACTGCTGAAGTTGGGTATGCCATAGCCGGTAATTACATTGCAACCGCTGCTTTTTTCGATGATAGCATCGTTATGAATAGTGATATTGAT
The DNA here is from genome assembly GCA_035352635.1 of Candidatus Rifleibacterium sp. Lineage (GTDB taxonomy): Bacteria > Muiribacteriota > Ozemobacteria > Ozemobacterales > Ozemobacteraceae > Rifleibacterium. The sequence continues at coordinate 19,137 of DAOPYA010000021.1, forward strand.
GGCAACGAGGCTTCGGCGACTTTTCAGATAACCCTTACGGTTAACCCTGTTGACGGCATTGATCTGCTGCCGGTCGAAGTTGATTTTGGCACCATAGTTGCGGGTGCTTCAAAAACCGTTGAAGTCGGTTTCCGAAATACCGGCAACTATGATATCGGAATAATGGATCTGGGCTGGACGTTTAGCGATATTGCCTCGCTTACCCTTCCTTCTCAGGTGATTGCATTCGCTAATATCGATGTGTTGAGCTATACGCTGGTGCCGGTGCCGCCCGGCGCCGTTGCCAGCGCCAATATCAGACTGTCGATACCGGCTGGTCAGGTCAAGGATATCTACGGGCCTTCAGGGCCGCAACGCCTTACCAGGGGTGCTTCGACCGACACCTGTGACTTCAGGGTGGTGGTTAGTGGTGCAACGACTGACGTGGCCATGGTGGAACCGCACAGCCTGTATCAGGTCATCGCTACGGCAACTTTCCAGCCGCCGCCGCCGAACAATCTGTATTTCTTGTCGGCATGGGTGTGCCCGGGCAGTGGCAGCGCCGATATTGGTTTCGTGCAGTACAATGTGGCCGGCCTGCCGCTGGCGACACTGTCGGTCAGGGTTGATGAGTTAGGCAATCTGACCGCCAATGGCGACCAGGTAGCTACTTTTACCATGCAGTATTCTGGCATATCCGATCAGGTGCCGATTGAAATTGAAGGGCAGAATTATAATTATTACCGGGTTTATCTTGCCTTCAATTTGACTTATAATGAACTGAATGCCAGTTCGACACGCTTGATATTGCATAACTCTTCAAGCGTTATCGACCGGTCGGTATGGTTTGACGGAATCAAACTCGAGCGTGCCTTTGAAGGGCAGACCAGACCTACGACTTATCATCCGGGTGCGACGATTCATTCGCCCTCCAGACAAGAGTCGCTCCAGGGAGGACATCAATATTATGAATGGTAATAAAATTCTTGTTTCAAGACGTGGCGCCCTGCTGCTGATGCTGTTTGTTATGCTGGTCGTCGGTGGCATCGTGGCGCTGCGCATGATGCCCAATGAAGAATTGATCACCCGTCGCGACAAAGAAAGCGGTCTGAATAACGACCTTAGCCAGGTCAGAGAAGCTCTCGACCTGGTCAGAGTCGCATCCCACCCCGAGTGGGTTGATCTAAAACTCACTGACACTCCTGATGAAGTCCAGGCAAAAATTGCTTCAATGGCTCTATGGGGGTATCTGCGCAGCGAAGATATCAAGGATGCGGCTGTTCCTGAACATTTGTGGGGCACTGATAAACCCTATTTCTGGAAAGTTACCATGAATCTTGCCACCAATACAAGTTTCGAGGTCGGCCTTGACGCCTGGTACCCATCTGCCGATTCAACTATAATTGAAGACAACACCAATTACCTCAATACTACCAAACTCGATGAATACCCCTATCAGAACAAGCTGGGCAACCTTCTGAACAAAAAGGGGCGGGCGACCTGTATCCGTAGATGATGAACGCGGATAAGTCGTAAGAGAAGATGTTTGCCACGGATAAACACGGATAAGCACTGATAGCCACAAATAGAGTGGGTGCTGGTTGGCTATTTAAAAAGGAGCATAGCTGTTTGCGCAGGGCTTTGAGCCGGTAAGAAATATTGGCAGTTGCGATAAAAGTAAAAACCCGGATTCTGAATTCAGAATCCGGGTTTTCGGTGGAGCTGATCGGGATCGAACCGACGACCTCTTGAATGCCATTCAAGCGCGCTCCCAGCTGCGCCACAGCCCCAAACTGTGAGAAGATTCTACCACGAATCAGCTAAGGCAGTCAAGCAAAAAAAACGCATAATTTTGCTTTAACAGGGCAAGCTCGATGATGCCACTGTCTAAGAATTGCGAGTCGAGAAAGCCGGATTGCTCAGACTTTGGCCTCGCGCAGCATTCTGGCGGCGTCTTCGGGTGGGGTCGGGTTGATGTAGAAGCCCGAACCCCACTCAAAACCGGCAATTTTAGTGAGCTTTGGAATCAGTTCAACGTGCCAGTGATAGAAGTCGCGGTATGAATCAGAGCAGGGTGAAGTGTGCAGCACGAAATTGTATGGCTGGCCGGGCAGCAGGGCTTCAAGTTTGCGCAGGGCGGTCTGCAGGGCGCTGGCAAAGCTGTGCACCTGGTTGTTCTCGAGCATTTCGAAAAAAGACTGATGGAAACGCGGGGTAATTTCCATTTCGAAGGGAAACCTCGATGCAAATGGGCAATAGACAATGAAGTTGTCGTTCTCGAATACGAGTCGTGATTGTTCTTTGGTTTCTTGTTTGATGATGTCGCAGAACAGGCAGCGATCATGGTAGTGATAGTATTCGCGGGCGCCTTCGAGTTCTTCTTCGATGCGCTTTGGAATAATCGGAGTTGCCACAATGTGAGAGTGGGAATGCGTAAAGCTTGAGACGCCCTCGCCGCTGTTTTTGACGATCATAAAATGCTTGTAGCGTGGGTTTTTTTTGATCTCGAGCAGCCGTTGCTTGTAGGCCCAGATGACTTCGCGAACCTGCTCGATACTGGCGCTCTGAATGGTGGTGGTATGGTTGGGCGATTCGATGACCATTTCATGAACGCCAATTGAATTCATGGCGTCAAACATGCCTATGCCCTCTCGATCCGAATCGCCATCGGGTTTGAGAATCGGAGAACTGTCGGGTATAACGCGCACCCACCAGCCTTTATGATTCGCCAGGGTGCCTGAGGTTCTGAATGAGAGTGTTTCGGGCGGGGTCTTTGCCTCGTTGCCTTCGCAGAATGGGCATTTGTGCGGATCGTCAGGAGTAACTTCACTTCTCTTGAAATCAGATGGTCGTTTGCCGCGTTCTGGCGAGATGATGACCCATTGTTTAAGAACCGGATCTTTTCTTAGTTGTGGCATAAATTATTCCTGGTTGATCAAAAATCGGGCGGCACGTTCGGGTGCTACCGGGTTGATGTAGAACCCCGAGCCCCACTCAAACCCGGCCACTTTGGTCAGGCGCGGCATGATTTCGATGTGCCAGTGAAAATAGTCAGAACAATGCTCATCGCAGGGCGATGTGTGAATAACATAATTGAACGGCGGGTTGTGAAGGGTTTTGATCAGCTTCTGCAAGGTTGCCTGCATTATGCCGGCTAGCCCTTCGATTTCGCTGTTGTCGATGTCGCCAAATGAATCCTTGTGATCTTTGGGAGCAATCCAGGTCTCGAAGGGAAACCGCGAGGCAAAGGGCGCAAAAGCAACAAACTGCTCGTTCTCGTGAATGATTCTCTCGCCTGAACTCAGTTCCTGGCGAATGATATCGCAAAAAACGCAGCGCTCTTTGTAGTAGTAATAACGCTTGGCGCCTTCAACTTCTTCCATGGCCCGCTTGGGAATAATCGGAGTGGCAATCAGCTGTGAGTGCGGGTGATCGAGGCTGGCCCCGGCTGCTGAGCCGTTATTTTTAAAGATCAGAATGTAGCGGAAGCGGCGGTCGCGCCTCAGGTCGCGGTAGCGATCAGTGTAGGTGCGCAGAATGCGGTAAATTTGCTCAACGCTGTAGTTATGGAACCCGGCTTCGTGATCGGGTGACTCAATAATGACCTCGTGTGCCCCGACGCCGTTCATCATGTCGTAAACTCCGATGCCGGTGCGGTCGAGGTCGCCCTCGATCTGCAGGGCTGGGAACTTGTTCGGGATTACTCTTACTTCCCAGCCGGGCTGGTTCGGCAGGGTATCGGGAGCACGGTAAGACATCACTTCGGGGGGTGCCATGTCTTCGTGGCCGGGGCAGAAAGGGCATTTATTGCTTTGTCTCGGGGTCTGTGGAATCTGGAAGTCAGCGGGCGACTTGGCTTGTTCGTGCAGGATGATGACCCATCGTTTGGTTACCGGATCTTTGCGCAGCTGCGGCATTGATTATTCCCTTCCGCGTTTTTTACATTTTCAGGGCCGATTATACAATAGACTTACTAAAGTTCGCAATTGTTCGTAAATTTTGCACGTTGTCCAGAGTTTATGTACCTGACCGGGGGGGTTATGTACATTTGCAACGAAAAAGGTTGACAAGTTCTGCACCCTTGGTTAATCTATTGCCATTAAGAATGCATTGTTTGTGTAGACTTGGTGATTTCAAGCTAGAGGTATTAACCGTGGGACGAAAGAGAACATGTGAGCTTCCCTTTTGCAAAGGGGTTGTTGAGGGCACGCGTAATAAGCGCCGCTGTGATAACGACCGTAACATTCATCTGCACCAGATTATCTCGAAGAACGTTAAAAAGATCATGAAATACGTTGAAAGCTGTGAAGATTTCACCGCTAACGATGTTAACCGCGATCTTTTCAAGAGCAAACTCGATAAAAACGAAAAGGGTTCCATGTACCGCCTTTTCCAGGCGATGGTCCGCGAGGCCTATCTGCTTGAACGCGGCAAACGTGGCGGCCTGAAGGTTTATGCCTGTTCGCCGGCCGGTATTGCAGCCGGCAGCGAGGATGCTCCGGTCGAAGCAGTGATTGCACCGGTTCCGGTGCCGGTTTCTACGCCGGTTCCTGAGCGTCGTCTCAGCCCTGAAGAGATACTGCTCGGCAAGCTGCGCGAGTTTGTCTTCTTACGGAGCGGGCAATGGAACCATGACGACTGGGTCTGGTTGCTTAATCGCGCCGATATTCGCGAATACGGCCTGTCAGAATCTGACATCGGCAGGATTCTCGAAGAAGAAAAAGCCAGATACTGGCTGCAGCGCAACAGTTAAACTGATCAGCACTCACCCCCGGGCCTATAAAAGGTTCGGGGGTGATTCTTTTTTGCTCTAATCATCGGGTCAATGGTGACCCGGCAAATACGGGTGGGTTGGGCATAAAAGCGTTCCGGGCATGTAGATGCGCCCCGGGCAAATAAAAGCGCCCCGGGCATCATTACCCGGGGCGCCTGATGAGTCAGATGTGCGTCAGAGTTTATTCTTCGTCGTCGTCGTCGAGGTCTTCGTCTTCTTCTTCGTCTTCGTCATCGAAGTCGTCGTAGTCTTCAAAGTCTTCGCTCTCGTCTTCGTCATCGAGTTCTTCTTCTTCGTCTTCGTCGAAGTCTTCATCGATTTCATCGTCTTCTTCGAATTCTTCGTCGTCAAGTTCTTCGTCGTCGAGTTCTTCTTCTTCGACTCCGATTTCTTCTTCGTCTTCAACGTCTTCTTCTACGTCAAGTTCTTCTATATCTTCGTCTTCATCGTCGAAGTCTTCATCTTCTTCGTCGAGTTCTTCTTCATCATCGTCAAGGTTGTCCCAGTCTTTCTGGGCTGCGAGGATTCTGGTTTCTTCTATTTCAAACATATTCGGCATGACGATAACCCCTTTCTTAAAGAAACAATTGCTGATAAATCAAATAAGATTTGTTGCAATATAGGCATACTTCAAAAATGCTGTCAACAAAAAAATCAAAATTGTTGATGACCGAAAGAGATGCTACCCCCTGATAAGTCCTTTACGGGCTAAATTGCCGGGCCAGGTTGCTGCGTTTTGCTAGTTTGAACTTCGGCATGTTTAAAATTCTTATGGAAGCAATTGCCGTCGTCTGGTGTGCGCCTGCTCGAGCACTTGCTGATGCGGCATTTTGTTGCAGATCGCCGGCTCATTGTCGCCAGACCAGGCTGGTTCGGGCTGATCATGACGTTAATGGCTAAAATAGCCAGAGCGCCGAGGGAGGTGCCGGTCGGGGTGTACATAGGTCTTGACTAAATTTTGCGGATAAGTTATACTTGCAACTCTATTCTGCCTTTGTTGAATAAGATCAGGAGTAAACTCAATGTTTCAGAGCCTTTCAGAAAAGCTGACGTCGGTCTTCGAAAAATTACGAAGATCTGGCAAGCTCACTGAGAAAGACATCGATACTGCTCTTAACGAGGTGAAGATGGCGTTGCTTGAAGCTGACGTCAACTTCAAGGTCGTTAAGAACTTTATCAAGCGCGTTAAAGAACGCGCTCTCGGTGCTGAAATACTTAAAAGTCTTACTCCGACCCAGCAGGTTGTCAAGATCGTTCTAGAAGAACTGACCGCTCTGCTCGGCACTGATCGCAGCAAGCTGACGGTGGCATCAAAAAAGCCAACTGTCATTCTCATGGCGGGCCTGCAGGGCTCAGGCAAAACGACCACCAGTGCCAAACTGGCTTTGTATCTACGCAAAGACGAGAAGAAAAACCCGATGCTGGTTGCCTGCGATATTTATCGCCCGGCCGCCGTTAAACAGCTGCAGGTTCTGGGCGACCAGCTCAGCGTCGAGGTCTTTGTCGGCACTCAGGGTCAGAAACCTGCTGATATTGCACTGGCTGCCATTGAGCACGCCAGATTACGTGATTTTGATACAGTTATTATCGACACCGCCGGTCGTCTGCACATCGATGAACAGATGATGGCCGAAGTCAAGGGCATTAAAGATGCGGTCAGCCCGCACGAAGTTCTTCTTGTAGTTGATTCCATGACCGGCCAGGATGCCGTTAACATGGCCACCAGCTTCAACGAATTGCTCGAGCTTTCGGGCATTGTGCTGACTAAACTTGATGGTGATGCCAGGGGTGGCGCGGCGCTTTCGATTCGCGAAGTGACCGGCAAGCCCGTTAAATTCGTCGGGATGGGCGAAAAGTCTTCTTCTCTTGAGCCTTTCTACCCCGAAAGAATGGCGCAGCGCATTCTGGGCATGGGCGACGTTCTCTCGCTCATCGAGAAGGCCCAGGCCAACATGGACGAAGAGAAAATGAAAGAGATCGAGAAGCGTGTTCTCGATGCCGATTTCAACTTCAATGATTTTCTCTATCAGCTGACGCAGATTAAAAAAATGGGGCCGCTCGACCAGTTGCTGGGCATGATTCCCGGCTTGTCTTCGATGGGCAACCTTTCAGAATTTTCATTTGACGACAAGAAGTTCAAGCGTTTCGAAGCGATCATTCTTTCGATGACTGAGCGCGAAAGAAACGTTCCTGACCTTATAGATGGTTCAAGGCGCAAACGCATTGCTGAAGGCAGCGGTAACACCATTCAAGATGTGAATCAGCTCCTCAAGCAGTTCGCGCAGATGCGCAAAATGATGAAGCAGCTGGGCAACTTTGGCAAACGCAAAGGGCCTGGCAGACTTTCGAAATTATTTGGAATGTAATGCCGCGCAAGCGGTTTTGACAACATAGAAGGAGTTATTAAAATGGCCGTTTCAATCAGACTTAAAATGCAAGGTACCAAGCACCGCCCGTGCTACAGAATCGTCGTTCTTGACAGCCGCAAGACCCGCGATGGCGAAACCCTTGAAAACCTGGGTCAGTATGCCCCCCTGGCAGAAAAGACTCACATCGAACTCAAGGAAGAAGAAACCCTTAACTATCTCAGAAACGGCGCTGTGCCGACTGAAACAGTAAGAAACATTCTTCGCCAGAAGGGCATTGTTAAAGTTGCTCAGAAAGCCGCTAATGGTTCAGTAAAATACGTCTGGACCAAGCGCTGAGCGGTAATGAATCAATGACTCAGACCGCACAGAATCTGTTAGACCGACTGGTGAAAGCTCTGGTCGAGCATCCTGAAGAAGTCGTCATCACCCCCATCGAAGGCGATGGAACAGTGGTGTTCGAAGTTCAGGTCAACCCCGAAGATGCCGGCAAGATCATTGGCAAGAAGGGCAGAACCATCAATGCCCTGCGCACCATCATCAGATCTTCGGCCAACACTGGCACCAAAAAGGTGATAATGGAACTGGTCTGACCGCTGGGTCAAACAGTCCCCACTGGAGTTCGCAATGTCTCAGAAGCCAAAACCAGAGGTAGTGCGACTTAAACAGGCTGATTCAGCCGAAAAAGCTGAAGATGCCTGGATTATCATCGGTGAAGTGCGAAAAACCGTTGGTTTGCAGGGCTGGCTGCGCGTCGGTCTGCTGACCGATTACCCTGAACGGTTTAAACCGGGTGCCAGGGTGTATGTGCAGAACCGTCAGGGCGAACGTGAGCCTGCGGTGGTCTGTGAATGGCGTGGCCATTTCACCGGAACCGCCATCGATGTTAAATTCGAGGGCGCTGATGACTGTGATGCTGCTGCGGCATACGTTAACTCGTCGCTTGTCATTCCGAAATCAGACCGGGAACCCCTCAGAAGCAATTCAGAGTTTTATCCTGATGAACTGGTCGGCATGCAGGTGATAGGCCCCGACGGGCAACCGTCAGGGCAGGTGATCAAGCTCGAAGCTGAAGCTCCGTGCCCGTATATACTGGTGCAGACTGCCGCTTCACTTGAAGTCATGATCCCGTTCAAGAAGATTTTTATAAAATCGGTTGACCGGGCCGCAGGTACGGTAAGGCTGGTAGAGCCTGTTTCATTCCACATCCCGGAAGAATGAAATGCGTGTAGACATAATTACACTGCTGCCAACGATCTTTGACAAAGTATTTGACGAAAGCGTCCTCGGGTCGGCCGTCAGAAACGGCCTTATCGACATAGCTGTGCATCAGTTTCGAGATTATGGCGATGGCCGACACCGGACAGTTGACGATACGCCTTTTGGCGGTGGACCGGGCATGGTTTTTAAACCAGCCCCTCTGGTGAACTGCATCAGAGATATCCGCAAACTTGCAGGGCCAGCGCCGGTAATCGGTCTGACCCCTCAAGGGGTGCCGCTGAATCAACCCCTGGTCAGGGAACTCTCCGGTTTTGACCGGCTGATCCTTGTCTGTGGTCGATATGAAGGCTTTGATGAGCGGATAGTTCATGAATTCGATCTGCAACTGTCGATCGGCGACTATGTGCTTACGGGCGGCGAAATCGCCGCCATGACAGTTGTGGACGCAGTCTCGCGCATGATTCCCGGTACGGTTGGTCGGCAGGAATCGGTTGAACAGGATTCCTTTTACGAGGGTCTTCTTGATCACCCGCAGTATACCCGCCCCTCAACCTGGGAAGGCCTCGCAGTTCCTCAGGTGCTGCAAGATGGTAATCACGCGCATATAAACAAGTTTCGACATTGCCGGTCGTTGCTGACCACGGCGGTCAGCAGGCCAGATGTGTTCGCGGCCGCAGACCTGTCTGATAAAGACAGGGAGGCTCTACAGTCTCTGTTAGAGCCGGGCGGCAAAATCAGTTGAATCATTCCGGAAGGAGTTTGTCTAATGAACCCAGTTATTGAAAGTGTTGAAAGAAATTATCAGAAGAACAAGCAGGAAATGCCAGCCTTTATGCCCGGTGACACCGTGCGCCTTGAAATAAAGGTACGTGAAGGTGACAAAGAGCGCTTGCAGGCATTCGAAGGTGTTGTTATTTCCAGACGCTACAGCGGTCTGCGTGAAAACTTCACCGTCAGAAAGATCTCTTACGGCGTTGGCGTCGAGAGAACTTTCATGCTGCACTCACCGACCCTGGCCAGCATTGCTCTGCTGCGCAGCGGTAAGGTTGCCCGCAGCAAACTGTATTACCTGCGTGAAAGAGTTGGCAAAAAGACCCGCGTTAAAGATAAAATCTTTAGCAAGGACAAAGCTTGATTTTGCAAGAATCAGCTAACCCCGACAAGTCGGTCGGGGTATTCATACACGATTTATCGATACGCTATTGCGAGCAGGTAATTCCGCTCGAAGCGCTTGATTTTGACGAAGTTCTGGCTGAATCAGACTTACAGCTGGCCGGCAGTTTGAGCGGCCGCAGTGAAGACGGGGTGCTTGTTCAGGTCGAACAGACCTGGCGACCCTGTTTGCGGCGTGCAAAAACTGTCAAAAACCTCGACCCGGTAACTCGTGGAAGATTCCGGACTGATCTTAAACTGCACAACGGGGTCAACGGGCTGAAAATCAGCGCCGTTGGCCCTGATGGTGCCGTTTTAGACAGCCGCAGGTTTGAATTGCATTACAAGGGTTCGTTTCGTGAATGGAACGAAACAATTTTTATTGCCTTCTTTCTGGCTATTCTGATCAGGGGTCTGGTAGTTCAGGCCTTCTGGATCCCAACCGGCAGCATGGAACCGACCTTGCTCGGCGAAAAGCGTAACCCGTTTACCGGCCAGCTTGAACGCGGTGGTGACCGTATTCTGGTCAGCCGGTTCTCGTATGTTTTCGACCTTTCGCTCGATGGCCGTGTGCCGTTCGGCCCACGCATCTGGTTTAAACTGCCTGAACGTGGCGATATCGTGGTTTTTCGTTACCCGAACCCTGATGTGACGGCCCCGCCGAAAGATTACATCAAAAGAGTGGTTGGCCTGCCCGGCGATCATATCAGTATCGAAGAAGGTATTGTCTACGTCAATGGCGTAGCACTGCGCGAGCCTTATATTGCCGAACCCCCGCTCAGCGATTATGCAACCAGGGTGCCCGAAGACCATCTCTTCGTCATGGGTGACAACCGCAATAACAGTTCTGACAGTCGGTTCTGGGGCCCAATGCCCCTGAAGAACCTTAAAGGCCAGGCCGTTTTTAATTATCTGCCGATGAATCGCATCAGCCCGATCAGGAGTTTTCCGCACCCGCTGCAGTCTGGGCGGCCGGCTGGCGAACAGGGTTGAAGCAACGAATTTAATGAAAAAAGAACTTCCGGGGCATATCAAGAAGGCTTTTAAGTCGGTCGACCATTTTTTACCGGTTGTCGATGTGATTGTCGAACTTGTTGACGCCAGAATGCCAAATGGCTCCCGTATTAAAGATTTTGTTAAGCGCCTCGGCAAGACTTCGGTCATTGCTCTGGCGAAGTCAGACCTCGCCGATGCCGGCGAAACCCGCCGCTGGATCGATCGCTTTCGTGACGAGGGGCTCACGGGCGTCAGTCTTGACTGCCGCGACCGCAGTTCGGTCAAAAGCCTGGCGAAGCTGATACACAATGCTGCTTTTACCTTAAAACCCGGGGTTAAGGCGCCGGCCCGCAAAGTGCGCCGTGTCATGATCATCGGTATTCCGAATGTTGGCAAATCGACTCTCATAAATTCGCTGGCCGGTCGAAGCGCTGCCCGTGCCGCTAATATGCCCGGGGTGACCCGCAGCATACAATGGATCAAATTGCCCGGCGAACTCGAACTTCTCGATCTGCCGGGCATTCTCGACTACGGCCTGTTGCGGCGCGGTGATATTCTTCGGCTGATTAACACGATCCCGGGTCGTGATGAAGACACTTACAGTCAGTCAAAAACCCTTTGCGATATTCTGGTCTACAGTAACAATCAGGCGATTCTACCCGGGTTTATCGAGGCTAACAGCAATTTTGACCAGTTCGTCGCCGATTATGCCCGTCGCATGAATTTTTGCGCCCGTGGAAATGAACCCGATATCGGCAGGGCGGCCACTGATATTATCAAGAGATTTCAATCAGGCGGTTTCGGCCGGGTGACGCTTGAGAGGGCTGCGAGCGATTTTACTGAGCTGTTTACCGAAAGAATCGAGCCAGAAGCAGGAATCCCTGATGACGAAGATTGAAACCGAAAGTTTTGAGTTATCTGAAGAACTGTCGCGCTATATTTTCAGCGCTGAATCTGACAATGGCCTGCAACTCATCCGTTGCCTTTCTGATATTTCGGCGAAGGCCCGTGGCAACTGCCTGCACCTCGAGGGAAGCGCCGAAAAGATCAAACTGGTCAAAAAATTTCTCGATATCTTGAGCCGGCGCATCGAGCAGCACGAAACCATCAATAAGATTGAAGTTAAAAGGCTTTTTAACCAGCTGGCGACGACTCGTGTACCCCAGCGCGGTGTTGAAGAAAATCTTAATTTTACCGATATCATCGCTTCTTTCAGTGGCCGCATGGTGCGTGCCAAAACCCCGAATCAGCAGGGTTATATTGAAGCAATAGAAGATAATACCATCACCATAGCCCGGGGGCCGGCCGGTACCGGCAAGACCTATCTGGCGACTGCCATGGCGGTCAAAGCCCTTAAAGAAAAAAAAGTCAGCCGGGTCATTCTGGCCAGACCTGTAGTTGAAGCCGGTGAAAGCCTTGGCTACCTGCCTGGTGACCTTAAAGAAAAGGTCGATCCGCATTTCAGGCCCCTGTATGATTCGTTACAGGAATTCGTGGGTATCGGCAAATTTGAGCAGTATATCAGGCAGGGTGTCTTCGAAATCACCCCGCTTGCTTATATGCGCGGCCGCACTTTTAATGAATCATTCGTCGTGCTCGATGAGGCTCAAAATACCACTCTGCCACAGATGCGCATGGTGTTGACCCGCCTGGGTTACGGTTCAAAGATGGTGGTAACCGGCGATCACACCCAGATTGACCTGCCGCGCACCTCAGATTCTTCGCTTCTCGTGCTCAACGAAATTCTTGGCGGGGTTGAATCGGTCAAGTTTGTTGATTTAGCCACAGAAGACGTGATAAGACATGAAGTAGTCAGGCGTATTATCAACGCCTTTGATGCATATCTCGACCGGGAACGGAACAAAAAGTGAGCGAAAAGACGAGTCTTTTATTATCAGGCTTTCTTGAATGGCTGAATATTCCGGCCCAGATGCAGCGCCGGTTTTTGCTGCAACTGGCGGCTTTTTTTGCCATTCTTGTGGTCATTCTGGTAATCGACCCCACCGGCTTCACTCCCGAGGTTGTCGAAGGCAAGCCCGCACCCAAAACGATTCGCAGTCCGCGCACCATCAGCTTTGTCGATGAGGGAAAAACCAGCGAGCTGCGTTCTGCCGAGATGGAAAAGGTTCAACCGGTCTACACCCCTATTGAGCAGGCTGAAGAAGAAATGCTCGGCAGATTTGACCTGCAGATTGGCGAGTTGTCAGACTTTTTTGAAGAGTTTCGCCGCCTTTCTGCCAATGAACCGCCGCAAGCTCTTATTGCATCGTATTTTCCGGCCGAAACCCTTCTCGATGAAGAAAAACTCGTGCAACTTCGGCCGTTGCGCATTTCGCAATTCGAGAAACTGAAGACAGTTTCGAGGCGTATTCTCGTCAACCTCAGCCAGAAGGTCATCACCGCACAGAACCTTGATGCAGTTAAGGCCGAAGTGCGAACTCTTGTCGATGCTTACCCCGAAAGCTCTCTGTTCAAGAATATCATGACCGCCATGGTGCGCAATGCCCTCACTATAAACGCTATCGAAGATGAAAAGTTGACCAGACAGCGGCGTGATGCAGCTTCTCGGGCAATACAGCCGGTTAAGCGCACCTTCCAGAAAGGCCAGAAGATCGTCGAAGAGGGTATCATCGTTACCTCAGACGATTACTTCGTCATGCGCAAGATCGCCAGTCAGTTGCAGAAGAATCGCGTGCTGTCGCTGATGGGAAACTTTCTGCTCGCGTTGCTGGCCGTGATTATCTCGCTGGTCTTTCTGAGACTCGAAGACAAAAACGTGCTCTCAGATGGCGAACAATACAAACTGCTCGGGGTTATCTGCCTGGTAACCCTCGCCCTGGCCAAGGCGGCGCATATCGCCGGTGTTTCCTTTGACCGTCAGTATCTGTCGATTCTGCTGACGCCTCTGCCAACCGTTGCGTTGTTGATGACCATGTTGCTTGACTGCACTGTGGCCCTGTTTCACATTTTCCTGATCGGGTTGCTGATGTTTGTCGTGGCCGAATCGAACATCAGGTTCGTGGTAATCAGCTTGTTTGGTGCCATCGCGGGTATCCTTGCCTGGCGCACCTCTACCCGGGGCAGCGATGTTCGAAATGTAATCGGTTCGGCCGGTATCAAGACCGGCCTGGCCAGCGCCGTAGCTGTTCTGGCCTTTCTGCTGCTTGATACCGAAAGCTTCGCCACCATGGATTTTCAGCAGATTGCCCTGTTTGCGGGCTTCGGCCTGCTGAACGGTATCATGTCGGGTATCGTGTCGAACGGGGTTCTGCCTTATATGGAAAGCTTTTTTTCCTTGGCTACCAGTTCGCGACTGCTTGAACTCACTGACCTTTCGCAGCCCCTGCTGCGCAAGCTTGCCGAAGAAGCGCCGGGTACCTACCAGCATAGCCTCGCGGTCGCTACCATGGCTGAAGCTGCCGCCAACGCCGTTAATGCTGACCCGCTCTTGACCAAAATCAGCGCCTATTTTCATGATATTGGCAAAATCCGCCGACCGATGTATTTTGCCGAGAATCAGGCTGACGAAAACCGTCACGACCAGGTTACTCCCTATATGTCGAGTCTGATTCTTATCGGGCATATTCGCGACAGCCTCGATCTTGGCCGTGAATACGGGTTGCCAGAGCGGGTGCTTTCGATTCTGTCGCAGCATCATGGTACAACTCTGATCAGCTACTTTTATGAAGAAGCCAAAAAACTTAAAGACGGCGAAGAAGTGAATCAGGAACGATTCAGATACCCCGGCCCGAAGCCACAGACAAAAGAGGCAGCGATTCTGATGCTTGCCGATTCAGTCGAAGCAGCGGCCAGAACATTGCCACAACACACGCACAGCAAAATCGAGGGTCTGGTGCAGAAAATTATCGAACATAAGCGCAACGACGAAAACCAGCTCGACGAAAGCGATCTTACCTTGAAAGATATCGAAAAAATTATTCAGGTATTTGTCAGAACCCTTACTTCAATGTACCATAGCAGAATTGATTATCCGGGCAAACTTTCAAATCAGCCGAAGGGGGCCACCGATGGAAGTACTGATCAGTAACCGACAGAAACTTCTCGAAGTAGATCTTGAGCAGGTGCGCGAAGTTGCCATCGAGATCATGAAGTTCGAAGCCTCACCAGAAAATGCCGAATTATCAATTGTTTTCTGTGACGACGACTTTATTCAGAAACTTAACAAAGATTATCGCGGCAAAAGCGAACCGACTGACGTGCTCTCTTTTCCGATCGACGAAGAAAATTTTGAACCCGAAATCCGCCTGCTCGGCGATATAGTTATCAGTGTTGAAACTGCACTCAGACAGGCCGACAGCCTGAAGCACCCGCCGATGCTCGAAATCGTATTTCTGCTGATCCACGGGCTTTTGCACCTGCATGGCTACGATCATATTCTAAAAGTGCCGCGCCGTCGCATGCGTGATCGAGAAGTAACCATTTTCAGGCATTTATGCGACAAGAAGTTGCTGGCTTGCCTCGATGACAGCAGCCCTGATCCTATTATCAAGCGGGTTAACGAGAATGACTAGGATGAAGGCGGGTTTAAGCTGATAATATGGATGATTCGATAACAGGCTTTTTATTTGCCGGCTGCATTTTCCTTTCGGCCTTCTTTTCTTCAGCCGAGACGGTGTTGTTTGCCCTGTCGCCCCTGCGCCTGAAAAAGCAGGAAAGCGAAGGCGACCTTAAAGCCGCCGAAATTCTCAAGATTCTTGCCGACCGACAACGCCTTTTGATATCGCTGCTGCTGGGTGATACCCTTGCCAACGTCTCTGCTACAGCGATTGCCGTCGTTTTTTTTATTCAATGGCTTCCTGAATCGGGTCTGGCGGTCTGTGCCGGCAGCGGCCCCTTGTTTTGCGCGGTTATAGCAGTGCTGGCCATGACGACGCTGTTGCTGCTCATCGGCGAAATACTGCCCAAAATCCTGGCGCTGTTTGGCGGTTATGCTTTTGCCCGGCTCATTGCCCGGCCACTGCGCCTGCTGTTGCTGCTTTTTTACCCGTTCGCGACAACCATTGTCTGGTTTATCGGGCGTTTTATGCCTCGCTATGCCAACTGGAACAACCATCTCGGCGGTTCTTCTGCTATTGAAGAACTCGACAGTTACATGAACCTCGGCGAAGAAGCCGGCATTATCGAGCATGACGAAAAAGAAATGATCAGCTCGGTTTTTGAATTCGGCGATACCCTCGTCCGGGAAGTAATGGTCCCCAGGCCAGATATTATCGCCATGCCCATCAACACCAGCTTGCCCGACCTGCTCAAATTTATCCGCGAAGACGGGCATTCGAGATTTCCGGTTTATGATGGCAGTATGGATAAAATTCTTGGCATTCTCTATGTCAAAGATGTGCTGATCAAACTTGACGACATCCAGGCTGCTTACGACCTTTTCAAACTCCTTCGGCCGCCGTTCTTCGTTCCTGAGACCAAAAAGCTCGATGATCTGCTCAGCGAATTTCAAAAACGCAAACAGCATCTTTCGATTGTCATAGACGAATACGGCGGAGTTTCGGGGTTGGTAACCATAGAAGACCTGCTTGAAGAAATCGTCGGCGAGATTGTTGATGAATACGACCTCGAAGAACAGGAACCGCTGACCCGGCTCGAAGAAAATGTTTACAGTGTTGATGCACGCTACAGCATCACCGACCTTGAGGCCGAACTTGATTGTGAATTCGATTATCAGGATTCAGAAACCGTTGGGGGCTTCGTACTCGAGAAACTAGGGCGTATCCCGCAGCGGGGTGAAATTTTTGAGCAACCCCAGGGCGCGTTCATGATCTCAGAGATCAAGGGCAATCGAATTATGCGGATCAGATTCACGATGAAACCTGAAGTTTCAGAAGATATTGAACCGGGTCGCGATTAACTCTAGCAATTAGCAGGGTGCATGACGTAAAATGTCACAATTATGAAGCTTCCTATCGAACACGAACGACTGAACCGCACTCTTGCAGATGCCGGCCAAAAGCTGAATAACCTGCTCTTACAGGCGAGAAAGTTTTTGATTACCGGGGTTCTGGTGCTGGTTCCGTTTGTGGTTACCCTGTATATCATGTATTTCATTTTTCAGGTTACTGATGGTCTGCTTGGCGTCGCGATCAGCAGGGCAATCGGTTACCGAATTCCAGGAATGGGCTTGATTCTTACCGCTATTATCTGCGCTACGGTGGGCCTGATAGCCCAGAATTACGTCGGCCGTCGTATTATCTCGAGTATCGACAGTTCTCTCGAACAGATTCCGGTGGTGCGTTCGGTTTATAATGGCATCAAGCAGGTTTCAGATGTCTTTGTCGGCAAAAACCGCGGTGACTTCAAGCGGGTGGTTCTCATCGAATACCCAAAAGATAACTCGTGGGCCATTGGTTTTGTAACTGGTGACTTTATACCGGCAGAAGGTCTTGTCGGCCTTGAAGAAGACCTGGTTACGGTTTTTGTGCCGACGACCCCGAACCCGACCTCTGGGTTTCTGCTGATTGTCAGCAAAAAGCGTATCATTGATGCCTGCATGGATATCGAAGATGCCATGAAGGTAGTTATTTCAGGCGGTCTGGTTCAGGCCGGAAAGGCTTCTGATAAAGTTGATGGCGAGCCGGTTGAAGATTTTGTTATTCCACACTGACGCTGCGAGGAAAGACTCATGAAAAGGTTTGGCGTTCTGGTCGTTTTATTGGTGTTGCTGGTAGCTGCCCCGGCTTCTTCGGGTGCGCAGGGCAATGTTGCTGAAATCAGGCAGTATTTTGAGCTGCGTGATACCATCAGCCTGATGAACCTTGAGATGAAGCGGGCATTGGCACCTGACTCCCAGTCTTCGCTGCTTAAAGAGGCCGACTCAGAAAACCGGCTGAAAGGCTTCATCAGCTTTATTGAAGCACGCATCAACAGCTTTGCCAACAGTGATACTCCTTTGAAATATCATTATGTAAAAAAGCTGAACAATCTATTTTTGGAAACACGCCAGCTGTCTGCCGCGCTCACGCCAAAATTGCGGGCGGCGGTGCTTGCAGCGCCAGCCAGGCCTGCCCCGGCCGTGACTGTCGTTGCGGCTCCCGATGAACAGAATGTTTCGACGTCAGGCAAAGTTCAGGCAAAGCCATTTTTTGATTCGATTGGCATGCGCACCCTGGCCCCCGCCTCGGCAACCGTTCAGCAACCGGTTAATCCGACTTCCCGCCCCGACACCCTGAAAACGCCCATCGTAATCAAGCCCCTCGACATTGCGAAGCCTGTCGTGGCAAAGGTGCCAGATGTTCCGGCTAAAATCGAAAAGATAATTAAACCCGCCGACAAAGCCTTGGCTGATAAAGCCAAAGCCGATAAAGCCAAAGCAGATAAAGCTCAGGCCGACAAAGCCCAGGCTGATAAAACAAAAGCCGATAAAGCCCAGGCCGACAAAGCAAAAGCTGACAAGGCCAAAGCTGATAAAGACGGCAAAAAAATGGCTGCCCCACCCGAGCCGGTGCAGGTTGCGGCAATCGTAAAACCCGCGGTGCCGGTTCTGCCACAGGTGGCCGTGCCGACCGTAGTTGCCGGCACCGCCCAGACTGTGCCGCCAGAACAGGCTGTTAAACCAGTCGAAGCGCCGGCCCCGGCTGCCCCGGCCAGCCTTACTGCAACTGTCGCAAGTGCCCCGGTAGCTGCCGCGATCACTCCGGCAATTGCCACGCTCACAGCGGCAACCGCAATCGCGACCGCTACCCCGGTCAGTGCCACCAAACCGCCCGAAACTTCTGACAAACCCGCGCCGACTGTTCCAGAGGGAACTGGTGTCATGCGCCCATTGGCTATTATGATCGAGAATCACAATCAGTCAAGGCCGCAGAGCGGTCTCGACCAGGCTGATGTCGTCTACGAAATACCGGTCGAAGGCGGCATAACCAGATTTATGGCGATTTTTACCCGACTTCCCGGCATTATCGGGCCGGTAAGAAGCTGTCGTGAATACTTTGTTGACCGGGCGCTCGAAATCGATGCGCTTTATGTTCACTGTGGCGGCAGCCCGCTTGGTTATGCTTATATTTCAAAGCGCAAGATCAACTCTATCGACGAAATAGCCCATGGAAAACCCTTTTTCCGAGAAAAAACGCGCAAAGCCCCCCACAATTTGTACAGCAAAGGCAAAGATCTTTACGATTATATGGCCGAAAAAATCAGCATGCGGCTCGCAAGTCAGCCGGTAATGCTGCTCTACGGCACCGGTAATGCCCAATTAACATCTGACCCGGTTTTTAGTGCCAAAATCAGGTATCATGGTAATTACAGTCTCGAGATTAAATATGAAGACGGTGCTTACCAGAGATATATGAATGATATTCTACATGTAGACCGTGATACCGGAAAGCCTTTGCGGGCTTCAGCGGTGGTTATTCAGGTTGCCGCCATGAAGACTGTCGATGCGGTCGGCCGCCAGGAAATCAGTTTTATCGGCAGCGGCACGGCCTGGGTTCTCGAAAAGGGCCAGAGAACGAAAGTTACCTGGTATAAAGACACCCCGAAGACCTTGACTACCTACAAAGATGCGGCAGGCAACGATTACATTTTTCCGAGAGACCTGCAAATCTGGATTCAGGTAGTATCGCCGCTTCATAAACTATTTTTTAACGGCCAGGAAGAAAAACCGGCCACCGTGGCCGGCCAGCCCGAGATTGCCTCGCCGCCGGTCAACCCAGGAAAGCAGGGATGATATGAGTAAGTTCGGTGCAGTTGGAGTTTTCGGGCGTGCGAATGCCGGCAAGTCAACGCTGGTGAATGCTCTGGTCGGTGAACGGGTTTCGATCGTCTCGAAGCGGCCGCAGACCACCCGCAAGCGTATTCTGGGCATTTTAACCAAAGATGACTGTCAACTCGTTTTTTGTGATACCCCGGGCCTTCATCTCGTTAAAAACAAGCTCGATGCCTTTATGCACGAAGAAATTCTCGCAACGGTCAGGGGCTTGCAGGCCGGCCTGTATCTCGTTGACCTCGCCGACATCAGGCACGAAGAAGATCAGGCCTATCTCGCCCAGCTTAACCCTGAGAGCGGGTTGCCAATGTTTCTGGTTCTGAACAAAATCGATCTCGTCGATGCTGAACGGGTCGAGTTTGCGGTCAAGCTTTATCATGAGTTTTACCCCTTCGACAAGGTTTTTGCCCTTTCAGCCGATAAAAAGCAAGATCTCGAACCGTTGCTTAAAGCGCTGCGCCGGGCTGTGCCTGAGGGCCCGCATGCCTATGATGCAGATTCTTACACGAACCAGAGTGAACGTGAGATTGTCGAAGAAGTAGTTCGCGAGGTGGTTTTGCAGAACTATTTTCAGGAAGTCCCGCATTCGCTGGCGGTTCAGGTCGAACAGTTCACCGAACGCGAGAACGGCAAAACCTACGTTGAAGCGACCATGTACGTTGAAAAAGACGGCCACAAGAAGATTATCATCGGCAAGGGCGGCGAGGGAATAAAGAATCTGGGTCAGATTGCAAGGCAAAGGTTGAACAGCCTGCTCGGACGTGATATTTTTTTACAGTTGTGGATAAAAGTCAGAGCAAACTGGCGCCGGGATGAGCAATGGGTCGAGCGGCTTGGCTACCGTAAATAGAAGGACTCAAGATGAATTCGATTCTCATGATAGTGATTGTTGTAGTTATTTTTCTTCTCGTTTTTGTGATGTTTTCACTGGATGACCACGAAGAAGAAGGATTTCCTGGTGACGACAACTCAGAACAGAAAACCGCCGGCCAGGCAAGCGCGGTCGAACAGTCTGCTGATTCTTTGACCCAGCCGGGTGAAGTAACCGGGCCACCCGAAACACAGAAACCTCATAAAGAAAAATCAGGCGACCGCCCCCCCGAAAAAGCCCCAGAGAAGGGCTCGGTTCGTCAAATAAGCCGTCTTGAAGCCCATGATCGACTGCAACTTGTCGAGTCGGGCACTGAAGAAGACCTGCGTTTTCGCATCAAACTCGATCAACGCCTGCCGCTACCCGTATCGGCCGAAGATCTTCAGGCGGTTGTCATGTCGGTGCAGCTTCGTTTTCCAGAAGACGTTCTTTCAGATGGTGACACTTTCTTAAAACTGATGCACCGCGCTGAAAGCGTTCTTGAAAAAGAATTTTCTTTTCCGTTTTCGTCTTATTCAGGCTCGCAGCTTGATCGAATCTGGGTTTTCGGCCGCGATGAAGACCGCGATGACCCGTTGTTCGAAGCTCTGGTTGTGGGTTTTGAGGTTATTTCACGGTTCAAGAAGACTCTTGAAACCGACAGTGTCTTGCGCGAGAGCAAGGCAAGAATCGCCGTTGGTCTCTCGATGGGGCGCATGCTTAAAATCAATCGCGGCATTGCCTCGATGCCGAGCTGGGTTGGCAAACCCGCTTACCTGGCCGAAACTCTTGCTGAAGCTGCCATCGATTTTTCTATCTACGTTGATGAACAGATTCATAAAGCCGCTTTGCCTCTCTTCGATTTTCGCGAATGGAAACCGGTCAAGCTGCGCCTGTTGCCCGCAATTCCCTTTTATGAGCTGATCGGCTGGAATGATGCCGAAGAGATTTCGGCATTCACCGCCAGCAAAGACCCGGGCGCACGCCGGGCGGTGGCCGTCGCTTTCCGTTACCTTAATCTCGATGACAAAATTCAGCCCCTGGTTGAACTTCTTTCAGACCCCGACGAAAGAGTGGCCATGGAAGCCCTTGAAACCCTCAAAGTTATCGGCAGTGCCAATTCGCTCGGTCTGTTGAAGCGCATGCTCCCTGAAACCCAGGACCCGACCTTCCGCAGTGCCATTATCGATGCCTTCGCCGCCATCGGCAGCAATGAAGTAGTTCCGGTGGTGCTTGGTTCAACAAAAGAAGCAAACTGGAAAGTGCGCCTCTCAGCCGCCCGGGCACTGCATAAGCTGGCGGGCAACGAGGCCCTGCGCCATCTTGAACCCATGCTCAATGACGTCGATGGCTCAGTCAAGGCCGCAGTTAACGGTGTGTTTTTTCGAGAAACTGCCCAGAAGCAGTATGTCGAAAATCTGACCGAGTTGCTCGGTGATCTGAGCAAAAGAACCCGTAAAGTGGCAGCTGAAGAGCTGCTGGCAATAGAAACCGACAGCACCGTCAAAATAGTTATCAACGCATTTGCTGAACAGGATGCTGATTTGCAGAAACTCATCCTGAGAAAGCTTGAAACCAGTCGCAGCAAGATTCTCTACCAGTGCTTTCTGACCCTGTTTAAAAATTCAGGCGAGAAGATACGGCCGTTTATTGTTGATGCCGTGCGCCGCGCCGGACTGGTGAGTTGATGATGGCAATAGATATACTGGTTGTTGATGATGAGGAAATGATTCGATGGACTCTTAAAGAGGCTCTCGAAAGCGAGGGGTATAACGTCAAGGCCTTTGAGAACGGTCGTGACTTTCTCAGCTATTTCAAACTGCATGGTGGCGACATTGTGTTGCTCGATGTGCGTTTGCCCGACAGCAATGGCCTTGATCTGCTGCTCGAGGCAACCCGGGTTGACCCTGATGCGATTGTGGTCATCATGACCGCTTTTGGCGACGTTGAGACAGCGGTCAGTGCCATGAAGCGCGGTGCTTTTGACTATCTTTCAAAGCCATACAGCCTTGAAGAGGTCAGCCTGCTGATTCGCAAAATCGTGCAGGCAAACCTGGTAAAAAGCCAGTTGCATCATTACCAGGAACGCCTCGAAAACCAGTTTTCGCGCATTCTCGGTGATAACCAGAAGATGAAACAGTTGCGCGAACACATCACCATGGCGGCCCGCACCGATCGAACTACAGTTCTGATCAGGGGCGAATCGGGTACCGGCAAAGAACTCGTGGCCAGGCAGATTCATTTTCAAAGCACCAGGGCTGACAAGCCATTTATCGATGTCAACGCAGCAGCGGTCAGCAGTACCCTTCTTGAGTCAGAGTTGTTCGGCCACGAAAAGGGCGCGTTTACCGACGCCCAGAAGCAGAAAAAAGGCCTTTTTGAACTGGCAAATGGCGGTACTCTGTTCCTCGATGAAATCGGCGACCTTGACCCATCGCTGCAGGTTAAGTTATTACGCGTTCTCCAGGAACGAAAATTCAGGCGGGTTGGCGGCACCAGCGATATTCATGTTGATGTGCGCATTATTTCGGCAACCAATGCCGACCTTGAAAAGAATATTGAAGATGGTCGTCTGCGTCAGGACCTCTTCTATCGCTTGAACGTTTTTACGATCACTCTGCCGCCTCTGCGCGACCGGCGCGACGATATACTGCTGCTCGCCAAAAATTTCTTAGAAGAGTTCCGCAAGGAATTTTCCAAGGATATCGGTGGCTTCAGAGAAGATACGATCAAGATTCTCGACAGTTATAATTTTCCGGGCAACGTGCGAGAACTGCGCAATATCATTGAGCGGGCAACTCTGCTCGAAACCTCAAACCAGATCAGGCCCGCGAGTTTGCCCGAAGAGTTAAAAAAGAATGTCGAAGTTGGCTACGTCGCTTTTGATAATGCCGAGAACAAGCCTTGGCAGAAGACCGGCTTCAGCTTTAAAGATTACATCGACTCAGTAGAAAAGAAAATTGTCGTCGATGTTATGCACGAAGTAGAAGGCAAAAAGAGCCGGGCGGCCGAGATTCTCGGCCTCACCAGATTTGCCCTGCGCCACCAGCTCAAAAAGCATGATCTTGAATCCGAGTGACAGGCCCTTCTTCAACACATTGAACCCTGTGTGCGAATTTCCCAATTAGCCGACTGCGCCACCGGTCAGCTGACTTTGTGCCGTGACAAACGTGCAGATACAGGTGGCACAGAGAATAATGGTTATTTGAGTATTCAAAAAAGTTCCCAGCATGACAACTTTTTCACTAATGATTATTATTGAATCCTGCATAAATAAACTTGAACCTGTATATCGACCTATTCAAATTTTCTGCCGCGGATTAACTCTGATGGACACTGGTGTAATCTAAAAAATCCGCTTTAATTCTGCAGCTGTCAATAAATTGCCAATTAATGTCGAAAAAGTTCACAGTTTAGTTTGCACAAACGGCAAAATGTGTGTCATAATTGCACGTATGTACCGTGGGTGTAAAATTAACACATCTCGAAATAGAGTGTAGAAGTAATTCAGAGCAGTATTGGTATGGATTTAGTTATGGCACGAATTATGCTAGTTAACAGGCAGTAAGCTTATCAGGCGAGGAGAAACAGCAATGATATCAGAATTACTACAAGACAGTTTTATTGATCTGCAGATGGATGTTACCGACAAAGTGACCGCCATCGATAAACTCTCGAACATGTTGTGCGGTTCAGGCAGAGTTAGCGATCATGGTCATTTTGTCAGTGCTGTACTCGAACGCGAGAAGCTCGGTAGCACCGCCATAGGTGCTGGTATTGCCATACCTCACGCTCGTGCCAATACCGTTAATGAGGTTTCCATTGCTTTTGCCAGATCAGGCCGCGGTATTGATTTTAACTCGGTTGATGGTGACCCTGTGCACCTGATTTTTCTGCTGGCCGCCCCGGTTGAATCCGGCAGTCTTTATCTTAAGCTCCTGGCACGCATCTCCCGATTACTCCGCTACCAGGATCTAATTGAAGATCTTAAAAAAGCTACCACCAAAGAAGAAGTCATCAGGATTATTGCTGCTAAAGAATAATTAATTACTTATGCCGCAAGGCAGGGTGAAGCTATGAACAGTGGGCGTAAAGACGATTTGTCTCTACATATGCGTATTCCGGCTGACAGATGTTACCTCGGAAACGCGCTGCTGACGCTCGAGGGTATTTGCGATCATTTTCTGGTCAGCGATGACTCAAGAACAAGAATTCGCAATGCCCTCGAAACCGCTCTCACCGGCTCTATAGATCTCTCTTATCAGAAGGCTTCAGGTTTGTTTGACTTGAAGTTTTCTGTTTTTAAAGATAAGCTGCAGATAACTGTAGAGGATTTCATGTTGAACGAAGAACCTGATGCGCCAAAACTTGCTGAGGTTACACCCAGCCAGGAGCAGGTGCGCCAGAAGCTTGATCCGGTCGCGGTACTCACTGATGGGTTTAAAATAATCAAAGAGGCCGGGCGTAATTCATGTTATTCCATGCAGTTCAATCTTGTACTGGTGGAATAATTAATGACAGAAAACCAGACCGTTAATGGTGAGCACACTTTTTTGCTCCTGAAGCCTGATGCCGTGCAACGTGGCATGGTTGGCAAGATCATTTCCCGCATCGAAGAAAAGGGTCTCAAAATCGTGGCCATGAAAATGGTACACGTTACCCCTGAGCAGGCCGCCCGGCAATATGCCTGTCACTACGGCAAACCCTTTTACCCCTCACTTGTTGAATTTATCTGTTCAGGGCCTTCGGTTGCCATGATAGTTGAAGGTCGTGATGCGATTGCCATCTGCCGGCGACTTATGGGTGCTACTGCGCCCGAGCAGTCTACCCCTGGCACAATCCGTGGTGACTACTCTCTTGACGTGAAGCATAATCTGATTCATGGGTCTGATTCATCGGCCAGTTTCGCGCAAGAATCGGCCGTTTATTTTTCAGACGCAGATATTATAAAATACAGCCTTGAACTTGAGCGTTGGATATACTACTCTTAACCGCTGTCAGAATTCCGTAAAAAACCCCGGAAATGGCATTTTCGGGGTTTTTTGCAGTTTGCTGAACCTGATTTGAAGAGGTTTTCAGTGGCTGAGACCAGACCCCGGCTTTCCAGAAGAGTGCTGCGCACTGTAATTCTATTGCTTGCTATTGCAGCGGCAGTGCTGGCAGTTGCTATTTATTCAGACGCATTTGCCGACAAACTGGTGCAGACCGCCATTCAAATTGCCGGCAACGATGGCCGTCTGAAGATAAGTATTGACGGATTGTCGGGTTGCCTGGCTTCTGGTCTGCGTGCCGGCAAAATCACTTTGACCAGGCGTGGCCCGCCTCTTGAAGTAAGCATCGACAGCCCGCACATGCAGATAAATTTTGACCGGCTTCTTACTGCCGGAGTACTCTCGTTATCCGGAAACACTGGACATATCGAGGTCGCCGGCCTGGACGGCATCTGGCTGCCGATGCGCAATGTTCCTGCTTTTACCGGTGCAGCCTGTTTTGCCGGCTTGCCACCCGGTTGTGAAATTAATGAATTTTCAATCGATTCGCTCAGTATCAGGCCGATTGCCTCAATGCCAGGGCAGATCAAAGTTAGCAGTTTCACCGTCACCCCGACCCAAAATGCTGCTGAACAGCAGCTGGCACTACAACTGGCCGGTTTCTGGCGACAGCACCAGCTGGCTTCGGGCACAGTTGACGGGCTGTTGCGCCAGAAGCAGGGGCGTTTCGAGGGCAAAGTGACCCTCTGTCTGGCTGGTCAGCAAATCAGTTCTGAACTTTGCCTGCAGCAGAAACGTCGCAAAAACGAGATCAGCGGTTATATTGCTTCGTCAAGCGTTGATATTGCCGCGATTTCGCACTGGCTGGGGCCGCTCTGGCAGAATGCCGTTCCGGTTGGCTTCGATGGCCGTCTCGACTGCACCGGCTCATGGGTCTACAATAGCGAGCTTGGCTTTCTCGGCAATCTTTCTGGCGCCTGTCGTAACCTGCGGGTCGTGGCTCTGGGTTTTTATTTTGCTCTCGCCGAGCTGAACGGCCACTGGAAACTGTTCGATGGCAATCTTGATTTTTCTGACACTGGCAGCCTGTTTGCGGGGTTTCCTGCCTCTTTTTCAGGTCAGGTTGAGACGATTCTAACCCCCAACCGAAACTGGCGCCTGAACTTTAACTGCCCGGTCATTGACTTTGCCAGTCTGACCAGCCGCCTGCCCTGGGGTCTAAACTACAGTCTTGCCCTGCCCGCCCTTTCAGGAACAGCAACCCTTGCTCTGACCATTGCCGGCAGAGCACCAGAGCTGGCTTGCCGGGTTAGCACTACCGGGCTTGCGATCAAAGATCAGGGTGGTGAGCGTCTGGTGACCGGTCAGGCCTGTTATCTGCAATCTGGCACCGGCAGCGGCGCTCTTGATCTGGGCTTTTCGGTTCTCAGTGAACGCACGCTGCCGCCGATATTTAAACGCCTGCAGGGCACCCATGGTTCCTTGGCGCAGCGATTACCTGCCGGGGGGCCATACGTCTTTGACTGGGCGCTTGTTGGTTCATCACTGGCGCATCAGCGATTCTCGGGGCGTCTGTCGGCAGCAACGCAGCAACTTGCTGATATCAATGGTTCCTGGAAGGCTGGCCTTGGTCATTTGACCGCTGAGTCAGTGATCGCCGCAGATGATTCCGGGCGATTTTTGCTCAACGGCGTAATGTTTCTCGACCTGTTGCTGGCGAGATAAAACCGCCGCTCCGGCAATCCGGAGCGGCGGTTCTCTATATCGAGTGTTTCTCACCGATTCGACCGCGCGGCCTATCAGCCGGGGGTCTGTGATGATTATCAGGGTCAGCGGTTGAGCTTCTGCACCCTTGCTTCGACCTGTTGCAGGTTAACGCCCTGCTGTTGCAGGAAACCTTCAAACCAGGTCGTATTGACACCGTATGATTTGAGTTCGCCCCTGAATTCTACCACCAGCTGCTGTAGCTGCACCATGTCGTTGACTTTGAGACGGGGTTTGCTCGACATGTACTGCATAGATTTGAGATTGTTGAGAGCGCTGTTGATGGCGCTGGCAAACTCATACCTGGTGACGCTGTCGGTGTAGGCAAAGGGGAAAGTGTTAAGAATGCCACGGTTAGTGATGTGGCGCATGGTTTTGAACGCCCAGTGCTTGGCCGGCACAAAGTTAAAGGAAGCACCGGCCTGGGAGCCGCGGGTTCCGGCGCCGGCCTGGGTTGCACCCATCTTGCTATCGACGAGGGGTATGTAGAAAGACGAGTCGGCTTCTACGGATTTCTGGGTGCCCATATACTGCCGGCTGGCGGCTGCGGTGGTTGAGAACTGCCATGTGAAGCGCTGAGTGAGCTGTTCGCCCATTTTGCTTCTAATCTTGTCACTGACAATTACCTTGTAATCGGTCTTAGCTTCGAGTTGCGTGGCGGGTTCAAAGACGGCACGGTTCTGCTGGCGGTCGTAGGTCACTTTGCCTTCAACCCTGACCTGGTTGCCGAATACCGAGATATTGATGTTGTTAACGGTTCTCGGGTCGGCGATTTCAGAAAAGTGCACGGCAATTTTGGCTTTGCGGGCCACGTTGTTTGAATCGGCGCCCGGAAAAATCGAAGTTACCCGGAAAGCGCTGAGACTGGGCTGCTTTTTGGCGGAACTGGTTCTAACGGTGCGGTCAGCCGGTGCCTGGCCCTGCGCTGACAGCGATGACATGGCGATATCACGCGGGCTGCGGCTGGGTTTGAGGCTTGCTGATGATGCGCGTGAACTCTGGGTTCCCCGTTCGGATTCCATGCCGGCCATCGGGTCAGCGTAGCTGGTTTCAAAGCCTTCGAGTTCGGCTGCTTCGCCTCTCGGGTTGGCTGAGGGTTGCGCGGCAAACTGCGGGGTCGCCGGCGCCATGGTTGGCGAAACCGTAGTGAACATTGTATTTATACCACTGCGGATCGGGCGGCCATAAGTGTCGGTGATGCCCTGGGTTACGATGACACGGTAGGTCTTGTTGCTGTCGAGAAGGCCGACCGGGGTGAGGGTTGCCTGCTTGTTGCCCTTGAAATAGTGAATTCTGGCAGGAACAGGCCCGAAATCATCTTCAAGCCTGAAGGTGAATTCGTTCAGGGTATCAGGCATTATTTCTTCGTTAAAGGCGATGGTGACCGGCTGAGTCAGGTTGGTGATTCTGGTGCCGTTCTGGGGTGCCAGCCCGACCACCTGGGCGGCTTCGGCCTGGGTCCGTGCCATAACCTGCGGGGCGGCAGCCCGGGGGGCGGCCGAAGACTTGAGAGGTCTTGCCTGGGCCGCTGGTCTGCTCGGCTGCTGATAAAATGGATTGTCGATTTCTTCGTTATTGACCTGTCTGGCAGGGGCTCGGTTAACCGGGGCAGCCGGTGCCGGCATTTCTTCGATCTCACTGAGACTGACCGAAGGTTCAGCTTCGTTGCCAGAACTGAGGGTGAACGGAATCAGGGTTTTTTTGCGCAAACGGCTGCCGTTCGTTGAAGCCAGGGTTTTTTCGACCGCGATCGCGTAGGCAGAACCCGGTTTGAGGGCGCTGCGCGGGCTGACGGTCAGGGTCTTCATGTCGCGTGACAGGCGATAATCGACACCAACCGGCCGGTTGTCTTCAAACAACTGTATCGGAACGCTTTTCAGGGTTACGATATCGATCGGTTCAGAAAATGAGATTTCCATGGGCATATCGCTTCGAATAGAACCGGAACCCATATTGGCGTTGGTTAGAACCAGAGCATTACCCGTTGCCTGTTCTTCGGCTTGAGGAGCAGCGGCTGATGACAGGCCTGGAGTCTGACTGTTGCCTGCGCCGGCGGTCTGAAAGCTCCAGACTTTTTCGGAGGTGCGGCCGAGACCATCATAATAGCTGATCTGGGCGGTGTAGGTCTGCCCGGCATTCAATGGCTGTTTTGCCTTGAACATCACCTGGCGGGCAGCTGGGTTATAGAACAGTTCGCCGTCAATCGGTTCGGTGCCATGAAACAGGCTGAAATTGACACTCTGATAGAATGACTGGTTGACTGCTCCACCGAATTCAACGGTCAGCGGCGTCTCAGGAGATATCCCGGTGGCCATATTGACCGGAAAGTGTTTCGCAACATTGATGGCAGCAGTTTCTGCCGCATAACTGGTTCTGTCCAGCGCGGCAGCGACGGGCGAACTGTTGCTGATTGCGGCGGCAATGGCGCAGAAAATGGCCGCCCTTTTCCAACGGTTCATAGTTTACCTCCTCAAGCTAATGCTCTTCAGGTAATTAATCGGCTGGCAGTAAGCATAAAATTAGCGGTTTCTTTTGTATTCTTTGCGGCAGATTTCTCAGAATTTTCGGCGTGCCATGGCCGAGAAATGGCGAGCCATGCCTGAATGATGCCGCTTTCTGGTTGCAGTGCCGCGATCTTGCGAGCCTGGCAAATGCTTTTTAATTAGAATCTTTGTCAGGTGCGGGTTGAAAAAAGTTGCCGAAAATGATAATAAACATAGGAATTAATAAATCAGCCTTATTTTTTGACTGATTGAAGGAGACTCACACATGGGAACGGATGTTGCAACTTTTGCCAGACAGCTCAGAGAAGATGGTATCGAGGCCGCCCGTGCCGAAGCCGCCAAAATTCTCGCCGATGCCCGCAAAGAAGCCGAAAAAATCATTAATACAGCCCGAGCCGAGGCTGCCAGCGTCGAAAAAGAAAGCCAGACCAGAATTCAGCAGAATCGTCATCGTTCAGAAGATGAATTGAAGCTGGTGGCCCGCGACCTGGTTAATGTTTTCCGCAAGCGCATTGAAGACGCCGGCACCCGACTGCTCAAGGGTAAAGTTGCTGAAGGTCTGAACGACAAGGAAGTCATCAAGACAGCGATCAGCGAGCTTTTAAAACATCAGCAGTCTGGCCAGAAATGGGAAATCATTCTTGGCGACAAACTGGCCAAACCCCTCGCTGAAACCATGGTGTCACTCTTCAAAGAAAAGGGTTCGACGGTAGCGCTGACTGGCGAAATGAGCAAAGCCGGCTTTGAAATGCGCACCGCTGGCGGCAGCGAAGTTTTTGAAGTCACCGAAGAATCTGTCACCGAAACCTTTCGCAAGCTTCTGTCTCCCGAACTCAAGAAGCTTCTCGCTGTCTGACCGCGGTCGGAGTAACTCCTGTGTCCGGAAACCTATATTATCTTTTAACGGTGCTTCCCGTTCTCCCTAATTCACCGGGCGAATCTTTGCCGGCCGAAGATGCGTTCGCCCGCCTGCGCGACGAAGACGATGCCGGTTTGCGCTATCTTGCCGACCTGCTCGACGCTGAATCCGAGATTGCCCGCTGCGGTCAGCAATTTTTTGTTGAAGGGCGGCGAGACTTTCAACCCGTGCTTTCAGAGCAGCTGCCCGAAGAATTTGTCGGTGTTTTTCTCTCGTATGCAGTGCAGGCCGAAGCCGACTGGCATACCAGCGTTTACGCCGCGTGGTTTGAATTGTTGATGAAAACGGGCGTCAGCCTTCGTTCGGGGCTTCTTGGCCAGTGGTCGCGCTGGGAATACTCACTGCGCACCCTGTTGCGCCTCGACCGGTTAAAAGCGGCCGGCAAGGCTTCTGCCGACCTCGAAAGCCTGATTCCCTCATTCATGAAAGAATCGGTCGATGAAGAGGTCAGCGCCCTC
Source organism: Candidatus Rifleibacterium sp. (assembly GCA_035352635.1). Taxonomy (GTDB): domain Bacteria; phylum Muiribacteriota; class Ozemobacteria; order Ozemobacterales; family Ozemobacteraceae; genus Rifleibacterium. The sequence continues at coordinate 49,842 of DAOPYA010000021.1, forward strand.
GCCGAAGCTTATAAAACATTCTCTGAACCTCTCAAGGCTGAAAAGTTTCTTGATCAGGCGAGAATCGACTACTTGCGCCGTGCAGCAACTCATTACAGCTTTTCGCTTGATGAGCTGATCGCTTATCTGCTCGAATTGCGCATTCATAATCGTTATGCACGTTTGAACCCCGACAAGGGTCGGAAAATTCTCGAGGAGGTAACTACGCTGTGAGTTCAACCGGTCGAATAGTCACTGTTTATGGCAACATGGTTACAGCAGAATTTGAAGGCACCGTTCGACAGAATGCGGTTGCTTATTGTCAGCGTTCTGACGGAGTCAGGCTCATGTCAGAGATTATCAGAATCAGAGGAAAACTTGTCGATATGCAGGTTTTCGAACTGACCCGTGGTCTCAAAGTTGGCGACCCGGTCGAAATCACCGAGGAACTGCTGTCGCTCGAACTCGGGCCAGGCCTGATCGGCATGGTTTATGACGGACTGCAGAATCCACTGCCTGAAATGGCCGAAAAAGTCGGCAAATTTCTCAAGCCCGGCAATTATTTCAAGGCCCTCGACCGCCAGGCCGACTGGGATTTCACGCCCCTCGTCACCCCCGGAACCATCGTGACCGCCGCCGAAAACCTCGGCAAAGTCAAAGAGAAGATTTTTGACCATTTCATCATGGCACCCTTCCATCTGACCGGTGACTGGAAAGTAAAAACCATCGCGCCGGCCGGCAAATACAAAGTTGATCGCGAGATCGCCACTCTCGAAAAAGACGGCCAGACCATTTCGGTGAACATGATTCAGCGCTGGCCGGTTCGTATTCCCCTCGGCCTCTATCGCGAAAGACTGCTGCCCACCCAGACGATGGTCACCAAACAACGCATCATCGATACTTTTTTCCCGGTTATGCTCGGTGGAACCTACTGCATCCCCGGCCCCTTCGGTGCCGGCAAAACGGTTCTGCAGCAGATCACCAGCCGACATGCAGAAATTGACCTCGTTATCATGGCTGCCTGCGGCGAACGCGCCGGTGAAGTCGTCGAAACCCTGCGTGAATTTCCGCACCTCAAAGACCCTCGCACCGGTAGAACCCTCATCGAACGCACTATCATCATTTGCAATACCTCGAGCATGCCGGTTGCGGCCCGCGAATCTTCTGTTTATACCGCTGTTACCCTCGGCGAATACTACCGTCAGGTGGGCCTGAACGTGCTGCTGCTCGCTGACTCCACTTCAAGATGGGCACAGGCATTGCGCGAAATGAGCGGCCGTCTCGAAGAAATCCCCGGCGAAGAAGCCTTTCCTGCATATCTCGAAAGCTCAATCGCAAGATTTTATGAACGCGGCGGCATTGTCGAACTTAAAGATGGCCGCAAGGCATCGCTAACTATCGGCGGCACCGTCAGCCCGGCCGGCGGCAACTTCGAAGAACCCGTCACCCAGGGCACCCTCAAGGTGGTCGGCGCTTTCCTCGGCCTGTCTTATGCGCGATCCTACGCCCGCCGTTTCCCCGCCATCGACCCGCTTGAATCATGGTCAAAGTATGCCGGCGTCATCAAACACGAAAAAGTCGCCTGGGCGCATAATTTTCTTAAACGCGGCAAGAGCATCTTCGAAATGATGCAGGTCGTCGGCGAAGAAGGTACCTCGATCGATGACTTCGTCATCTATCTGAAATCCGAATTCCTCGATAACGTCTACCTGCAGCAGAATTCATACGACGAAATCGATGCCGCCTGCCCGATCGAACGTCAGCAGCACCTGTTCGAGATGGTTTCAAATATTCTCAAACATAAATTTTCGCTGTCAGACAAACCCCAGGCCCGCGACCTGTTCTTTACCCTCACCGAACAGTTCCGTGACTGGAACTACTCAACCTGGCAGAGTGACCAGATGAAGGTCGCCGAAAACGCCATCAAGGCCACCATGAGCGGTAAGGAGTCAGCCAATGCGTAAGTTTTACACCAAAATTGACAACATCGCCGGCAACGTCGCAACCCTCAAGGCGACCGGCGTCGGCTACGAAGAACTGGCACTGGTAGAAGGCAGCTGGGGAAAATCGCTGGCGCAGGTTATCAGGGTCAACAATGATGACGTTTCGCTGCAGATTTTTTCGGGCACCCGAGGCGTTTCGACCGGCGATCGCGTTTCTTTTCTCGGCTCTTCGATGCGCTTCAGTTTCTCAGACGACCTGTTCGGCCGAGTTTTCTCGGGCGGCGGTGAAGCTCGTGACGGCCGTGGCGAATTGACCGATAATCTCATTGAAGTTGGCGGCCCGTCAGTTAATCCGGCGATCAGACTTATGCCTAACCGCATGATTCCAACCAATATTCCGATGATTGATGTTTTTAACACCCTCGTTGAAGGCCAGAAACTGCCAATTTTCTCGATTCCTGGTGAACCTTATAACGAACTGCTGGCCC
>DAOPYA010000022.1:0-50638 GCA_035352635.1 Candidatus Rifleibacterium sp.
TCAAGTGGATCAAGCAGCATCTCCGAATAAAGGCATTTTATGGAACCTCTGATAATGCAGTTAAGACACAGATATGGATAGCAATTTCTACGTATCTTCTTGTAGCAATCATAAAAAAGGAGTTGAAAATGAAACACAGCATCTACACAATTCTACAGATTTTGAGCATCTCCCTTTTTGAAAAGACCCCGATTCAATCGCTGTTTGCCGACATTGCATTACCAGAATCAGAGCCTGGCATCCCGAAGCAACTGATTTTATCGTGGTCTTAAACCGGACAGGAGTGACAGGTACCAATATTAGTCAGAAAAACATCATTGCGCAACTGTCACTGATCCGGCTTCAAAAGGCCCGCTCCATGGCAAACTGTTTTGCTCAAAGAAAATCTCCGCCTCTGCCGGTTTTGAGGCAGAAGCGGAGACAGGGACTTATCAGATATCAGCTACGGCTGACACAATTATTTGAGGTCTTTGTAGACAAACCACCAGTCGTAGCTGTTCTTTTCGCCTTTGCGTTTGGCAGCGGTTTCGACGTCTTTGGCGGGCGGCACAATCACCTTGTCGCCGAGCAGTCCGTTATTCGGCCAGTTTTCGGGAAGGGCGACCTTGTGGGCATCGGCGACCTGCAAAGCCTTGAGAGCCCGCAGAACTTCGTCGATCTGGCGGCCGATTTCCTGGGGGTAATAGATCATCAGGCGGGTAATGCCGTTCGGATCGATGAGAAACACGGCTCTGACTGTATTGGAACCTTTGCCGGGGTGAAGCATGCCAAGCTTTTTGGCAATGTTACCCATGTCGTCAGCGATAATCGGGAACGGAATTTTGACCTGCAGCTTTTCTTCGATCCATTCGATCCATTTGATGTGAGAAAATACCTGGTCAATCGACAGGCCAACCAGTTCGGCATTAAGCTTTTTGAATTCGGCTTCACGTTTTGCGAAAGCGACGAATTCAGTGGTGCAGACCGGGGTAAAATCGCCAGGGTGGCTGAACAGAACGATCCACTTGCCGGCATAATCATTCGGAAAGCTTTTCATTCCGTGCGTTGTCAGAACGGTGAATTCGGGCATTCTGTCGCCAAGAAGGGGCATACTGCAATTCTGAACGTTTTCCATTTTCAATTCCTCCAGAGTTTAATTTATCAACGCCGAGAGTATTGCAATCGCCATGCCAGTCTTCATATATCAGCTTCAAAAGCGAGTTTCAGCAAGATTTGCGACATCTCGACACCTAAATATCGTTGAATTTTGCACCGACATTTCGGTGTCAACTAAATTTCGGTGAAATTCGAACATTTTATGGCGTCAGTTTCAGCCGGGTTGATATCGCATGGTACCTATGACGAAGCACCGACGCATGAGTGCTGCTCTGGTCCGGCAGCGCATTGTCTGCAACAACAGCGACGGTAAAACCAACAGTGTGGCCGGTGAAAACAAAATATTCGACCGTTCAGTCAGGCTTTTTATCAAGACCAAGCTTTTTAATCTTACTCTGCAGCGTGGTTGGCTTGAGACGCAGCAGAGCCGCCGCCCCGTCTTTGCCGTAAATGCGGCCGCCACACCGCTGCAGAGCCCTTACAATTATTTGCCCCACCTCAGTTTCGAAATCTGAGACTCCGGCGTCCGGTGCAGGCAATACCGGTTGTTCAGTCTTTGTCGGTCTGGCCTGAGACTCGAAAAATATATGTTCGACCTCGATCTGGCCGCCACGGCAATTGATCAGGGCTCGTTCGATGGTATTCTGAAGCTCTCTGACGTTTCCGGGCCAGTTGTTTTCGATAAGTTTTCTGATTGCCAGCCCCGAAAGCATAACCCGGTCGTAGCCGAAACGCGCCCGCATATTCTCGACGAAATGATGCGCAAGCAGAACGACATCGCTTTGCCGGTCACGCAAAGGCGGAACAACGATCGGAAAAACATTGAGTCGGTAATAAAGGTCTTCTCTGAATTTGCCATGTCTGACCTTTTCTTCGAGTCTGACATTGGTGGCGCTGATGATGCGAACATCAGCCTGCAGCGTTTTTTCGCCGCCGAGCCGCTCAAAAGTGCCCTGCTGAATGGCGCGCAGCAGTTTCGGCTGGGTTTCCAGCGGCAGATCGCCCAGCTCATCGAGGAAAAGGGTGCCGCCGTCCGCGAGCTCGAAGCGGCCTTTGCGGGCGGCAACTGCGCCGGTAAATGCGCCTTTTTCGTGGCCAAACAGTTCGCTTTCGGCAAGATTATGGTTCAGGGCCGAGCAGTTAAGGGTTATAAACGGCTGTTTTGAGCGGCCGGAAAGTGCATGCACCGCTTTGGCAACCTGCTCTTTGCCAGTACCGGTTTCACCGAGAATCATCACGTGCGAATCGGTAGGCGCTACCAGTCTGATTTTTTCGAGAACCTGTTTCCAGGCCGATGAATTGCCGACAAGACCGCCTGCGACTCTAGCAAGATCGGCAACAAAAGAATTTCTTTCATAAAGCAGAGCGGTCTTTTCGCTCAACAGGTTTTCGGTTTGCAGCGACTGAGCCAGCGCAATTGCGAGCAGCTGCGACAGAATGCCGGCAAATTTAACTCTTTCGGGTGTGAACAGGCCGCATTGCCGGTGATCGAGGGTCATCAGACCGATCACATCGCCGCCGGCTTTCAGCGGCGTCAGCATACATGAATGCCCGGCCGGAATCTCGACCAGACCATCGTAAGTGTCTTTGTGCTGCGGGTCTGCCGTGTCTTTAACGAGAGTAACTTCACCGCGTCGCAGCGCCAGTCTTATATCTGGCCGATCATCGATGGTCAGCGTCTGATTTGCCAGTTTTTCGCAGCAGAGAATACCGCTGCAGTAGCGAACCTGCAGAGTGTTGTTCTTTTCAAGACTCAAGATAACAGCCAGTTCGAACGGAATTATTTCCTGAATGGCATCGAGAACGATGCCCATAGCACGTTCAGGGCTGAGAGTCAGAGACATTTCACTGGCCAGCATGCTTTTTCCCCGATGATGAATTGCGGATATTTTACACCATGACGTTGCTGAAGCGCAGATGCTTTTTCAGCAGCCTGGTACCGCCGCCTTCAGAGACAATAGTCTGAACCCTCGCTTTATCGAGCACATAAGAACCGCTCAGCTGGGTGATGCGCGTGCCGGCAAAAACCTCGGGGCACATCGGCGTCGATGGCCCGAGCATGACGGCAGCGCGATTGCGTTTGAGCGCCTCGATCAGACCGTCGCAGGTGCCGTTGATAATGCTGGTCGAGGTAATAATTGCCACATCACACTCGGCGAGGGCTTTGAAGCCCTGTTCGGGAGTAATGACCCCAGGTTTGCCGGGGTTCAGTTCGACGATTTCGAAATGGCAGCCGGTAGCCTTGATAGCGGGTATAACCGGGCCAAAAAAGCCAACCATGACGACATGATCGTTTTTGTCGATTTTGAGAAGCGAAATAGCTTCGCCTTCGATAAAATTCCGGCCTTGATTGGCATTCAGGGCATTGAAAACCGCAAGGCCGGCAGCCCTTTCGAGGTCATTATCATGTTTAAGCCAGCCAAGAACCTCTGCTGCCGGACTGCTGGCAATCTGACCGGCAGCGGCAACATGCGTGCAACTGCCGGAATTTTCGAAGAGCAGTGTGCAGGCAATGCCGCTGCGCCCGTCATCGAGTTCGGCGCAACTGTAACCGAGACCAAAGCGCAGGTCTTTGACAGTTCTGCCTTCGGCCCAGGGTTTTGCAATCTCGATCAACCGTTCGTGCAGTTTCATTTTTTACTCTCCTGACTCGAATCTGTTATATGATAAACCTTAAGCCGGTTTCGCAGTAGCTTGATCTGGCACAATTAAGGTCTACATTAGCAATACTTAATACTACTAAAGAATACCAAAAACAAGGGGAAAGTATGACCCAGAAAAAAGAACGTGTCGTGGTGCTTGGCGCCAGTCCTAACCCTGAGCGTTATTCGTATAAGGCTGTCTGCATGTTGCTTGAACACGGGCACGAAGTTGTACCGGTTCACCCGGTAGCCGACAAAATCGAAGATTTGCCGGTAGTTGCCAAACTCAATCAGGTTACTGGCCGCGTCGATACCCTTACTCTTTATCTTTCGGCCGATGCTTTGACTGCGCTTGAAAACGATATAATCAACCTGAAGCCCGGCCGCGTCATTTTCAACCCCGGCACCGAGAACCAGACTCTGATGGAAAATCTTCGCCAGAAGGGCCTCAAAGTAGTTCAGGCCTGCACTCTGGTTTTGTTGCGCACCGGTCAGTTCTGAACTCTGTTTTACACCACAACCGTTTTTAAAACTGTCTTTGCGCATGGCATTGCCTCAGCACTGACCGGCTCAGTTTTTTGCCCGTGCATTTTCGTTTTTAAAACGGCTGCCGGGAAGCGTTACACAGGCATCAACAAATAATGAGCTTATGTACAATTGTTGGTTGGAATAAGTTTTTGCCCGATCATTGACGCTTTGCGATTCTATCAGTACAATCAGGTATATTAATTTCAACTCAAAGAGGTATGCTTGTGAGCAATAGAAAGCCGATGCTGGTTCTGGTGCTGTGTTTGCTGTTCCAGGCAGCGTTCGTCGGTCAGGCTTATGCCCTGAATATCGGCGGTTTTCTTGATGAAGTAAGCGGCGCTCTCAACCGGGTTACCGCAAGCCTTGACAGCACTTTTGGCGGCGTCACGGCTGATAATCAGAAGGTTGTCGAGCAGTCACGCGCTCAGGCGCCCCAGACCAGTGCGTTTCTCGGCAAATGGGAAGACAGCTGGGAAACCTCGATGGGTGCGAAAACTCACGAGTCATTGAAGTCTGATCCGGGTTTTTCCAAAGACAAGGCGATGCTCAGCCGGGTTGGCACAGTTGCCAATCGTCTGATCAAGCATGTTGAGCGCAAAGATCTTACCTGGCATTTTGCGGTTCTCAATACTGATGAAGTTAATGCTTTTGCTGCTCCGGGTGGCTATATTTATGTTACCCGCGGGCTTCTCAATATGTGCAAAGATGATAATGAACTGGCGGGCGTCATTGCTCATGAAATGGGGCATATCGACAAAAAACACAGTGTCCGGCAGGCCGAAAAGTCTGGTCTGATGACGGCTCTTGTTCTGGGGCTGGGCCTCAGCAAGAAAACAAAGGATGCCGCGCCTTTTGCAGCCATAGCTGCCTACTTTGCCAATCTGAAATTCTCACGCAACGATGAGTATCAGGCCGATGCCTGCGCGGTCAAATACACGGCCGCCGCCGGTTATAACCCGAACGGCATCATTGGCTTTTTTGATAAGATCAACAAAGACAACAAGGCCAGCAAGATTACCAAGTATTTTTCGACGCATCCGCCGACCACTGACCGTATCAATGCAGTTAAAAAAGAAATCGCCAGGCTGCCGGGCCGCAACAACGCAGCATCCAACAGCCAATCACCGTCTTCGGCTTCTGATTCCGGGTCATCGCCGGTCGCCGGTTCGCAGACAGCAAATTCCAGTGGTTCGACGCCGGCAACTACAAGCCCGGCATCAGGCAGCAAGCCGAGCAATAATGATATCAAACTTGCTTATGAATCATACATTTATTATCAGCAGGTTTATCAGTACAAGGTGCAGCAGCAGGCTCCCATGGATGAAGTAATGGCCGCCTTCAAACAATATCAGGCAGCCAAGAAGCACTACATGGATCTTCGCAAAGCCGCCGGCCTTTAACTTTCGCCAGAACAAAAGCCGGGCAGCAACCATCAGGTTGCTGCCCGGCTTTTTTATTCATGAGCGTTCAGTCAGGCCGGTGCATTATTTGTGCAGCAAAAACACGTGGGCGGGGCTGGTTTGCGGGTCGAGTTCGACATAGTTGCGTGAACCATACCAAAGATAGCGGCGGTCAGTGAGCAGGTCGTGCATCTGGTACCCTTGATCGGGGCCGAGGCCAAATTTTTCGAGAGGCAGATATACGAATGAAGAGTGTTTGATGAACGGGTCGAGGTTGATGGCGATTATTATGTGGTTATCACCGAGAGATTTGCCGTAAAAGAGCACCTTGTCGTTATCGGCCTGAAAAAACTGCAAGTTGTCGTATTCCTGCATGGCTGGGTTTTCGTGCCTGATTTTGTTGAGGCGGGTGACCAGATCGATGATGTGGCCCGGGGCCTGCCAGTTGCGGGTTCTTATTTCATATTTGTCGCTGTTGAGGTATTCTTCCTTGCCGGGAACCGGTATGCCTTCGCAGAGTTCAAAGCCCTGAAACATGCCATAAACGCTGGAAAGCGTCGCGGCAAGTATGGCTCTGATTTTGTAGGCGGGCTGGCCGCCGCCTTGCAGAAAGACGGGAAAAATATCAGGGGTATTGGTGAAGAGATTGGCCCGGTAATACTCTGATTCAGGCTGGGTGGTGAGTTCTGAAAAGTATTCTACCAGCTCAGCCTTTTCATTGCGCCAGGTGAAATAGCTGTATGACTGGGTAAACCCGAGTTTGGCCAGGGCTTTCATGACACGCGGCCGGGTGAATGCTTCTGAAAGGAAGATTACATCCGGGTATTTCTGCTGAACTTCGGCGATGACCCATTCCCAGAAGGCGAAAGGCTTGGTATGCGGGTTATCGACCCGGAAAATTCTGACGCCCTGCCTTGCCCAGAAAAGGAAAATCCGGCGCATTTCTTTCCAGATGCTTTTGAAGTCTGGAGTTTCGAAGTTTACCGGATAAATATCCTCATATTTTTTGGGTGGATTTTCGGCGAACTTAATGGTGCCGTCAGGGCGTTTGCTGAACCATTCAGGGTGTTGTTTGAGGTAGGGGTGGTCTGGCGAGCAGTTGATGGCGAAATCGAGGGCGATTTCGATGCCATAGCCGGCTGCTTCTTTAACCAGTGCCGCGAAATCATCGAAGTTGCCGAGTGCCGGTTCAATGGCATCATGGCCGCCGTGATGATTACCGATCGAGTAAGGGCAACCCGGGTCGTCTGGTGTGCAGGTCAGGCTATTGTTCGGGCCTTTGCGCTTGCTGAAGCCGACCGGGTGAATTGGCGGAAAGTAAAGAACATCGAAGCCCATTTCGGCAATGTGTGGCAGGCGCTTGATTACATCGCGGAAGGTACCGTGTTTGCCTGGCTCAAAACCGCATGAGCGTGGAAAGCATTCATACCAGGCGGCAAATCTGGCTTTTTTGCGATCGACGCGGATCTGCAAGGTCTGGCTTTCGACACGTGATGCCGGGTCGGGGTTTTCGGCGAGAATTTCCACGAGGCGGTCGTGGCTCATGATTTGCCAGCGTTGCGAATCAGAGGGGGCCTTTTCTGCCTTGTTAAGCATATTTTTAAGGTATTCCCGGTCTGCTTCATTAAGCCATGATTTGTAATTTTTGGCGAGCGCCAGGCCTTCGAGAAGGTCAGAGGCAAAATCGACGTTGGCATCGACTTTTTTGCGGGTATCGAACACCCAGGTGCCGTAATCTTCGCAATAAGCGACGATCTGATATTCATAAAAGCCTATCTGTTCAACATTAAATTCGGTTTCCCAGAGGTCCATTCCGGGGTTGGTGCAGGTCATAGCCACCTTGTGCCATTTATCGCGGCCAGTCGGGCGATATTCGACCCATGCGGCGATTTTCTGGTGGCCATCTCTGAAAATATCGGCGATTACCTTGACGCTGTCACCCGGTTCGCGCTTCATTGGCCAGGCGCCGGCATCAACCAGTGGTCTGATGTTTTCAATCAATGCACGTTTGCGATTTTTCGTCATGTCATTTACCCTTAATAAGAGTTTTGTAGAGATCGACGGTCTGCTGGGCGATCGATTTCCAGCTGAAGATCTCTTCGACGCGGCGGCGACCGGCGGTTGCCATCTGGTTTCGCCGGGCCGGGTCTGCCATCAGGGCGTTGATTTCGCGAGCCAGATCATGGGCAAAGACATCGGGTTTGACTGCTTCGAAGGGTGATTCGCTCATCTGTTCGAGTTTAACAAGAGTACCGGTGACTCCGTCAACTACGACTTCAGGAATGCCACCGACGGCGCTTGCAACGACCGGGGTTTCGCAGGCCATCGCTTCGAGGTTGATGATGCCGAATGGTTCGTAGATCGAGGGGCAGCAGAACACGGCGGCATGCGAATACAGTTCGATCAGGGTTTTGCGGTCGACCATTTCCCTGACCCAGAAAATGTTGTTGCGGTCCTGAGATACAGATTTAACGCCTTCGGCCATTTCGCGTTCGATTTCGGGGGTATCGGGGGCGCCGGCGCACAGCACCACCGGAATATCGTGGTTGAGGTAGCGAATGGCATTAACCAGATGGATAATGCCTTTCTGGCGTGTGATGCGGCCGACGAACAAAAGGTAGGGCTTGTTCGGATCGAAGCCGAAGCGTTTGATATTATCGGTTGCGGCAACCTTTTTGAATTCATCGGTGTCGATGCCATTGTAGATCACTTTCAGGCGGTCTTCGGCGACGTTGAACAGGCTTTTTACATCGGCCCGGGTGCCGTGACTGACTGCGATTACCGCATCGGCCATCTCAATGGCCATTTTTTCGACCCAGAGTGAAAAGTCGTAGCCGCCGGCCAGTTGTTCGCGTTTCCATGGTCGGAGAGGTTCGAGCGAGTGGGTGGTGACCACCAGGGGTACCCCAAAATTCAACTTGGCCCAAATGCCGGCCATGTGGGTATACCAGGTATGACAGTGCACGATATCGGCATCGACGCCTTCGCCGACGATCTGCAAGTCGCGATCGATGGTTTTAAACACAGATTGCAGGCCGCGGTCGAGCTTGAGGTAGCCGGCTGCTGATTCAAAACCGGCAGTGCTGATCTTGCCTTTGCCTGGTTTCTGGTCGCCGTAGCAGCGCACTTCAACGTCAGCGAGACGGGCGACTTCCCGGGAAAGGTATTCAATGTGGACACCGGCACCGCCATAAACATGTGGCGGATACTCGTTGGTAATGTATAAAACCTTCATTGTTCTCTCCTTGCTGCGCATTATGTGAAAAAGATTATAGCATTAAAAAACTGCCTTGTCGCCATTTTCGCAAAGGGTGGCAAGGCAGTATGCATGAGCTTCTGGCTTGATCAGTCAGCCTGATGATGGCTGCACTTGATGCTGATGCCGTCGGTGCCGCGGCTGATGCTATATGTTCCGCCATCCGGGCATTTTTGTTCTGACTTCAGATACTGGCCATCGATGAGAGCCTTGATGTTCAGGCTTTCGCAGGGCTTGCCGGTTTCGAGTTCCATCAATTCGATGGCGCCGATCAAAACGCGACAATTGGCGTCACAGGCTTTGCTGCGTGCCAGATCGCGGGATTTTTTAAAGTTGGGTATGGCAATGGCGGCGGCGGCGCCGATAAATCCGGTGATGCCCGAGATCATGGTCTGCTCGTCGAGACCCTCTACCGCAAGTCTCAGCCATTGGTCGTCGTTGTTGATCTTGACCGCATCGAGCATTTTGAGGCCTTTCTGGCGTTCAGATTCGGGAAGCTGGCCCATCTGGTTCTGTGCCATGTTCTTGATGGCGAGCAGTTGCTGTTTGCCGATGGCTGCCCACTGTTCGACGGTATTCTTGTCGTTGAGCATGAGCGCGGCTTCGGCAGAATCCTTGAGGACCCGCAGTCGGAAAATTTCGAATGGCCGGAACTGGGCAGGGATACTGTTTTCTGAGCTGAGGTCAGCGGTTTTGGCGGGTTGATCGATGCTGCCGTGAACGGAGCAGGCAATCTGTTCATCAGCTTTCATAGAGTAAACGCCTTTGTCAGGGCAATTTAGGGTGCTTTTAAGGTAGTGCCCGGCGATCAGAGCCTGCTGATCAAGAACTTTTATCGGCCCTTCGTGATCCATGGCATACATTTCGCAGCATCCGGTGAGAATTCTGAGATTGCTGAAGCAGATGCTGTGCTGCGTATTGGCTGATTTGCCGGCGATGATGCGTTTGATCTGGTTCAGATCAACCTCTGCAAGTAACAGAGCCTTTTTTTCGTTGACGTTTTTAAGCAGGTCGGCCCATTTCTGGGTGTCTTCGGCTTCGGTAGCCGCGCCATCGCTATGCAGATAAAGGCCGGCCGGGGTGATGGACAGGGTCATTTTGAATTCAGGGGTTGGCAGGCTGTATTCGACGAGTTCCTTGTCGCGTTTTAAGGCGGGTTGTTGGATTTTTCCGAATTGCGCTTCAAGATATTCTACAAATTCAAGGGGTTTAACCCGAGCCTTGAAAGCCAGGGTGGGGTGGTAGGTGCTGTCGATAGTGAACCAGATCGTGCCATCTGGTACAAATATTTCGTTTTTAGCGAAGTCGTCTATTTTTTTGAAGAACCCGGACAGATCGACTTGAAGATTGGCGTAGCCCTGCAACTGCTTCTGCATTTCGGCAAGTTTTCCGGAATTTTCGGGTTTGACCAGTTCGGCGGCCTGACCGGAATAGAATGAAAACATGGCGGCGGCGTCAATATAAATAGCCCCGAGTGTCTTTGCCTGCAAAACAGGGTCAGTGCTGGCCGCGTTTGCCAGTGAGGCGATCAGTAACAACATAGCGATCAAAATTATCTTGAGCGGATTTTTCAAGGTTTACCTCCAGAAAAGACTTCTGACATTCTACTACAAAATTTTGCAGCTGGCAGAATTGCGGTACATAAAAATGCGGCTTTTGCCAGGTGTTTTGCTGGTCAACTGGGGTGTTTTTCCCCTGGGTTGATGTTTGCTGCATATCGGATGACTAGAGATAAATTTGCGATGAAACATTTTCGCTTTTCGCTGCGTATTTCTTTGTAGATAAAGCAGTACAGGTCTAGACAACCTGATCGTGCGAACCTGGCGGCCGGGTGTTCGCACCAGGGGGGGGAGGGCAGGCATGAATGACCTTGATAGAGTTGTTCTGCCTTTTAAGTGGTCAGAGTTCTCGAAATGGTTTTCGCAGTACAGGCAGGCGGCGTATTCGGGCACCCACGGTTTCCTCGCCATCAAGGACATGGCTTTTTCAGCAGGACACCATCGACTCGAAGGCATAAGTATCGTCGTCGAACTGTGCTTTAACGATACGTTTGCCCGAGAGGTTTATCTTTGCGGTTTTCTTGCTGATCTTGAGCACCAGCAGCTTTTTGAGCCGTTCATTGGCAATCCGGACAGTTCTGACAACTGCTGCTTTGCCTGCCGCAAACTAACGGTTCATCCGGGTGTGGTCGAGGTGCATAATCTTTTCATACCTGAAGCGGGCTGGGTTCTGCCTTCTATCTGGCGTTTTCTGATTCAGTCGCTTGGCTTGCGGCCTAAGGGTCAGGTGCGCATGCCCGACATCGTCGTTTTTGCGATTGCATCTGAGGTTCCCGGGCCATTGCTTTTTGGCACGCTGCCTTTCGATTATTACGGTCAGGCGAAGCGCCTCAAAGAAGAACTGCTGCTTGGTGAGTTTTTTCGTCAACTGCACATCGACGAGCATGCTTCAGAAAGCGAGATACAGCGTGCCTACATTCTACACTGCCGCGATTCTCAGATGGCGGTGCAGACCGATGCTTCGACGGCAGTAACTACTCAGCAGCAGAACCAGGTGAATCGTCTCAGGCAGGGCTACCAGCTCTGGACCGAAAAGCTTCAGCGCCAGCGCGAGACCGACTAGGCCGGTTTTGCTTTTGCCATTTCAGAGGCGCGCCATAAATACCAGGCGGCAATCGAGCGGAACGGTTGCCAGCTGCGTGCCTGCCTGGCGAGTGTTTGCGGGTCTGGCAGAGATTCAGGCGTGTTTCTGATGACGGCGAGGCCTTTGCGCAGTCCATAATCATCGGCAGCCATGACATCAGGGCGCCCGAGTTTAAAAATCAGCAGCATCTCAACTGTCCAGCGGCCGATGCCGCGAATGCTGGTCAGTCTGCTGATGATTTCACTGTCGCTCATCTGCAGCAGTGCCTTATGGTCGGGCAGGCGCCCATCGGCGGCAAATTCTGCCAGGTCGCGAATCGCTGCAATTTTAGAACCTGACAACCCGGCTGATTTAAGTTCATCGTCTTCAGCCCTGATTATATCAAGGGGTGACAGGTTGTCGCGGTTCGAAAACAGGTTAAGAAGCCTGGCGAAAATTGTCGCGGCGGCTTTGCCGGTCAACTGCTGATAGACGATCGATTCAAGTAGAGCCATGAATGGTGATGCCTGGGTGTCGCATTGCAGGTTGAACGCGGGCGCGACCTTGATGAAACGGCCAAGATCGGCGTCGGCAGCGCTCAGATGTTTAATCGCCCCGGCGATATCGATGTCGCCGAAGGTTTCTGGGGGTAGAATGCGCATCGGCGGCTCTTTTGAGACTCGTATGCCTTCAAGACGCAGCATTTGTGCCTTTAGATCAAGGCCGGCCCCGGCCGAAAAGCCGCCGAGGCTGCCATCGGCATTGATTACCCGGTGGCAGGGTATCAGCAGCGGAAATGGATTGGCGCCGACTGCGCCGCCGATTGCCCGGGCAGCTGAACTCTTGCCACAGGCTTCGCCCAGCTCGCCGTAAGACACGGTGCACCCCGGGCCGATTTTTTGCAGTTCTTTGTAGACAAGTTGCCTGAAAGCAGGGATATCGGTCATGTCGAGTTTTATCTTTTTGAACGAGTGCTCTTCACCGGCAAAATAGTTGACGATCTGCTTGATTGCTGCTGCGATGCGGTCGGGTATCGCCACTTTGCCGGCCAGAGCCGCCCCTGCCTGGCGGCAGCGCCCCTCGATAACCGCGAATTTTTTTTCGGGCAGGAAAACGGCTTTGATAACGTCGCCGCGCCAGACCAATGCAGCATGACCAAGGGTAGTGGCAAAGGTTTTGGCAAAAATTGTCTTGCGGTCAACCGGTTGCGGGAGTTGGCGGCGCCGGGGGTTGTGATTGGCGGCTTTGCCCGCCTGGTCTTTCCTGGTGGCAATTGTGGGTTTAGGGTTCTGCTTCTGGCGAGTTTCAGTCATTTTTTTTCGGGCCTTTCGGGGGTGACCGGTTCGTTATTTTGCTCGGATTTGTGGCATTGCCCGCAGCCTTTTGAGCGCAGGCATACTTCACAGCGTGCATCGCCGCACCAGAGACAGTTAAAACAGTCATGGCACGGGTGTTTTTTTAAAAGATTTTCGGGAGGTCGATAAGCGTTCAGCCTTTTGTAGACGTCTTTTTCGTCTTTTTCAGGGGCAATCGGCAGCGCGGGTTTATTGTCGTCGGGTTTATCGTTCTGCGAATTCTGGCTCATATTTTGCCTCCGGCACCATGATACAAGAATGCTCATAATTATGGCAAACTCAAGTGATTTCTATTGGCAATTCTCGGTCAAGTTTGCCGAATCGAACAAAATCATCTTTATAGAATTGCGAGGCGAGAAGACGGGATTGCTTTTTCGGAAGCTTGTTTTGCACAGGATGTGCACATGCAGAACCGCGCAGGATAGAGCGGTTCTGCTGAGCGAAAACTTGAGAATTAAAGTCGGCTGTAGCACCCGACAGCATCTATCCTGATGCTGTCGAGTATCGCTGACCTCCTGTCAGCAAAAAAGCAACCCGGCTGATAGGCCGAAGCTTCACCTCCAAAAGGAAAACTCGTTTATAAAAATCAGTTATTGATAGGGGTTTCAATACTCACCGAGAATTGCTGGATTTCTATATCAAAAGCTCATTGAATATTTTAAAGTGACCCGACTGACAGGCCAGGGCCGTCGAACCGCTTAGAAATACCCGATACGCTCTTAGGTATCATGGCAATATACTACAAATGCAGTTATTCTCAGATTTTCAGGGTCGGGCCGGCAGTTTGCCCTGATCTGGTGCAATTCTGTTGACTTGGCGGGCGCGGTCGCTTAAAATCGCCACCATGATAAATTTAGCAAATGTAAAAGTCGCATATTCCAATCGCATTCTTTTTCAGAACGCCAATTTTCTGGTCAGACCCGGTGATAAAATTGGTCTGGTCGGGCCTAACGGTGCGGGCAAGACCACGGTTTTTCGCCTGATCATGGGCCATGAAAAGCCAGACGAAGGTGAAGTAAACATCAATGCCGGGCTGGTGCTCGGTTACTTTTCACAGGATGTCGGCGAAATGTCCGGGCGATCAGCCCTGGCCGAGGTTCTGGCTGGCGCTGGCAAGGTTTATGAGATTGGTCGCCGTCTGCATGAACTTGAGCATCAGATGGCCGAACCCGATTTTTCTCATGAAGATGCGTTTTTAGATCGCTACGGCAAGTTGCAGGAAGAATTTATTCATTTAAACGGCTACGAAAAGGAAAGCGAGGCTCAGACCATTCTCAACGGCCTTGGTATTGGCCCGGACCGCTGGGAAACGCCGGTTGAAACTTTTTCCGGTGGCTGGAAAATGCGCATTGCCCTGGCGCGAATTTTGCTGCTGAACCCTGATGTATTGCTGATTGACGAACCGACCAACCATCTTGATATCGAGTCGATTATCTGGCTCGAGACCTGGTTGAAGGAATTCAAGGGTTCACTGGTGATGACCAGCCATGACCGCGAGTTCATGACGCGCATCTGTTCTCGCACCATCGAAGTTGCCGGTGAAACGATTACCACTTACAGCGGTGATTACGAATTTTATCTTCGCGAACGTCTGATCAGACGAGAGCAGTTGTTGTCGGCCCAGCGGCGTCAGCAGGCGACCCTGGCCAAGGAAGAAGAGTTTATTGCCCGGTTTGCCGCCCGGGCTTCGCACGCCGCCCAGGTTCAATCAAGAGTTAAAACCATCGAAAAAATTGAAAGAATAGTGGTGCCGCCTGATCCGAAGGTCATCAAGTTTCGCTTTCCGCCAGTAAAGCGCAGCGGTGATATTGTGGTAGAGCTTAACGACCTTGCCAAGCAGTGGCCGTTGCACGATGGCAGAATGCTGCCTGTGTTTTCGGGGGTGACGGGCAAGGTATTGCGCACCAACAAAATCGCGGTCACCGGTATCAACGGGGCCGGCAAATCGACGCTGCTCAAAATTATCAGCGGTCTGACTGACCCGACCAGCGGCACCTGCACTCTGGGGGCCAGCGTTCAGGTCGGTTATTTCAGCCAGTATTCATGCGATGTTCTGCGCCCCGAGCGCACTGTCTTTGAAGAATTGCAGGAACGCCTGCCGATGGCCAATGTTGGTACAATCAAGAACCTGCTGGGCGCGTTTCTTTTTTCGGGCGACGACACCGAGAAGAAGGTTTCGATTCTTTCTGGTGGTGAGAAGAGCCGCGTGATGCTCGCCTGTCTGCTTGCCCAGCCGGTCAATTTTCTTATTCTCGATGAGCCGACAAACCATCTTGATATCACCAGTCGCGAAGTGCTGCTCGAAGCTCTGCAGGAATTTGAGGGCACGGTGATGATCGTCAGCCACGACCGCTTTTTTCTCAAACATCTGGTTAACCGGGTATTTGAGGTTGATCACGGTGCACTGCGCGTCTATGACGGCAACTATGATTACTACGTCGAAAAGGCGATACAGTTGCACGGCAGCACTATTAACTGATTGGGTCAGCCTGAAATTTCGTGGCGCAGCAGTGCTTCGAAGCGGGCAAACCAGTCTTCAAGATCGGGGTTGCGCTGGCGCCCTTCTTTTACGGCTCTGACGTAGCAGCTGCGTGCCTGATCGACCGCGTGCAGAAAGTCTTCAGGGAAGGATTCCGGGGTGGGGGCGGTCTGGGGCATTGCAGGCGTCGAGGTCGGCTCTGGCCTTGAACTGATTTCGGGTTTGAGGGCAGGGATGGCGGCCGGCTCATCATCTTGGTAAGATGGCTTTTCGGGGGCGTTTTGCTCGGGCTGGTTCGTCTGAATGCCGTTTTTCTGGAGCAGGTCGTTGGCCATATAGGCCATTTCATCAGCCTGAATACTGTTGTTGACCAATGAAAAGACGGTGATTGGTTCTTCACGGCCCTTAACATGCTTTGGCCCAAGGTTCTCGACCGGCAATCGGCCATCGAGTTTTTGCATCGTACTTTCGGTGAGGTAGATGCGGCCTGGTCTTGCGATTGATTCCATGCGGGCTGCAATGTTCACGGCATCGCCGAATACGTCATCATTTTTGACGAAGACTGTGCCTGTATTGAGGCCGATTCTGATGAAAATTTTGTCGTCATTCTGGCGATTGAACTCAAAAAGAATCATCTGCATTTCCATGGCGGCGGCGCATGCTTTCAATGGGTCGTCGAATCTTACCATGAGAGCGTCGCCGATTTTTTTAATCAGAACGCCTTCGGATTCTTTGATGACCGGCATCAGCATTTTGTCGTGCAGGGCGAGCAGAGTCATGGTGTCGAGCAGCATTTTTTGGGAGGCCTGGGTTGAAAAGCCAACAATATCGGTGAACATGACGGTTTTTTCGAATGTGAACTTTTTGAGGAGCTGTTCGTCGAAGCGTTCACCCTGGCCGCCGCCTGAGAACCTGCGGGCGAGCAGCAGTTCGATGTTGGCATCAGAGAACTTTTCCAGTTCCATTTTTTGCAGGCGTGACTTGCGAAAATGGTATTCACCGGCCACAATGGCATGTGCCTTGAAAAGCATGTCGAGCTTTTTCAGCTCTTTTTCGAAGTCGCGATCTATAAACTCTTCGGTCGCTTCGATGGCGTCTATGCTGCTTTCCTGGAGCCAGGCGAGGGCGTCGTCGGCATCGGCGGGCATCATCTGCGGCAGTTTGATGAAATCCTGATGGGTTTCGATTTCGATGCTTTTCAGCAGGCCGTCTTGTTGAGTGCGCACCGCGGCAACGCTTTGCAGGTTAAAAACAAGCACGGCGGCCTGAGAAGTGCCGATTTCGTCACGCAGAAACAGCATGCAGCGCTTCCCGGTGATGAGAATGAGCAGGTAAGCTGGTCGGCCCATAAGCCGAAACATGGCACCCAGTGACGGGTCGATCTGTGATGGCTTGAGAACCCGCGAAAGGTTGACGATCATCGTTGCCGTATTGCTGTCGAGGGAGCGTTGGATTTCTCTAAAGGGTTGCAGAGCCTCGGAATATAGGCCTAACCAGCATCTTTCGAAGGTTTCGCCGGGGTTAAGCAGCCCGGTCAGCAGTTGCTGGGTGTCTTCGCGCAGGGTATTCAGGATTTTTACGGCCGGCGGGAAAGTGCCTTCCCATTCCTGAAAATTTTCGAAGCGTTTCTGGCGGCGGGCAAGGTTCTGCGCCATCTGCTGCCGTTCGGGCGGTTCTTCGATTTCATGCAGTTCTGGCCCGAAACCGATGGTTTGTCTGAGAAAAGTTTCGATTTTGCCGGCGGTTTCTGGGTTGGAAGGCTTGCCGAAATCATGATACCAGCTCTGGGCGGCAAAATTCGGGAGTGCCATCTTCGCCGCCATTGCGACCTGGATGTCTTCGCAGAGAATGGCATGCAGAACGAGATAATAATCAACCTGGCTGGTGCTGCCGGTCTTTTTGATGTTCATCAGCGCGTTGATCTTATTCTGCCGCGTCATTGCGTCAAAACTCGAAAACTTGGTGCTCACCGTGGCTCTCCTGGTTCGTTTTTCTTAACCAACCGACTTTGCATGTTTATTGTAGTTGTTTAGTTTCGGTTTGGCACACATTTTATGTTAACATGGTTAAGAGTCAGAGCAAAATGTAAAAAAATAGAATCTATGGTGAGGAATATGCAGGTTTTTGCAAGACTTCTGCTGATGATGTTCGCAACGGTGATGCTCCTGGCAAGCCCGCTTGCAGCAGCCAAAGCCAAGCCAGCCACCCCGAAGAACCAGACTGATACTAAATTGGCTCCGGGCAACCAGAAGCCGGCCGCTGAAACAGAAAGCGGCAAAACTTCGCCAGAATCTTCGGCCAGGCCAGAGATTAAAGACTCATTATGGCAGCAAGCACTCGCTGCTATTGAGGCTGGCCGGTCAATAGAAGCTAAAACCCTTCTCAGGCTCTGCCAGCGTGGCAAAGTGCAGGTTCCTGAAGCCGAAAAACTGCTGCGCGGTTTTCTGGCCTCTGACACCGTTAAAATTACGGGCGGCAAGCCATTCACTGCCCTTTCTGTCAGCGAGCTTGAAGCCTTGCTGCTGTTGCAGAATGAAATCTGCGATTTCAGAACGGCGACCGGCGAAGACTGGCGTCAATTGCTCGACATAGCCGCCGTTCTGCCGGGTGGGCAACAGTTTATTGTGGCCGCTCAGGCGCTTCTCGACAGAATCGCCGGCGGCTTGCCGATTAAACTCGACCCAGACTGGGTAAGCCGTTTCAAAGATCTCGAAAA
Source organism: Candidatus Rifleibacterium sp. (assembly GCA_035352635.1). Classification (GTDB taxonomy): domain Bacteria; phylum Muiribacteriota; class Ozemobacteria; order Ozemobacterales; family Ozemobacteraceae; genus Rifleibacterium. The sequence goes on from DAOPYA010000022.1 coordinate 18,094, forward strand.
AAAGATGACGGCTAAAACCCAGGTGCTTTATCGCCTGCAGATAATCGAAATTCTCGCGACCAACCCGACAACCGCCGCCGAATACAGGGCAAAGCTTGAAGATATGCGCATTCTGGCCAGGGCCAATGCGGTGCGAATTCTTGGGCAGGCAGATGTGGCCATGGCGCATGGCGATCTTGATCTGGCCAAAAAGCTGATCGGGCAGGTCAGAGAATTTGATCGGCAATACCCGGGGCTTGACCGGGCCGGGCAACGTCTGGCAAAAACCAGCGAAATTCAGCGCCTGATCGGTTTGGCCGGTGTGGCAATGCGCGAACGTACGTTTCTTGAAGCGAAGCGGCTCTGCGGCGAAATTCAAAAAATCGATGCGAACAACGCTTTTGCGCGAAACATGGTGCAACAGATTGACGAGATTTCGAGCCGGGGCAGCATCGTCAAGGTTGACTCTGCCGAAGCCCGGGTGGCTCTGGCGGTTCGCCGGCATGAAGGCGAATTGCGCCTGGCCGAGCAGGATCAGGATGCCCTGCGCATCAGAACCGCGCTCAAAGATCTTCTGCTGCTTAAAGCTGATAATTCAACCTGGATCGCGCGGCTGGCAGAAATTGAAAACCAGATTGCCGTTTCCGGGTTCAACGCCGAAGAAAGCTTCAAACAGGCGCAGGCTCTGTTTAAAGAAGGGCGCTATGAAGAGTTGCGATTGCTGCTCAACCGCAACCCCGGCCTGATGAATTCTGTTGATACCATGATTCAGGCCTGGGAAATGCGTCTGATGGCTAATTACTACACTGGCCGCCAGGAGGCGGCTGAATTGCGTGACTCGGCCAATGCGATCATCGCCAGAGCCGGGCAGAGTTTTTTCGCCAGCTTTGTGCTGATGAAGCTTGATATTGCCGACAACCGCATTATTGACGCGCGGGTGCATTATCAGAATGCCGTAAAAATCAACCCGGCTTACCCGGGGCTGCGCTGGCCAGGTTGGTTGCTCTGGGCGCAGGGTGAGGGGCGGCCGGCGGTCGTCGTCGTGCTCATTATTGTGTTTTTTGTGCTGATTCAGCTGCTCAGGCCGGCGTTTGCCTTTTATGAGTCAACCTACTGGTTCAGGGTAAGTCTGCTGGCCAGAATTTTTCCGTCGCTGGCGCTGCGCTCGCTCGAGGGCTGTTTCGGCATCTACCGTGACACCAGCGATCGCATCAAACTTTTCAGGCTGCTGGTTCGTTGCAGTAATTCAATCGGCGATAAAAAAAAGGTGGCCATGTACGCTGCCAACCTTCAGGAACTCGTGCCGAATGACCCGCTGGCCCGTTCGGCAGGCGTTGCGGCACCGGCAGCGGCCGGCATGCAGTCGCAATCCGTTGAGCAGCCTGCCGAATATTCTGGCAGCGCCGATGCATCAACCGAAACCCCCGACAATTATGCCAGTGAACCAGCTGAAGCAAAACCAGTCGCTGATTATGGTGAATCTGTCAGGCCTGTCGTGACGGCTATCAGTTCCGGTCTCGGCAGCAAACGGAAAAGTAGCTCTGTTCAGCCGGTTGACGACTACACGCCCCAGGCTACGCCAGATGACAATGTTCGTGCTGATGATCTTGCGGCCCAGACTTTTGCAAGCCATGATCTCACCAGTGAAGAACCGGTAGAAGTCTGGCCAGAAGCCCCTGTTGAGCCTGCTGATGATTCCTCGCCCGGTTATCTAGGGGGCGATCGCCCCGAAGATGCGTCAGTGGCTGATTTTGCCGCTGCTGCTGCTGATGATGATGACGAAGGGCCGATATTCTCTGATTTACAGGGGTCTTCTGACCTGATTGCTGACGAAAACGCCGATTCCGAAGATTCCGCCGATACTCAGCCAGAAGACTCTTTTTATAACGATGATGAGGCTTCTGACAGCGAAAGCCCGCGGTCTTCGAGGCTCGAAGACGACGATTTTGATATCCCAGACTGCGCCTCTGAAACCAGCGCAACAGCAGATTCACCGTCAGAAGAGGTGTTTGGTGACCTTTTTGGCAATAAACCCTCGAATAATACAGGCGAAAGCGCCGAAGAAGACGGCCCAGGCGAGTTTGTTCTCGATGCGGCAGATTCGGTTTTGCCTGCTGGTTCAGATGGGGCACTCGCTGATCTCGGTTTTTCCAATGGTGGCGTGGGTGCTGTTCCTGAGGGTAGTACTGATCTGCCGGGCTTTATTGATGATTTTTCAAATCTTGAGTCTGAAGTGCTTGCTGATACAGATGTCGTTAGTGGCAATGCCGAATCAGACGACATCGAAGCTGAGTCGGCCGAACTTTTAATGCCGGCGTCAGCCAAGCTTGATTATGACGAGTATGAGTCAGCGACCCTGGCCGGGGTTATCAGTATTACAGAAGCCGAGAATCACGAGCGCGAGGCAGCCCCGGTCGATGAGCGCATGGATTACCATGAATATGAAAGTTTGGTGACCGGGGTTGTGTCTGAACCCGACTCTACTGATCGGTCTGTGCCAGCGCAGCAGGCAGAACCCGTGGTTTTTGATCTTGATCAGCCCGCTGATGAAGCCGATGCCATTTCAGATCAGGCCACTGTTTATAACATTGAAGATTCAATCAAAGAAACAAGGGCCACACTTTTTGTCGAGCTTGACGCGCATGGTCAGCCTGGCGAGATCAGCGATGCCTGGCGTCAGATACTGCGTAAGCCGGTAGATTCGGCTGCTGTTTTTCCTGAACTGCAATAGCCTTTACTTTTTGGTTGTTTAAAGGTTAAAATCAGCGACAACGGTTTATTTATCAGGCGGGTGCATAAACATGGGCCGGCGGAGAATCGCCAGGATGGTAGCATCGGGCGAGTATCAGATGACGAAACATGCTTACGATCAGATGATTGCCAGAGATATCTTCATCAAACAGGTTGAAGATGCTGTGGTAAGCGGTCGGGTAGCCCGGCGTTGGCCGGAGCGCGATGGCGAAAAACTGGCGATTATCGGCGAGCGGTTCAACGGTGATTTTATTAAAGTTGTGGTCAAAGATTGCGAAATTCCAAAGGTGATTACGGTCTGCTACCCTTATGAAGAAATTGATTAGATGCTGGTTTCTGGTTTTGCTGATGCTTTGCCCGGCGCTTCTGTCTGCCATAACTCTCAGCGAAATCGAAACTCGCCTGATGAACGATATTTCGCGTTATATCGACCGCAAGCCCGAAGGGCAGGCTCTGAGTTTTTTTGAGCACGCGATTCGCAGCAAGAGCGTTGCCTTGAAGGGCCTGGCGTCGATAATCATGACCAAACACTATAAAAAGCCTTTTCAGCCGCAGTTTCTGCGCAATTTCGCTCTAATTCCTGAAAATGACGCATTTGCCCAGGAAAATAAAGTAATGGTCAGGCTCGAGAACGTTAATAAATTGCTGACCGCTTTTCAGCCCTCTCTTGAAAAACTCCATGACGAGAGAGTGCGGCAGTTGTTTCTTTTTTATCATTTCAGGCACAAGAATGTCTGGTTGCTGGGGAGGGCCGGCGAAGAACTTTCGCTTGCAGCGTTTTACCGCATCAGCGTTTTCAACGAATTTTTGGGTGACAGCATTGATCCAATCAAACTCGCGGCCATCACTGACCGAAAAAAATAATAAAATCAATCCGCTGACTTTCGGGTTCGTTTGCATGATTGTGCGAATCGGTAGTGCCGTAGCAAAAGCTGATTTGAATTAACAGTCGAGGGGGAAATATGCAGAACCGTTTAATGTTACTGGTGGTGCTCTTTGTGCTGGCTGCAACGTTGGTGCAGGCTCAGGTGCCGATGATGACCATCAAGAAGCCCGGCGAACAGCCCGTTTATCTGGCCGGGCTTGCTGCCCAGGTCAGGATTTTCGGGCACCTTGCCGAGACTACCATGACCATGAAGTTTCACAACCCGAACCAGAGGGTTCTTGAAGGCGAACTTGAATTTCCGTTGCCCGAAGGGGCGATTGTCTCTGGCTACGCTCTTGATATTGACGGCGACCTTGTAGAAGGGGTAGCCGTCGAAAAAGAAAAGGCCCGGGTTGTTCTCGAAACCGAGATTCGTCGTGGTGTAGACCCAGGCCTGGTCGAGAAGGTAAAGGGAAACAATTTTAAAACCCGCGTTTACCCGCTCAATGCCAATGGTTATCGAACCGTTCAGGTCGTCTACATAACTGAACTGGCAGTTAATGATGGCGAGGCCATGTATCGTGTACCTCTGCATCTCACCTCCCGAACCGAGAACTTTAACCTGCGGGTCGAGGTTCTCAGTGCTGATCAGCAGCCGAAAATTGTGGTTTCTGGTGCCGCACCGGGCGAATTTGCGCGCATGCAGTCGGGCTGGTTCAGCGAACTGGCTCTGCAGCGCCAGACTCTTGATTCCGAAATCAACGTGAAGGTTCCGGTTACTGAACCAGGCGCGGTTTTTGTTGAAGAGGCCGGCGATGGCAACTTCTACTTCAGCGTTCAGGGTCTGGCAGCCAACCCCGAAAAAAATCAGGCAGTCAAAGCGGCGGCGAGGGTTGTCGTTCTTTTTGACGCCACCGGGTCGGGCGCTAAACGTGATCTGGGGCTCGAAAAAAAGTTTATTGAAGCGCTATTTGCTTCTGAAAAAGTTGCCGGGCAGGTCGAAGTTGAATTTGTCGAATTTCGTAACCGCCCTGGCAAAGCCCGTCAATTATCACTTGAACGCGGCAAACCTCTTGAGCTTTTGCAACTCATGGATGCGGTTAAATTCGACGGTGGCACAAGTTTCACCGCTGTTAACCGCGATCTGAACAAACCTGATTGCTATCTGCTGCTCACCGATGGCATTTCGACCTATGGAAAAAGTCTGGCACCTGAATTTGACGCGCCTGTTTACGCGGTTACTTCGGCAGATGGCGCTGATTACAGCTTTTTGCAACATGTTTGTCGCCGCAGCGGTGGTGCCCTGCTGAATCTGAAGAGTCTAGAAGTTGCGGCGGCCGTTAAGATGGTCGGCGCGCCTTTCTTCGGCATTACCGGCACCCTGGCTGGTAAGGGCATTGAAGAAGTTTACCCGCAAGGTCGCTTGTCGGTTAATCCGCGTTACATGCTTTCTGGAATGCTTGCCGGCGATGCCGGTGAAATTACCCTGAGCTTTGGCAATGCCACGAGTGGCCTTTTTGAACGCAAATATCAGGTCAGTCGCAAGAATGCCGTCAAAGGCGATTTTTTGCGTAAATACTGGGCGGGCCGCAAAGTCGAAGAACTGCTCGCCGAAAAAGAAAAGAACCGGCTCGATATCGTTTCTATCAGCAAAAAGCACGGGGTTGTTAACGAATTCACCTCAATGCTGGTGCTCGAAAGAATCGATCAGTATATCGAACATCGCATTATTCCGCCGGCTTCGAAACGTGACTGGCGTGATCAGTATTTTGCCGCGGTCGAAAAGGCTGATGCGGCTGTCGCTCAGACCCGCGAACAAAAGCTTAACAGCATTATTCCACAATGGGAAGAACGCTTGCGCTGGTATGAAACTGATTTTTCGAAGGCCCGGGCTATCTCAATCGACGACAAAAAATCGGACAGCGATTCTTCGTCAGGCTTTTTGGGCGGCCGTAACAGCGCTCCGTCGCAAGGTGCGCCAGGTTTGAGCGCCCCTGAATCATCAGCACAAGATTCTTTCTCGCCGCAGGATGATGGGATGGTGCGACAAGAAATGAGCGAGATGCCCATGGAAGCATCAAAGGCTCTTGGTGACGCAAATGACGAACTGAAACCCTCGGGTTCGGCTTCTCCCGCACCTTCGGTTCTTCCGGCAGCAGGCAGTGGTCGGCCGGTCAACCCGGGAGTGGCGGTCAAGGCCTGGCAGCCCGATGCCCGTTACGCCAAACAGATCAGTGAAGCCCTTGATCCTTATGCTGAATATCTGAAGCAGAAGGTCGAATTTGGCAATTCTCCGGCGTTTTTTCTCGACTGCGCTGACGTCTTTATTGCCCTGAAAAAGCAGGACACGGCAATTCAGGTGCTCTCGAATATTGCCGAACTTGAACTCGAAAACCCGGCGCTGATGCGCATTCTTGCTCATCGTCTGTCGCAGATTGACGAGCTTGAAACCAGTGCTGCCATTTTCGAAGAAGTTCTCGAGATGCGTAAGGAAGAACCGCAGTCATATCGTGATCTGGCGCTGGTGCTTGGTCGCAAGGGCGACTATCGCCGGGCCGTGGAGTTGCTTTACGAAATCGTTGTGAAGCCCTGGGACAGCAGGTTTCCCGAAATTGAAGTCATCGCCATCGAGGAACTCAACAGCCTTGTAATCAAGGCAAAGGCCGCCGGCATTGATGATTTCAAGGTGGATGCGCGGTTGCTCAAGCCTGTTGACGTTGATTTGCGCATCGTAATGACCTGGGATGCCGATCAAACCGATATGGATCTCTGGGTTGTCGAGCCTTCGGGTGAAAAGGCCTATTACGGTTACCCGCGCACCTCGACCGGCGGTCTGGTTTCGCGCGATTTTACCCAGGGTTACGGGCCTGAAGAATACATGGTGCGCAAGGCCCGCACCGGTATGTATGAAATTCAGACCAATTTCTTTGGCAGCAGTTCTCAGAAAGTTGCCGGGGCTGTTACGCTGCAAGTCGATATTTTCACCAATTTTGGTCGAGCAGACGAAAAGCGGCGCTCGGTTACCCTGCGGCTGACCGATTCGAAAGAAACTTTTAAGGTCGCCGATATTGAGTTCTGATTTGAAGACTGGTTGAAGCCAGCCGGCCGGGTTCATGATAACCTGGCCGGCTTTTTATGTGCGCCCGGCATGGTTGATAACCCGTCGTTGAGGTTCGATGCGTGCCTGGCGCGAAATTCAGGATGGATTGGGAGCAAAAATCTGTGCTGATATATCTTTTATAATTTTAGTTTTGCTGTTAGAATTAATTGCCGTCAGGGTGGCCTTCATCGCCAGGTGGGGGGGCACGGGAACGGGCTTCACCAGGGCCAGCATTGGCCCGGGGTTGGACGATACCGTTTGCCAGGTCTGCAGAGACCAGCATCTTGGCGGCTTTTTATTGGCAGCCGTCGTGATGATTGCCGGTTGGTAATTCGTTAGATATTGCGTATAAGACCTGATTCAGGTAGAATCACGCCATTAATTCAATTCACGAAATGAGGGTTTATGGCTGACAAGTATATTTTCACCATGCTGGGTCTGAACAAGTTTTATGGCACCCGACAGGTGCTTAAAGACATCAATCTCTGCTTTTTTCCCGGTGCTAAAATAGGCATCGTTGGGGCTAACGGCGCCGGCAAGAGCACGGTGCTGCGTATCATGGCGGGCATCGACAAAGAATTTCGCGGGCAGGCTGACCTGACGAAGGGCTATAAAGTTGGTTTCGTGCCCCAGGAACCAAAGCTTGAAGAAGGCAAAACCGTGCGCCAGAATATTGAAGCGGCTTTTGCCGAAACCCTGCGCATGATCAAGGAATACGAAGATATTTCTACGGCGATGGGCGACATGGATCCGGACGCCATGGATAAAGCAATGGAAAAGATGGCGCAGTTGCAGGATAAGATCGACGCCGCCGGTGGCTGGGAAATCGACACCCGTCTCAACGTGGCGGCAAATGCTCTGGTACTGCCGGCTGACGACATGATCGTCGATAGCCTCTCTGGCGGGGAAAGACGCCGCGTTGCCCTTTGCCGTGCCCTGCTTGAGCAGCCTGATCTGCTGCTTCTCGACGAACCTACCAACCATCTTGATGCCCAGACGGTTGCCTGGCTCGAAAATTACCTCAAAGATTACCCTGGCACGGTTATCATTTCGACGCATGACCGTTATTTTCTCGACAATATCACAAAATGGATTCTTGAACTTGAAGATGGTCATGGCATACCGTTCGAAGGCAATTACAGCTCGTGGCTTGCCCAGAAACTACAGATTCTCGCCGCATCTGAAAAGAAGGAATCGGCCCGCCGCCGTTCTTTGGAGCGCGAATTGAAATGGATACGCATGAACACGGGTGATCGCCATGAGCTGCAGCGCGAGCGTCTCTCGCATTTTGAAGACCTGGTAGCACGCGAAAAGAGCGCCGACCGTGGCGACGAAACCGTGATTCAGATCGCACCGGCCGAGCATCTTGGCGACCTGGTCGTTGAGTTCAAGGGTGTTAACAAGGCTTTTGCCAGCAATAAACTCATGGAAAACGTGACTTTCTCATTGCCCAAAGGTGCGGTTGTTGGCATCATCGGCCCGAACGGCGCCGGCAAAACCACAATGTTCCGTATGATCGGCGGGGTTGATAAGCCTGATTCCGGGCAGGTGGTCGTTGGCCCGACCGTTAAGGCGGCCTGGGTAGATCAGCACCGCGAAATCCTCACGGGCGACAAGACCGTTTTCGATGAAATCAGCGATGGTCTCGACGATGTACAGTTTGGCAAGACGAAAATACCCTCGCGTGCTTACTGCGGGCGGTTTGGGTTCAAGGGTTCCGATCAGCAGAAAAAAGTCGGCGAGCTTTCGGGTGGTGAACGCAACCGTGTGCACCTCGCCAAGATTGTCAAGTCAGGCGGCAATCTTTTGATGCTTGACGAACCGACGAATGATCTCGACGTCGGCACCCTGCGTTTGCTCGAAGATGCGATTTGTGACTTTGCCGGTTGTGCACTGGTAATCAGCCATGATCGCTTTTTCCTGAACCGCATCTGCACGCACCTGCTGGTGTTCGAGGGCAATGCGAAGGTGAGCTGGTTTGAAGGCAACTTTGAAGATTATGAAAGCATGTATCTCAAAAAACTTGGTGCAGCGGCAAATGATAACCGGCGTGCCAAATTCAGACGTTTTGCACTGTAATTTTACCGTAGAATCTGCTCTGATTAATTATCTGCTGGTAACTCAATGGTATTTGTATATGCAGGAGAATAACTGATGCGATGGCAGAATTTATTGCTCGTTTCTTTTCTGGCCGCTTGTTTGAGCGGTGCGATTCCCGAACCGCTGCATGCTCAGGCTCTTGATCAGCTGATTGACGCCGCTGGTGGTTCGTTGCCTGATGTTCCGAGAGTGCCTGACCCGACTCCGGTCGATCAGGGAAGTTCTGACAATTCTTCGGGCTCAGATTACAATTCAGGTTCGTCTGATAATTCGAGCTACGATAATTCAAGCTATGACAATTCAAGCTCTTCGAATTCTTCGAGCGACAGCGGCAGTTCAAACTATAGCAGCGACTCGGGTTCAAGTGATACTTCAAGCTATAGTGGCTCTACGAGCTATTCTGGCAGCGATAACAGCAGCGATAATAATAGTGGTGGCGGCATATTCTGGGGGCTGTTTAACCCGAAACCCGTTGACCCCGTCTACGAGCAGCAGCAGCGTGAAAAGCGCCAAAAAATCAGGGAAGAACGCAAAAAAAAGCGCGAAAAGGCAGCGCAGAAACGGCGTGACGCCCGCGCTGACCGTGAGTATGAAAGACTCCAGAAACAGAAAAAGAAGCGCCAGGCTGATGAAGCGGCTAAAGCGCCCACCGGGTATGTGGCACCAGTGCCGCCGCCCCGGGCCCTGCCACCGAGCATGAAGCCGCCGACCGCCGATGTACCGGCCGGCTCAGAAGCGAAGGCCCTTTCCGAAAATCAGTTCAGAATGGCGACCCTGCTGAAAAAGGGTAATTTGTCAGCGCCAGAGCAAGAACTGCTTCGGCAGCTGCATTCTGTTTGTCGCACTCTCTGGGCAAGAGCAGTGCAGAACGAGGCTCTTACAGCCATCGAACGCAGCCGTATTAAACTGAGCATTCCTGCGGTCGATTTTGCCGAACCAACGATTGCTACACGCCTGAGCGAGCAGGTCAACCAGATCAGGTCGAGCCTGAACGGTGAGGGTGCACCGAATATTGATCTGATCAAAAAGTTTAATAAAGAAAAATTTCAACAGCTCGCCGAGCAGGAAGCCGGGGAGCTTGCAGAAAACCTGGTTGAGGGCGGGCAGGGCACTTTTGACAACCTTCTCGGCGCTGCGAAGGTCAGTGCCGCAGTCGGGCAGGGAGATATCGCTGCTGCGGGCAAGGAAACCCTGGATTTTTTGGTCGGGCGCCTATCGTCGCCTCAGGCTTCTATGGCCGTTGAGGGTGGGCGTCTCTACGCGTCAACCACTTTTGCCGCCCTTGATAATTTTATGGTCAAGGCGATGGGGGCGACCGGTAATGATTTTAACACCCGCGAATTCTGGGAACAGGTCAAGAGCGAAATGACCATCGGTCAGAAAACTGTTTTTGAGTTTATTGGAGGGCACGATGGGAAATAATTACCCGGTCGATCATAAAAAATCACATAAATACCAGGAATTTAAACCTATGTTGCCGATCTACCGAAGTGTTGCCTCTTTTAAAGTATTGCTGGTGCTGGGCCTGTTGCTTGCATGGTGTGTGTCGATTTACGCGGCTTCGGCGGTTGATCCGATGACCGATTCGACGCTGGTATTGCCAGCCGGCAGTGGCATTGCCTGGCGCTGGGTCGTGCCCCCGGTTTCACTGGATAAGCCTCTGCCCAGACACACCCTTAACGACATAAGGTTCTCAGTTGATTCATCTGGTAACCCCTGGATTGGCATCGAGAACCGTCAGCTTCTCAACCCGGTTAAACAGGTGTCGGCAGTTCTTTCTGAGCCGTTTCAGCGCTTTGTGCATCTCGACAACGGTCTGCTGCTTTTTTCGACCGTGAGAACCCTGGGCTACATCGGCGTGGCCGGCAAAGAAGAATTTGACGGTAAAGGCAACCCGATAATGCCATATCAGCCAATTTGCGATCTGCCGGCTTATTACAGCCGCATTTATCGTGCATCAGGCAATTGTGCATACCTGGTTGCCGAAGACGCCGCTGCCCGCAAAAGTTCTGTTTATCTTCTCAGACCCGAAACGGCAGCCCCGGGTGCCCGCACCGAAGTTAAAAACTTCCGCAAAGTTTTCGAAACCGGCGAAACGATCACAGCGGTTGCCGGTGACGAGACGACCGCGTTCATTGCCCTGGGCAAACTGGTTATGATGCTGACTCTCGAAGACAGCAAACTGACTGCCATACCTGCTCAGCCCGATGAAGAAGTCAAAGAACTGGCTTATGGCAAGGGAGTCGGGCTGTTTTATGCCGGGGGTTCCGGAGTCGGCTTTCTTGGAGCAAAGCGCGCTTTTCGTTTTATCGAAACTTCAAACGCCCGGATTGGCCTGCACGGCACCAACTTGCTGGTGCTGTTTCCACGCCACCTGGGGGTTCTGTCGTTCGACAACATCAACCGCCTGTGGAATTTCGACTTCGTTCTCGCAGACAACTGAATCATAAAGCCTGGCATGGCGACCATGCCAGGCTTTTATTTTTACTGACGCCTCATTCTTTCAGGCAAATCATGTCTCCGGCTGCTGCCTATGGTGCATTCTGGAGGCTTCTTTTATCATGGATTTGCTCAACATGTCATTTTATGAGTAAGACCAAATATATAAGGCATTGTTATTTGCCTTGGAAGCGCCGTTGATTTGCAATGTGCATTGCGATTGTTTGCCGATTGTGGCAAAATGATGGCAGATATCTTGAAAATGGATGAATGAGGATGAATGAATTTGCCTTGCCGCTGACCAACCCGGTGCTGATTTTTGCGATACTGCTGTTCATCATTCTGCTGACCCCGATTTTGCTGAATCGTTTTAAAATACCGCATCTGATTGGTATGATCGTCGCAGGGGCGGTGGTCGGGCCTAACGGTTTTAACCTGTTGCAGCGTGACAGCGCCATTGTGTTGTTTGGAACGGTCGGGCTCCTTTATATAATGTTTCTGGCCGGTCTTGAGATCGAGATTGCCGATTTTAAAAAGAACAGTCAGCGCAGCCTTGTTTTTGGTTTATACACTTTTTCTGTGCCGATGTTGCTGGGCATTGTGGCTGGCCATTATTGGCTCGATATGTCTCTGATTTCGTCAATTTTACTTGCCAGCATGTTTGCATCGCACACCCTGATTGCTTACCCCATTATCAGCGGGTTTGGCGTTTTGCGTAACCAGGCGGTGGTGGTGGCTGTCGGCGGCACGATGATTACCGATACGGCATCTCTGCTGGTGCTTTCGGCAATTGTTGGCATCAGTACCGGCAATGCGGTTGACGGCTTTTTTTTGCGTATGGGTCTGAGCCTTCTGGCCACCGGTGCTGCTATCATCCTGCTGTTTCCGCTGCTTGGCCGTTGGTTTTTTAAGAAGTATGACCACAGTATTTCCCAGTTCAATTTTGTGCTGGCCATGGTTTTTCTGGCTTCTTTTCTGGTTGAACTGGCCGGTGTGGAACCAATAATCGGGGCCTTTCTGGCAGGTCTGGCTTTTAATCGGCTGATTCCCAGGGTTTCGGCGCTGATGAACCGAATTGAATTCGTTGGTAATGCTCTTTTCATACCTTTTTTCCTGATCGGGGTCGGTATGCTGATCGACTATCAGGCATTTTTTCGTGATTTTCGCACTTTGAATGTTGCGTTAACCATGACTCTGGTGGCCACAACCGCAAAATACCTGGCGGCGTGGCTCACCCAGAAAACGTTTGGTTATTCCGATGACGAAAGACGGCTTATATTCGGCCTTAGTAACGCGCAGGCCGCGGCAACCCTGGCGGCGGTCATGGTTGGCTACAATGTCATTCTCGGCCAGAACCCCGATGGAACAGCGATCAGGCTTCTTGATGACAGTATTCTTAATGGTACTATTCTTATGATTCTGGTAACCTGCACCATTGCTTCGCTGTCTGCCCAGCGTGGTGCCGAAAATATCGCTCTGAACGGGCAAATGGCAAGCGGCGCCGACGAAAAATCTGGTGAAGAGCGCATTCTAATTCCGATCGGCAATCTTGAGAATGCTGCTGAACTTGTGAATCTAAGTCTTGCAGTCAAGTCAAAGAGCACTCGAAGCAGTCTTTACGCGATGACCGTCATCAATCAGACAAGCACAGATGAGCTGCACGAAAAAGAGGCTGAAAAAATTCTCACTACTGCTAAAAAAGCGGCAGCGGCAACTGATACCAGGCTCAAACGCCTGTTGCGTTACGATCTCAGCGTTATCAACGCCATAAATGGCATTGCCCACCAGTATCACATTACTGATATCATTCTTGGCCTGCACCAGCAGAAGAATCTGACTGATACCTTCCTTGGGCAGCTCATCGAGGGCATTCTCAGCCGCTGTAACGTGACGACGATGATCTATCGGTCACGGCAGCCTATTTCAACAATAAAAAGAGACATTATCGTTGTGCCGGCACTGGCTGAACGCGAAATCGGTTTTCCGTTCTGGGTTTCAAAGATATGGAACATCGGGCGCAATACCGGCTCAAAGCTGGTTTTTTATGCCCCCGGCCGCACCAGCGAATATCTTCAGGAAATAAACCGAAAGTTCCCTGTCGAAGCTGAGTTCAGGGCTTTCGATGCCTGGGCTGATTTCCTCATACTGGCCCGGGACCTCACCCCGGATGACAATCTGATCGTCGTAATGAGCCGGCAAGATGGCCTGTCATTCGACCCCGGCATGGAAAAAGTTCCGTATTATCTCAACAACTATTTTGCCCTCAACAATTTCATCATCGTTTACCCGATGCAACTCAGGGTTGGTAATGGCAGTGATCTGGCTCTCTCAAGCCCGTCATTTCTCGAACCACTCGCCGAAAACTTTACCCGCCTCGATGACCTGGGCAGAAGCGTGGTCAAGCTGTTGCACAAATTTGACAGCCCCCCCGTTAATCATGAAACGGACAATGACCAAGACCCAGACCCAGACAAGAAATGAAGCGTGGCGCTTTTTCAGCACCTGAATTTTACGAAACAGGCAATCAATTATTTTAACAATATGGCGCAATGTTGGAATTCTAAGTAAAAAGAAAAGATAAATAGACCTATTGTGAAAAAAATCACTTAGTGTTATAATAAGTGCAATATGGATTGTGATAAAAATCACTATGTTTGGCGCGGTTTGTTCCGCGGTATTGCATGAATCTGTCTGGTTCTTTGTCTCGGGTGTTTGAATGGCCGCGTTGTGGGAAAGGCAGAAAAAGGGTCAGTTCAGTTAAGGCCCAGGTAATATTTCGCCATCTGGCAGGAGAATGGTATGAACAAAATCGAGAACGACGGTGTTAGTCATGAAATAGTCATGTGCATGGGCAGTGCCTGTTTTACCCGTGGCAACAATCGCAGTGTCGAAATTGTCAGGGAATATCTTGAAAAAAACGGTCTCGAAGCAACGGTCGTTTTCAAGGGTTGCCTGTGCACCAACCGCTGCAAGGCTGCGCCGGTGATCATCATAGATCATCGGCAGTTCGAAAAGGTAGCACCGCAGTCGGTTGAAGAGATTCTCAATCATGTTTTCAAAGCAGGCGGAGGTACGACCGATGAATCAGCTTAAACCGGTTTTTACCCGAAAGGCCGATTGCCGCGACTGTTACAAGTGTGTGCGTGAATGCCCGGTCAAAGCTATCAAAATTGAAGACAACAGTGCGTGCATTGTTGACGAACTTTGTATTCATTGTGGCCGTTGCGTCGAAGTATGCCCGGTGGGCGCCAAAAAAGTTCGCAACGATGTGCCGACCGTAAAGCAACTGATAGAACTTGGCAAGCAGGTAATTCTTTCGCTTGCTCCATCATGGCGTGCTGAATTCAGGGGTTTGCATGCTTCGCAGCTTATCGCTTCAATTAGACAACTCGGGTTCAGCCAGGTTTCAGAGACGGCGATTGGCGCTCAAATGGTTTCTCAGGCTGTTGCTGAATTGATTGACTCATCAGATCAGAATCTTTTTATTTCCACGGCCTGCCCGACGGTCGTCGAACTGATTTTTAAATATTATCCTGAATACAGCCATTATTTTACCCCGGTCGCTTCACCTCTGGTGGCACATACCCGCTATTTGAAAGCGATTGCCGGTGAGAACAGCTGTGTTGCTTTTGCAGGGCCGTGCATTGCCAAAAAGGTTGAGTCAGAAAGATTCAACGAAACAATAAGCAGTGCCTTAACCTTCGAGAATCTTCACGACTGGTTTCATGAAGCTGGTTTGAACCCTGAGCACTTCCCGATCGATGCGAGCATAGATTTTTTTCCGAAGGCTGCCTGTGAGGGCGGTCTTTACCCGATTGACGGCGGCATGATCAGCGGCATTAAATCGAGATTGAAAAAGACAGATGTCGAGTTCATGTGCTTTTCGGGGATTGAAGGAATAATTGCCGCACTGCGCGAGCTTGATCATCTGTCGGCAGGGCGTCAGATTTTTCTAGAACTGCTTGCCTGTGGCGGCGGTTGTGTGAACGGACCCGTGATGAAGCGACGGGAAGCCACGATTCTTAAGCGTGACAGCATTTTCAGCAACGTCAACCGACTTGCGCAGTTTATTGATCAGATCGGGCAGGTAAACCTATCTGCTCACCTCAGCCTCAATGCCGTGCCGAAGAAACAGCGAGCTGAAAACGTTATCAGGTCAGCCCTTCAGCGTGTCGGCAAAACATCTTCGCGTGACGAACTGAATTGTGGCAGTTGCGGTTACGATTCATGCCGGGATTTTGCCGAAGCTCTTCTAGACGGTAAGGCCATGGAAAACATGTGTGTGTCATATATGCGCAAACTCGCAAGTAAAAAGGCAAACGCCCTTATCAAGGCCATGCCTGCTGGCGTGGTAATTGCCGATGCCGGTCTGCGGGTAATAGAGTGCAATCGTCGCTTTGCCAGCATTTTCGGGTCTGATATGGAACTGGTTTTTGATGCTTCGCCAGGCATGGAGGGAGCGCAACTGGTCAAGATCGTGCCTTTCCACAAGGTTTTCAGAAACGTGCTGGTAACCGGTGAAGACTGGGTTGACCACGACATCGCCTATAAGGATCATCAGCTGAATATCTCGGTTTTTTCAATTGAAAAGGGGCAGGTAATCGGTGCGGTCATTCAGGATATCCGTGTGCCCCATGTAAGGCGTGATCAGGTGGTAAAACGGGTTGAAGAAGTTATCAGACTCAATCTTGAAACGGTTCAGAAGATTGCCTACCTGCTTGGCGAAAATGCCTCGGAAACAGAATTGCGGCTGAACAATGTGCTGGAAGCTTTTGGAAGTGACCCGGAGGAAATCAATGGAATTCCCCAGAATTACGAATAACTGCTGTGTCGAGATAGACTTTCGCCAGAAGAATTGCGGCCGACAAAGGATTGGCGGCGACGTGTTTCTGTCGCGCAAGCTCAAAGAGCAGCGACGGGTTATTTCGGTGCTTTCGGATGGTCTTGGCAGTGGTGTTAAAGCCGGGGTTCTGGCTACTCTCACATCGGTGATGGGTCTTAATTACATGTCGAGTTTTCGTGACCCGGCCAAAGCGGCCCGCAGCATTATGGATACGCTACCGGTCTGCTCTGAAAGGCATATCAGCTACAGCACCTTTTCGATGGTCGATGTCGATTTTGAAAACGAAGTAAGAATTGTTGAGTATGACAACCCTCCGGTTCTGGTTGCACGTGGTTCTGAGATTATCGCTCTTGAACGTCAGCAGGTGCAGGTAAATCGCACCGATAAAGAACCGGTAAGTATTTCGCTCGCTGATTTTCAGGCGGTGCCCGGAGATCGAATCATCATGCTTTCAGATGGTGTAAGTCAGAGTGGCATTGGCAGCAGAGCTTTGCCCTTCGGCTGGGGTATCGAAAAGGCCGGGGCATATATCAGGTCGCAAATAGAAAAGCAGGCCGACATTTCAGCTTGCGAACTGGCAGCGGCAATTGTCGATAAGGCCTGGTACAACAATGGCGGGCGGGCGCTCGATGATATCACCTGCGGGGTTATTTATTTTCGTCAGCCTCGCCAGTTGCTGATCATGACCGGCCCACCTTACGACCTGAAAAAGGACCGGTTGCTGGCCGACCTCGTTAAAAGCTTTCCCGGGCGGAAAATTATCTGCGGTGGTACTACTGCCAATATTGTTGCACGCGAAACCGGTCGCGAAGTGCATGTAATGCTCGGAAAAATCGATCCAGAGCTTCCACCTGATTCAATAATGGAAGGTGTAGACCTGATTACCGAGGGAATCTTGACTGTTGGGCTGGTCGCCAGATATCTTGAAGACAGACGTGACCCCGAAACTCTCAACCAGAACGCGGCCACAAAAGTTCTCCGAATGCTGCTGAACAGCGATATAATCAATTTTGTGGTCGGTACCAGGGTGAACGAGTTTCACCAGGATCCGAACATGCCTGTCGAGCTTGAAATCAGGCGAAATGTCATCAAAAAGATTGCGGCGCTTCTTGAGAATCAATATCTCAAGGAAACAAGCATTCAATATATTTAACGGAGTTCAACCATGAGCAAAAAGTTCAAAATTACCATCTGTTCCGGAACAGCCTGTTATGTGCTTGGCGGCGCTCAATTGATGATGCTTGAAGATCTGCTGCCTGCCGAATTAAGAGATGAGGTTGAGATTGTTGGTTCAACCTGCCTGCAGGCCTGTCGTCGTGGCGACAACGCCCAGCCGCCGTTCGTGAAAATTAACGACGAGCTGATTGAATCGGCTTCGATTGCCAGGATCGTCGACTATCTGCGTCGACACTGATCTGTTGATACAAAGGAAAACGTTTATGACATACATTAACAATGCAGCCCTGATCAAGCGACAGTTGATGGTTAGACTGGCAAGAATGATGTTTGCAGGCTCTCTCGGCACCCGGGTTGATTACATTCCTCTGCAGCAGGCTCCTAGGGAATCGGAATCGGTGCGTTGCTGCATTCATCATGATCGGGCGGTGCTGCGTTATCGCCTGATGGCGTTGCTCGGATTTGCCATCGAGAACGAGAAACCTGAAGACGAGATTCGCAGTCTGGCTAGCTATGTTGCTGAAGCTGATCAGAAGGGCGGCACCCGCTTCGACGATAAAATTTTGACGGTTATCGATGAAGCATGCAGTTCATGCGTTCGCGCGAATTATCGGGTTACCAATGCCTGCCGCGGTTGTGTCGCCCGGCAGTGCATCATGAATTGCCCGAAGAAGGCCATTCACATTGAAAGCGGCCATGCGGTCATCGACGAAAAAATCTGTGTAAGCTGCGGTATCTGCGCCAAGGCCTGCCCATATCATTCGATTATTTATCAGCCGATACCATGCGAAGAAGCCTGCCCGGTCAACGCTATCAGCCAGGACGACCGCGGCAAGGAAAAAATCGACGAAGCAAAATGCATTCATTGCGGTCGCTGCCTGCAGGCCTGCCCGTTCGGTGCGATCATGGAACGCTCGGAAATGTTTGACGTGCTCAGAGATGTTTTGAATCCGGCGAAAAAGACCATCGCCATGGTTGCTCCAGCCATTGTCGGGCAATTCAACACCGGGTTGGGCAAGCTGGTCACCGCACTGAAGAAACTCGGTTTCGATCATGTCGTAGAAGTCGCCTTTGGCGCTGATCTGACCGCTGAACAAGAAACCGCTGAATTTATCGAACGGGTTGAACATGGCAGTATCTGTATGACTTCTTCATGCTGCCCGGCTTATGTCGAGGCCGTAAACAAGCACATCGGCAACGTTAAGCCCCTTGTTTCAGATACTCCCAGCCCGATGCAGCTGACGGGGGAATGGGTCGGCCGTCAGTGGCCAGGTGCCAGGCGTGTCTTTATCGGCCCCTGCGTCGCCAAACGTGCTGAAGCCAGGAAGGGCAAGAATGTCGATAATGTGCTGACCTTTGAAGAGCTTGGTTCGATTCTTGTTGCCGCCGACATTGACGTTATGGAATGCTTCGACACTGAGCCAGACCAGATCGCCAGTTCAATCGGTCGAAAGTTTGCGATTGCCGGCGGGGTAGCGGGTGCGGTCGTCGGTGCCGCTGCGGCCCTCGGCGTCAATGCCGAAGAAAAGCTGTTCAACGGCCTCGATCAAAAAGCATTTGCTACTCTCAAGGCCGTTGACAAAATAATCAAAAAAACCACCTTTATCGAAGTTATGACCTGCGAAGGCGGCTGCATGCACGGGCCGGGCGTTATCAGCAACCCGGCCGTCGCCAGGAGTTTTCTCGAAAAGATGCTGAAAGAAAAACCCTGAACCCAGTTACGCAAAGCCCAAAGCTCGCAAGGCAATTTTGGTAATTTTTCGGGCGAAGATTCGTGGTGGCGGGTTCGTTTTTCTGCGGTTATAATTGTACAATCATCAAGGAGTACAACGATGGGCAGAAAACCTGGCAAACGTTTGATTACCCTGCTTCTTGCTTTGCTGATTGCGATAGAACCTGTGGTTGTTCCGGTGCTCGCTGCTGACGGGCTGCCGAAACCTTCTATCAATACTAAAGAAGTTAATGGGCTGGTCAACCTCGAAAAGGTGATTGCCCCGGCTGATTATCTTGAACAGATCATGCGACTGCGCGGCAAAACCCGCGATGAAGCTGAAGCCCGCGCCTGGGGCGAATGGATGTCGATGCTCAATTCGAGCTATATGCTGCTCGACGATGGTTCAAGTGATGTTTTCGGCTTCTATGAAGCGATGAAGATGCTGCGTGAAAACAGCACCGTGCTCTCTGATGTTGCCGAGGTTTCGCGTGCCATAATCGGGTTCACGCTGCATGGTTTTTCTTATATCGTCAGATCACGACTCCTCGCCAGATCGGCTAACCTGGTGGTTGGCTTTATGCGCCTGAATAACCTGGCCAACATGGCCGATACGACGATGGCAACAGTTCAGGGCAGCAAGTTCCTCGATGTCATGGAATTCACAGCCCCCCCTCCCTGCTGGAACAACCCCGAAGTTGCCGGGCAGGGCTTTAAATCATACTGGCGCTGGGTTCAAAAAAAGGCCGGTAACACTTCGGTTCCTGATGAACTGACTGATGGGCAGGGAATCGCCCGCAGCGTCGGCATTGGCCTGGTCATTGTCGGCCTGGCGATTGACGCGTGGGGTATCTATCGCTCAGAAGACCGCGAGGTTGGCCGCACTTCTTATAGCCTTGCCAAACATTATGTCGGAGCTTTTTTCGGTCTGGCTTCGTTGGTCGCTTTGTGTTGCACGCCGTTCATTGGGCAGGCCATTCTACTGGCCGGTCTGACCTGGTCGATCATCGTTTTTGTCGGTGACGTGCTTGGCGAATACAACAAACGCTGGAAGGATGCCTATAAAAATTCTTACTGGTATCTTTATGAGAACGACCCCGAATTCCGTTCTTTTTATGACAACCGTGCTCTTTTAAAAAGCGAAGAAAAAGCCGTTTCCCTGCAGATGGTTCACAATCGCTTTCAAGAATTTAAAGTGGCTGAAGCCAGAACCGGCGACAGCCCCGAAGCCCGCAACGGGCGTGTTTTCATCGCCCTCGAAAAGCAGGGGGTTCTGATGAGTTACTACAGCCAGAAGGGCTTTTCCCTGCCTGATTTCGATAGCGACCGCCTCAAAGAGCTCTGGCAGATGAAGGCTGATTATATGTCATGGAAACCCACCGAAAAAGAAGCCCGCGACAAAAGCTTCTGGGGCAAAGTCGGTCGGGCACTCAGCCCGGTTACCTGGGCCGGTTGGGCTGGCGATGGCATTCAGTCAAAAGATTATCGCAAGACCATCGAACAATACAATATTCAGAAGGTTTTTTTTAACCCTGATTACGTGCTGATCAAGAAATATCTGAATTACACCACTGCCAATAAGCTGACTGGGGGCATTTATGATGCCGTGGGCCTGCGTATCGAGCAGTCGCCGTTCAATTACGCCCCGCTGATTGGCGTTGAAGCCGGCATGTTCAATGAAGAGCTGCTGCGCGAATCGCTGGCTGCCGATGCATTTCAGATTGGCCAGAAGGAACTCGCCTACCTGCGTGAGCAGATTAAGGGAGCCGCTGCCCAGACCGAAGAGTTCATAACAGGCATGGACAAAACCATTGCCAAGATCGACGAAAAGGATCTGCCGCAGGCAGCCCGCCTCAGAAAATTTTTCGACCGGCTGGCAAAAGCCTGCACAGCAGAGCCAGACAAGGCTGATAGCAAGATTTTCACCGATGGCCGACGTCTTTTTGCCTGGCGCTGGAATTCTGACAAAAAAGAAAAGACGGCCGCTGCCATTGTTAAAGCCTTTAAGAAAGATATCGAAAAGTCGCTGCTCTACGAACCGCTGTCGCTGGCGCAGAAGGCCGCCGAAACCGTGGTGCTGCTGACTACTGTCAAGCAGCAGCTTGACCTCTCGGCGCTCATGCGTGCCTATCTCAAAGACCGCAAAGAGGCCCTGCAGAAGTTTGACGATACTTTTAGAACCATTGCCATCAATGATTTTCTGAAAACAGGCAGCTTTCTCGATGTTAAGGGCGGCACGGTCAGTGACTGGTTCGGCCAGGTTTATTCTACCCACGAAGAAACCCAGAAGCTTCTTAAACTTCTCGAAAAAGATGTCGAAAATTTTACCGGTTTCGCTGACAACGCCAATGCTGACAGCCGTGATCGTCTGCTATGGTTCGACAAAGAAATCACCCATCCGGCTGAACTTCTTAAAAAAATCAACGACGAACTCGCCGCCTGGAAAGAAACGCTTGCAGCCTGGTCTACCCTGACTGAAAAAACCGGAATCAAGCTTCCCCTCGCCGATAACGAAGCTTTCGCCGACAAGGTATTCAGAGAATTCAAACTTGATTATGAACTTGAACCTCTGAACCCTGACAACCCGCTGGCAGAAATGGCCGCCCCAGAAAAGTGATTCACGCTCACCTGCCGGCGGCCGAAATTCTGTTCAGTCGTCGGGGTGGGGGTTGGCAAGCCGGTGCAGGGCAGTTTCGATGCGCTGACGGTCAGCCGGGCCAAGGGTTTCTTCAAACCTCAGAAATGCTTTTTCGGCGCTGCCCAGTATCTGATTAACCAGACGCAGCAGCCCTTCAATCTGACTTTCGCCCCATATTCGGCTTTTTTCGTAGTCGATGGCGATGGCGTTGGCAAATACAAAAACGCCGATTTCATGCACTTCGCGGCGATTGATCGTCAGGTTGCGCACCATAAAGTGGAATGGGCTGGCTTTTTGCTCGCAGACCAATGTGGCGGCGCATGCTACCTGGTCAAGTTCTGTCTCGCTGCCGGTTTCGTGATGCAGAAAACGTGGCTTGCCAACCAGAAAGCGGGCCTGATTTCTGATGAGACGATAGGCGGCAATTACCTCGGGGGTCGTCAACCCGCAGATGCAGATTTCCGGGTAACTGCCGTCGTCCTCGTCAAAAATGTCATGAA
This sequence comes from Candidatus Rifleibacterium sp., assembly GCA_035352635.1. Lineage (GTDB taxonomy): Bacteria > Muiribacteriota > Ozemobacteria > Ozemobacterales > Ozemobacteraceae > Rifleibacterium. The sequence goes on from DAOPYA010000022.1 coordinate 40,196, forward strand.
TTTGATTCCAGAGCCATCCCATACTTACATTATCGGCACCGGGCAGCGATTTTCCAATCAGTGCTTTTCATTCAACATGATTGCCGACCTGCAGCTCAAGAAACATTGATTCGGCGCCTTCATAAATTGGCAGCAGCACCCATTTGTTGCGGGCGATGTCGAGAGTCGGTGCATAATCTTTTTTGATTTCAACGGTTCGACCATTTTCAAGAGCGCTGCCAGATACTTTCATCCGGGCTATCAGACGAAGAACATCGGGGTTGGCGGTTTCGTGAATAATGCACGACATTGAATATGACATAGGCCGAGCATTGGTTTTGTCGTTTTCAGGGTTTCGTTCGCCAACCTCAATTTTGGCTTCCTTGCCGGGCAAAGTGATAAGCACCGGGGCCGAAATAATTGTTGCCGCCTGCTTTTTTGCCGCGTCGTCCATGGCCGCAAAATCCTGCATCGTGACCGCCTTCCCCGCGTTGGTTTTCCAGATTCTGAATGAGACTTTCTGCGCCTTGCCTTTTTTATCAAGGTTTCTCAAGAAGTTTTCAAACTTGTCGAGGGCGGTCAATTCACCTTCCATGATTATTGAATCCTCGGTTGCCTTGAAGGTTACGTTGCGATTCTCGGCAGCAGTTGGCCGGGAAGCTGCCTGCTCAGCCGACAGGTGCGCCGGGGCTTTGTTGTCTCTGTCTTCCCCGAGTTCTGTTGCGGCCATTTTCAGAGCTTCCTGGGGCGAAAGGAAAGCCAGTCTGATTTCGCGTTTTTCGTAATTATCCCGGCGTCGACTGGTGCGTGGCAGAATGATGAAAATGCCGTCGTTGTTTTCATAGCGCAGATCAGTCATGGCGCAGATGGTCTCAATTGCCTGCATAAGAGTGGCATCTTTAAGACTGAGGGTGATCTTGTCGGTGATTGTGTTATGCACGACAATATTGGCTTTGGCCCGCCTGGCAATGATTGAGACGATATCCTGAACTCTGGCGTTTGTGAAATCGAGCGATATTTTGTCCTGAAATTGCTCTGGAATCTTGTTGCTTTTTTGCTGCTGCAATTCCTTCAGAAGCTTAACCGTTTCTTTTTCTGCATCGTTTCTGGCATTCAGTTCAAGCTTTGCAAGTTTTTCGCCGGCATCTTCGCCCCCTTTGATAATCTGCAAACACAACAAATGAAACCTGGCACGCCCGGCAATACTCTGATCTGAACTCTCACTCAGCTGCTTGAGGGTTTCTTCAGTTTGAGAATCAGGGCCATTGCTGTAGAGGCGGATGATGGCATTGTCGAGGTCTGAGTTTGCTGAGACTGTCTGCTGGAAAACCAGTAATAACGTGAGAGAAAACAGCGCGATAACGATTCTTTTCATACATTGCTCCTTGGTTTTTCGGATTTCTGCTATCATCATTATCTGCACGCGATGTTTCGTTTTGCCGTCAGACATGTAACAGTTTTGTAACAATATTTTTTCAGGCTTTAAGAGTGTAGCCGAAACCTCTAACCGTCAGCAGGGTCTCTGGTTCATTCCCGGCTTCAAGCTTTTTTCGCAACCGCCCGATGTGCACATCGACGGCCCGGCTGTCTTCGAGGTCGTCGATACCCCAGATGCAGTCGATGATCTGGTCGCGACTGAGCACCTGATTGCGATTCTGCCAGAGATATTCAAGAATCTGCCATTCGGTGGCAGTTAAAGTGGTTTTGCCATCAGCGCAGCGCACCGAACGGCTGACAAAATCTATTTCGAGGCGGCCGATGCGCTGTGAACTTGTTTCAGGGCGACTGCCGATGCCGCTGCGACGCAGAACGGCCTTGATCCGGGCCAGCAGTTCGCGAATGCGAAAGGGTTTGGTAACATAATCGTCAGCACCGGCGTCAAGGGCTTTGATAATGTCTATTTCGCGATCCCGGATGGTGCAGATAATGACCGGAATGCTTAACCCGCTCTGGCGCCATTGTTTCAAGCGTTCGGCGCCGTTGCCGTCTGGAAGATTCAGATCGAGAAGCACCATGTCTGGTTTTTCGCTCTTAATTGAAGCTTCAGCATCGCTCAGAGTCGCGGTCTGAAGAGTTGCAAAACCTTCAAATTCGAGGTTGTCGCCAAGAAGTTCACGAATTATCTGTTCATCTTCAACTATGAGAATTTTGGTCATGATTGCACGGTTTTCCAGGTGGTTATCATCCAGACTCCTTTTTCAGAGCGCTGCCGGGCAAAAAATTGCCCGCCGTGGGTCGCAACTATCTGTCGCACGAGAAAAAGACCAGTGCCGCTGCCGCCCCGCTCGGGTCGATAGAGCAGGTTGTTAGTGAGCAGGTCAATGTCGCCTTCGCTAAACGGCGCCGGAAAAGCATCACCGGCATCACCGATCATTACCGCTACTTCGCCTGGTTTCATTTCAGGCAGCGTGCAGCATCGCAAAATCAGAGTTCGGCCAATTGAAGCGTGCCGGAAAACATTTTCGATCAGATTGATCATCACCCGTTCAAACATTTCCGGGTCAGCCTTTATCAGGCCTGTGTATTCAAACTCTTCATCAGTCTGCCACGCATTCAGACGGTTTCGGAAGCGGGTGAGCAGACTCTTTAATGTGTCGGCCGCCGAAATGCTTTTGAGTTCGGCGTTAACTGTCTTTCGTCGCAGCCTTACCGAGAGAAGCAGTCGGTCGAACAGTTCGGCAGCTTTGCTGGTCTCGACCTGCAGCTGAGAAAGGTAGCGACTCTGCTGTTCTTCGCTGCGGTAGCGCTTTAAAGCCAGGGTTTCGGCAAGAAAGCTGACGTTGGTTATCGGGGTTTTCAGGTCGTGGGCGGTCTGTCTGAAGAAATCTTCTTCTTCTTCGAGCAGTCTGGCTTTTTGTATGAACTGCCATTCGTGCAGCGAAAACCAGAAGAGTCCGAGAATTCCGGCAGAAGTAAGAATCAGCAGCAGAACAAATCCGCCCGGAAACGGCGCTGGTGGCTCAGTGACATCAATGGTAACCCAGAGACCGCGTGAACCGGCAAGAAGGTGAGAATTTCCCTGCATGCCGGGGCTTCTGGCAATAACGACTTTAGAGAAGCCTCTTTGCCTGAGCAGGCCGGTAAAGCCAGCCAGAACCGTCGATGCAGAGAAGGCGGCGATGCCGTCGGTATGTTTTATCACAAGGGTTTCCGCGGTCTGATTTTGTTTCCAGCCAGATTCGATGGGTTCAGCGTATGAAAGCTGATAACAATGAATAAGAAAATTGAGCCAGGCCAGAAGCTGCGGTGGGAGTTCACCTTTAAGCATCTGCTTTGAACTTTGCGGTATTGCCACAGGCACTGGCAGCGCCCGCAGGCGCAACAGCCATTGCCGGCAGGACTCGGGATTGTTTTCTGCCAGAAAAGCTTCGGCAACCTTTATTGCCGCCTCGGTCTTCAAAGTGCGGCCGTTATCGAGAAGATAATCGAAATTTGAATTCAGAATCTGAAACGCGCAGCGGCGCATTTCGAAATGGTTGCCCGTCGCAGCATACTCGTTCATCTGCAGATAGCGCCAGAAATCCTGCTCGTCGGGTGAAGAGTTCAGTTCTCCTTCAATCAGCAGAGCCTGCTTTGAACCGGCGCCCATGGAAATTTTCATGAAGATGTTGCGGGCGAGGGCACTGTCAGGGGCCGCCAAGGCCGGCAAAGAAGGGTTGCTCATCGGCAGTGGAATCGCTTCGGCGGGTAGTGGCGACGTTTCGAGTCGTCTGAAATATTCTTCGCTGATCTGATCGATGCGGCTCAATTTTTCGGCACGGTTCTGCCGGCTGAGCATTTCCTGCTGGAACAAAAGGCTTTTGAACGCAATCCCAACCAGCAGCACAAAAGAAACCAGAATTAAAATCAGGCTGACTATAAAACGCTTACTGGTTTTGGGGTATTCCATGCTTCACGCTGATTTATTGAGGGGTAGGGTGATCAATCGATGAACATTGCAAAGCAGCTGACTGTTGGCATGCTTTAGAGTCGCTTAGTTTTTCGGGAGCTGGTTTTGCTTTTGGCGGTGCCGGCGGGGGCTTTTTTTGCCGGTGCGGGTTTTTGGGGCTGGCGTTCGACGATTTCGGTGCGCCATGGCACTTTGTCTTCTTTAAGCGCGAACTCAGCGGGTGAAATACCGAATACTTCGCAGAGGTTGATTTTGAGGTCTGGCATAAGGGCGGGGGTGGCCGGATTAAAAATATCGAAGATTTCGGGGCGGCCATAGGCCCCATCGATGAGTCGATAGGCGGTTACCAGGCGGTCGGTGGGGTGCACGAGCCAGAATTCTTTGACGCCAAATTTTTCGTAGAGGGCACGCTTTTTGATGCTGTCGTAAGACGCCGATGAGGGCGAGAGGATTTCAATAACCAGGTCTGGGGAACCAAGACAACCCTTTTCGTCAAGCTTTTCATGGTCGCAGATGACGGATAGATCAGGCTGAACGACGTTGAAAATCTCGTTATCAATTTTTGACCGGTCGGTAAGACGCACATCGAAAGGCGCGATAAAAATTTTACAGGGCTTGCCCCTGAGAAAATTTGCGATTTGCCTTGCCATTTCCAGGAGGATTTCCTGGTGAATACGCAATGGCGCATTCATGGCATAAACAGTTCCATCGATTATTTCAAAACGCTCGTCATCAGGCCACTGCTGGTAATCAGCGTAAGAATATTTCTTTTCACGAGGGCGCCGTGCATTTGCAACCATAAAACCACCTCCGATGTATGAAGATTGTAACACAGGTCTGGCGATTCTTAAAATTACGGTGTTTCGGCAGAATATTTTTCAACTTGCCTGTTTGTGTTATTATGCCGCCATGAGCGACATCGAGAAAGAATCTCGCAAGAGCAATATATGGCCCAGGTTGATGCCGTACATCATGTGGTTGCTGCCTGTACTGATTCTGAATGTCGGATTCAGTTTTCTCGCCAGTATTGAATTACACTGGAACGAGCGCGGGCAGGACGAAACAGCCCAGCAGGAACTGGAAGCATTGACCAGCAGTTCGGCGCCGACTTACCGTCTGAATCGCCTTGCAGGGCAGATCGCCGAGTTGATTGATCAGGCTGTTAAAAGTGGCAAATCTGACGATGAGCTGCAAAATCAGCTGGCAGAACTCGGGCAGAAGAGTTTCGCGCCAATTTTTTTGCGTTATAAGCTGCATGTATTCAGAAAGAATAATGAAGCCGGTGGTTATGAGCTGTTTTATGCCCTGAGCGAAAGGGTTGAGAGCAAACGTGCCATGGCGATGGTTTTTAACCATCTTGTCGAGCAGCACCAGGGCGTCGAACTGCCCACGGCGACAATCAAGCAGCGCGATAAATTTTCCGAAAGCTATTTCGGCAAAACGATGCGCAGTCAGGCCCTCGCCAACAGCAAGAAGGGCCGCAGCACTTTTATTCTGCATGATGGGCTGCCACACTGGTTTATCTGGGATTACCATGAGAAAACTGCCGGCAGCTCATGGGGTTACCTGGTGGCTGCCGAAGTCAGTGATGAAGCAAAAAACAACTCAATGCAGCAGGCGATCAAAGAATGTGGGCGTCGCGGCAGTGGCATCGGCGGGTTTATCCCAATGATTGACCCCGGTGCCAAACCCATATTGGCAGCCGGGTTGCAACGTTCAAGGCTTTTTGAGGCCTGGCGGCAGAGCCTGACATTGCCGGGCACCAGCCGTGCCGCCAAGGCATACTGGCTTCGAAACGGCGCCCCCGCACCGGCTCTCATCGGAAATTACAAGGTTTATAGCCATTTTGCCCAGAGTTCAGATTATCTGACAGTCTTCGTCGCCCGGCGGCCAGTCAAGGCGGGTCTGCCACTCTGGCTCAAGATAATGAATTTTTTAACCTCTACAATTCTGGTGCTTCTGACCTTGCGCGGCCTGATTCTCAATCGCTGGCTTGAACCGCGCCTGACCTTGCGGTTTCTTATTCTGTATTTTCTTGCCGCGACTTTTCCGCTGGGGCTTCTGGGTTCAACAGCAGCAGCCTATCAGTATCAGACCGCCAGATCAGAGCAGAATCAGATTGCCGATCAGCTCGACGCCTGCCTGAATCAGATTGAGAGCCGCAAACTGCAGTTCCAGGATGAGTATAAACATTCTTGCAGCAGGCTGTTTGCTGACGAGAAACTGTCTGAAATCATTGCTGCCAAAGGGTTTAGCAGCCCTGAAGCTCAAGAGCGCGTTCTTGCCTCTTTTAACCGGGGCGGAACCAGGCTGCCTTTGATTGGTTTTTATCTGCTTGATCTGGCAGGAAATGGTCGCGAATATACCGGCGAGCCTTCATCGCTGCATCGGTTGCGCGATATTTTTACTGTTTATCGCGCTCCGATCATTGAGAATCTGCGCAAAAAAGTATTAAAAAGCTCCCCAGGCATCATACTGCCCGATTTCAAAGTCTCAGAAGAAGACAGGTTCGGTGCACAGGCATTCGGCTCGCTTTCGGGCAGTACTCTGGCCGACGAAATAGAAAAGTTTCGAAATTTCTGCCTCAGCCAGCAGTCTGGCCAGGTAACCGCCACCATTATGTATGATTTTATCAAGGTGACCGGCCAACCTGATGCATTGCTGTTTGTCGTCTGGGATGACGGGAAACTGTTTGAAAAGTCAATCGGGGTTGCCATAGACGGTTTTAAACAAAGCAATCCGGAATTCTCATTTATCGCGTTCAGCAATAAACCTCAGGGTTTAAGAACCTTTTATCGACGTGATAATGATGACCTTGGGGTTCAGGCTTTTTCAGGGGCCAGTGATGTAGCAGAGACCGCCGCAGCAAGGGGAGGCACGGTCAGGAAACACCTGCCTGGCCTGACGGTGGTGGCGATGCCCTACGGTCGCGATTCTGAATATGTAATTTCCGGAATCGGTGATCATCGGCAGATCCGGGCCGATGAAGCTCGTCGCCAGCGAAATTTCGTGCTGCTGACCATAATTTCTTTGCTGATCGCTGCACTCAGTGCCTGGTTTATGTCAGCATTCCTGCTTCAGCCGATAACTGGCTTGAAAAAGGCCCTGGACTGCGTTTCTGAAGGTGATTATTCAATTAACCTTGATTCTTCGCGGTCTGATGAACTGGGAAAACTGACCGGGGCCTTTGCTCAGATGGTTGATGGCCTGAAAGAGCGGCAGCGCTTGTCATCGCTTCTTTCTGATCATGCGGTTGAAGCGCTTGCCAAAAGTTCGTCGGTCAGGCCTGACAGTGAAACTCGGGTTTTTGAGGGTGTCGCGCTGGTATCTGATATCAGAAGCTTTACAACTCTCTGCGAAAAATGGCCAACCGACGAGATTACCGCGATGCTCAATCATCATATTGCTGCGATGGCCGAAGCCATAACCATTAGTGGTGGCCGCATCTATAAATTCATTGGCGATGCCATTGAAGCTGTCTTTGAAGCTGAAGAACCAGGCGTTGCTGCCCTGAATGCCTTAACCGCGTCGGTGCGTATGAATGCCGCGTTGAAGGAATTGAATCGCCGGCGCAGTGAGAGGGGTCTTTTTACCTATGCATTCGGGGTAGGCCTGGCTTATGGCCATTTTTATGCCGGTTCGGTTGGCAGCGATGACACCAGGCTTGATTACAGCATCATCGGCGAAAATTTTCATCGTGCGGCCCAGCTGGAAGCGCTGACAAAGGTGTGCCCGGATCTGCCGATAATTTTTGACCCTGAGATCGCCAGACTGCTTGCCGGGCGAATCGACTGGGTTGCTGTGCCTGGCGAAGCAGGTGCCATGACTTTTTCTGCTGGCGATTCATGGCACCTCGAGGGTGCCGGTGACGGCCCAGTGACTTCGGCATTGCCTGAACAAAAACAAACAGCAGCGAAGGTCATTATTGCTGAAACTAAAACAGCTCTGGCCCGTGATTTCAGGCCGATGATCGTCTTTATTACAATTGTATTGGTGTTGCTTATTGGCATGGGGGTTAATCAGGGGGTTGTCTGGCGTGACCAGCTCGCGAATAAGACGGCAATGTCAGCTGCCCGCGAACAAAATTTCAGGCTGACCCGCCAGATCGCTGCCGAAAATGCCAGCGTCTCAGCTTTTGAGGGCCGACTGAGTTTGATGATCAAAAATATGGAAGCTGCAATGAACAGCACCATGCCTGCGAATGACGGCAAGGTGATCGCAACTGGCCTGAAAACGCAGATTGAAGAAATGAATGCAATGGGAATTGTGCCGTCGCGAGTTTTTGCGATTGCTGTTGATGCCGAAAAGCATGCCGGAGACTCGACTGTCTTCTCGTATGGCTTGTCAGAGCCGCAGCACAAACTCTTTTTTCAACTGGCGCAGTACTTGAAATTCTCTGCAAATAAAAGCAGGCATGAAGAACTGCTGCGGGTTCTCAATGAAAATATGATTGAGCTGTTTGGTAATGGTGGCTCGGTGAACCAGATTATTACCGAAAAGGTCGGCGGCGCCGACGTAGTCAGAAACGGCCCGATAATTGAACTTTTATTCTGGAACTACGTCAGAATGATTCCAGAAAACCATCGAGATCTGCCTCTGCCCGAAGAAAATACCGACCTGGTTTCTTATTCCGCGCCAGGCGAACGAACTGCCGGCATAATTTTCTTTGCGGTGCCCCTTGAACAGGTGCGTGGCAATCTTGAGCTTCTGGTTACCGACAACAGCGATGCTGGTTGTGAACTGGCTATAAGTGACCAGGCCGGCAGAGTATATCGCAGTGCCGGGTTTCTCAGCGCTGAAAAACTGAATCATTCCGATGACCAGACCGTTATTTCAGAGGAACAGGACATTCTTATTCAGGGTCGGAATTGCAGTCTCAAAATTCTCAGGTTTATTCAGAAATCAGGCTTCAATAGACTATTTTATCTTCGGTTGCTGCTGCTGATTATGGCTTCAGCAGTCGTTTTTTATGTGCATCGAACCCTTTATGCCGGCAGCGGGTTGAGTCGATCTGTGCAGCTGAAACTGATTGTGTCGATAATGCTGACCGCGCTGGTGCCCATGCTTACGGTGAAGCTGGTGGGTGACAGTTTCGTTTTTCAGAATCGCCAGGCGCTTCTGCACCAGCAACGCGCTGAAATGCGGCGCTACCTCGACAGTTTTGAGGCGCGTGCCTCATGGCATGAGCAGATTCTTGCCAGGCAACTGCAGACTCTTGCCAGCGATGCAAGAATTCTGGCAGAAGCCGAAAAACTCGATGCAGAACCGAAAGCGTCTGAGCCAGCCGCAAGCATGCGTCGAATTTTTCTCGAAGCCTTTGACCAGATCGATTCGACCGACGACTGGAGTGGTAATGCAACCGCGCGTGATGCGATCATCATCGGGCGCAACAACTGGACAGTCTCGCAAAGCCGTAAAGTTGGCAAAGAAGCGGGTGGCTTTCCGGTTCTGCTGAGCCAGCTCGGCAGGCACATTCTGACCGGGGTCTCTGGTCGAAGCCAGGCAGATAGCCTGAAAATGCAGGATCTGAAGGGGGAATTATTTTTTGATGGAGCGATGCGCAGCATCAGATCTAACTTCGGTGATGATGCCTATATTATGCTGAACAGTGCCTTTTCGCGCATGGTTGAGTTTGAAATCACGACTGGCGCCGCCCTGGTAATGCCACTGGCCCTTCCTTCCATAAGCGATCCGAAACATCTGCTGCTCTGGATGGTAACCGTCGGTCGGGGTGGTTATCTGAAGCGTATTGCCAGGCGAAATAGAGGGCCCTTTGCGGTTTTTTCAATGGACTACGCTCGTCATGCCGGCCTTATGAATTCTTTTTCACCTCAGCCCGGTCTTGATCTGCGGCGTGCTGCGGCCTGGATTCACGATTCAAACCTTCCGGTTTCGCTTGAACAGCAGATTGGTAATGGCCAGGTCAGTATTGAGGGCCGCCCAGGCAACCGGATTGCCGAGAATTTTATGATTGCCGTCGGTTCGCAGGCGCCGGTTGATCTGGCTTCGCAGCGTATTCAAATTTTTATCGCCATTTTTCTTCTTTTTGCGTTGCTGCTGTTTCTTTTTATTGGCTTTCAGACGGCTTCAGATATTATGTTGCCGGTCAGAGCCCTTACTGAGGGCATGTATCACATCGGGCAGCAGAATTATTTTTATCGGATCAATCTGGAGCGGGCCGACGAGCTTGGCCGGCTCTGCAATGCCTATGATCGCTTTGCCCGTGGGCTTGCCGAGAAAGAGATCATGGGGAAAATGCTTTCACGCAGTGCACGGCAGGCGGCTGGCAGCGAGGCCGAGACTGTGGCAGGCGGCCGTCGGCAGTTTGTCGTGATGTATATTGGCAGCCTCGATTTTGCAAGTCGGCTTGAGAAGGGTAGCCCGGCTGAGCTCTTTAAAGAACTTAAAGATCAGGTGGCAAAACTTTGCCGCATCATTCTTGAAGAGGGCGGAGATATTGATAAACTTATGGGCGACAAGATTCTTGGTGTTTTCCCGGCTGATGATGGCAACGCTCTGGCGGCACGCTGTGCGGCTATTAACGCCACCAGGCGCATTATCGCTGCCGAACAGGC